>JAOPXC010000089.1 GCA_025965335.1 Nocardioides sp. | reverse complement strand
CACGCGGGCAGCGACGAGGTCGCGACGTCGGTCCACACCGGCCTGAACAGCCTCTTCGTGCGGGTGGAAGGGTCGTTCGACCGGATCACGCTCACCGGCGTGAAGCCGGGAGTCACACTGTGCGTGGACAAGGTCGAGGTCGGGAACCCGGTCCCGGAGGAAGACCTGAGGGGAGCCACACCATGAACGGCGGCAGCCAGGTCGCACCGGTCGTGAACCCCGCCGAGCGCCCCGTCGAGTCCGACGGGACGGACACCCGTCCCGACTTCCCGGTGCTCGACACCCTCAGAGCCGTCGGCGCGCTGGCCGTCCTCACGACGCACTCCGCGTTCTGGGCGGGCGAGTACACGCGGCACGGTGTCTGGGGAACGGTGCTGTCCAGGCTCGACGTGGGAGTTGCGATCTTCTTCGTGCTCTCCGGCTTCCTGCTGTCGCTGCCGTTCCTGACCCGGGCGGCCCAGCGCCGGTCGCGGCCGTCCACCGGCCGGTACCTGTGGAAGCGGTTCCTGCGCATCGGTCCCGTCTACCTGCTCGCCGCCGTGCTGGCCCTGTGCTTCATCGACGCGAACGCAACCCGCGGGGTCCGCGACTGGATCGTCACGCTCACGCTCACCAACACGTTCCTGGACCCGCTGCTCCCGGCCGGCCTGAGCCAGATGTGGAGCCTCGCGGTGGAGGTGACGTTCTACCTGCTGCTGCCCGCTTTGATGGTGCTGGCCGTCGGGCGGCGCGGCCTGCAGCCGTGGCGGGTCGTCTCGGCGCTCGCGGGCCTGGTGGCCGTGTCCGTGTGGTGGCACCTCGGCGGTGCGGACCGGGTGGCCGAATGGACGTCGGGTGCCCCCCTGCAGTGGCTGCCGGGCTATCTCATCTGGTTCGCGGCAGGCATCGCCCTCGCCCTCCTCTTCCTGCTCGAGCGGAGCGGGCACTGGGCGCGGGTCACCGCGCCGGTCGCGCGGCTCGGTCGGCAGCCGGGGGTCTGCTGGGCGATCGCGGGCGGCCTCCTGCTCGTGGCCGCGACCCAGCTCGCCGGCCCGTCACTACTGGCGGCGCCGACGCATGCCGAGTCGCTCACCAAGAACGTCCTGTACGCGGGCATCGGCGGCATCATCGTGCTGACCGGCGTCTTCACGTCCTCGCATGGCGGCTACACACGCTTCTTCGCCCACCCCGTCGCGCGGCATCTCGGCTGGATCTCCTACGGCGTCTTCTGCCTGCACCTGCCGATCCTGCACCTGGTGATGTGGGCGACCGGATGGACGTTGTTCCGGGGCCACTTCCTGGGCATCTGGGCACTCACGCTGGTCGTGAGCCTGGTCGCCGCCGAGATCGTCTACCGCCTCGTGGAGCGGCCGGCGATGCGCCTCAAGGACGTGCGCCGCAGCTCGGGGTCACCCACCGCCGAGGCGAAGAGACCCACGAGCGGCACCAGCACCAGGTAGTGCGGCCAGCTGTCGCTGCCGGCCCATCCGGACGAGCTGGCCCACGGGGTCACGACGTAGTCCAGCGAGGCGACGAGGCAGAGCACGGCGAACACCCATGGCGCCTGTTCGCCGGCGCGGCGATGGACCAGCCCGGCAACCACGGTGGTCACCGCGGCGGCGACCAGGCCCGGCCAACCTGCCACGAGACCCGCTCCGACCGCCCCGACGACGACCATCGGCGCGACCGGGATCCGTCGGCCGGTCACTGGCTCGGGATTCGGGCCCGCCCAGCTCCGGCGCGTCAACAGCACCACGACGACCAGACCGAACAGGGCCAGCAGCCCGGCGACCAGGCCGGCCCGGTACGTCCGGTCCGGCGCGAAGACGGTGTGGACGTCCCCCGTGTCATCGGCCAGCACCCAGCCCTGCTGCCAGCCGTCGAGGGTCACCGGGTCCAGTGGCTTGCCGTCCTGCGTGGCAGCCCATCCCGGGTTGGAGTTCTCGTGCAGCTCCACCACGACGTCCCCGGATCCGGGGGTGAGGGTGCGGGTGACGGGACCCGAGGGATCAACGCCCGAGTCGGTCACGGGTGCTGCGGCTGAGGCGAGCGGGTCGTCGAGCACCAGCGAGCCGACGACGAACGCCGATGAGTTGGTGATCTCGACGAGGTTGTCGCCGCCGGCCAGCGAGATCGGGCTCGTGGACGGGCGCGACGAGGTGCCGCCACCGGTCCCCGGCCGCGAGCTGCACAGGTCGGCGCGGACCGGCACCCCGGCCGCCAGCGCCGCCGGCGCGGCCAGCACCGACGTGCGCGACGTGCGGCCGTCGATCGTGACCTCCGGCCCACTGCCGCAGGGGTAGCGGGTCTCGTCGGCGGAAAGGCCCAGCGGCAGGTAGGGCACCCCGTCGAGCCGCAGCTCGCCGATGCCGATGGCCACGGGCGCCGGCTGCGCGTCGAAACCCAGGTTGGAGGCGCGCGCTGCCGTCAGGACCTGGATGCGCAGCTGGTCGGTCCGGATGGGTGGGAAGCTCGCGCGGCCGTCGGCGAGCGACACGTCGGTGCTGCCCCCGGGCCAGGACAACCGGACGCTGGCCGGCAACCGGGCGTCGGTGTCCGGGTCGAGCGTCATCCGCAGCCCCCTGACCTTCTTCGTGCCCAGCCAGCTCAGGGTCAGCACGGGTGAGAGCTGGTCGCTCTCGGCCACCCACGCGGTGTCCGGGTTGCCGTCGATGGCGGCCACCGGAGCGGCCCGCGGGTCCGGGACACCCACCGAGGACGCCGCGATTGCAACCGGCTGGTCACGCAGCACCAGCTGGTCAAGGGCCGCACCCGCCCGAGGCTGCACGGTGAGCGTCGGGTCGTACGACGCCGGACCGGCCAGCGTCACAAGGCGCCGCATGCCGAGCGGCTCCTCGCTGGCTTGGGCGCGACCCTCGACGCACCGGACGTCGAACCCCACCTCGACACAGCCGGTGCGGGCGTCACGGTCGGCGCGGAGCACCACGGTGTCCGGATTGCCCCACCCCTTGGGGGGCTCCGGGAGCACGAGGGTTCGCTCGACCTCGACCCCCGGCACGTCGACCTCGGCCAGCGTCAGGGATCGACCGACGGTGGGCGACGCGTCCTCGACCCGGAGCCAGGCGATGGCCTTGCCACCTGCGGGGAGCTCGACGTCGCTGCGGTCCCCCGGCGCGAGGACCACCGGATCGGTGACGCCGTTGGGCGTGCGGACCCGGATGGTCTCGTTGCGGGTGATCGCGGCGCCCGCCGACACGGTGACGGTGGTGGGTTCGATCGGCTCGTCGAACGTGATCGCCCACCAGGCATGGTCCTGCTGGCCGGCGCCGGACCTCCAGAACGTGTCCTGCGAGCCGTCCACGGCGGCGTACGGCAGCAGTCCGCGCTCGGCTCCGCCGAAGGCGTTGGAGTCGGACATCGACGAGGACGCCGACAACGCCTGGGCACCGTCGAGGCGGACCGTGGTGGACCACCGGTCCCTGCTGTCGAGCAGGTAGTCCCGGGACGGGTTCCCGGATCGGCGGACGTCACCCGGGGTCAGGGCGGCCGAGTAGCCGTCGTGCACGCGGGCGAAGAACCGCTCCCGGGCCCGCAGCCCGTCGGTGAGCACCAGCCGGCCATCCGGGCCGTCAGCGCCGACCAGGGGCGAGGGGGTGTCCGCCGCGAGCTGGGTGGGCCCGTCGCCGATGACGCCCAGGTCGGCGAGGTCGAGCAGGTCCTCGGGGCCGCCGACCACCAGGGGCGGCGGTCCGGCCGCCACCGCCGGTGCGGCGTCCCCGGTGACCTCGAAGATCTCGATCGCGGCGTAGCGCGCCTGCCAGCCGCCGTTGACGAGCACCCGGCCGTCCGCCCCGTCGAGATGGCCGTCGCCGCCCACCGTGGGGCCGAAGGTCGCGACTCCGGTGAGCCCCGGCGAGCGCGCGATCGTCTGGTGCACGAGGACGGGGTCCGGCACGTCGTTGGACCGTGCGAGGTCGTTGCGGACGACGAGGTAGCGCACCCCGGCCCGCCGGAGGTAGTCGGCAAAGCCCGCGGAGCCCTCCCCCTGGGCGAACCGGGCCTCGATGGCGTCGAGCATCCGGATGTTGCCCGGTGGCGCCAGCGGGATGACGTTGCGCACGGCCCAGCGGGACCGGGCGAGCCACTGCAGCGGCTCGTCCTTCGGTGACCCCCAGACGTAGTCACCGAACGGAGCCCCGGGCACCACCAGCGCGGTGCCGTCGCCGGGCTCGGCGGCCAGCCAGTCGGCCGCCTGCTGCCAGTACTGCGGAACTCCGAGGGTCGCCCCGGCCGGTGCGATGCGGCCGGCGAGCGCGGGAAGCGACGCGCCCGCCACCACCGCGATCGCCATGCCCAGCAGGGCAACCTTGTTGAGCCGCTCCAGCGCCGGCACGTCGCCGCCGGACGCCGCCCGCCGTTCGGCCGCAGCGGTGATGGCGTGGTCGAGCACGAACGCCAGGCCCAGCACGAGGGGCAGCCGGAGGATCGGATCGAACTTGTGCACGTTGCGGAGCGGTGCCAGCGAGCCGTCGAGGAGGTCACGGATCGTCGGGGCGAACCAGCCCTGCACGCTGCCCAGGTGACCGGCCGTGACCATCAGCACGCCCACCAGCACGGCCAGCGCGAGGAACTGCCGGTGGGGGTTGCGGCGGTCGAGCAGCCCCGCGAACCCGAGGAGCAGGACGACCCCGCTGTTGAGGCAGAGGTACCACGTGACCAGCAGGTCGTTGCCGGCGCGCGAGCCGGCGTCGACGTACGGCACCCAGTCGGACGTGCCGCGCAGCGTGTCGAACAACGTCGTCGGGAACGTCGTGACCGACGCCGTCTCGATGAAGTCGAGGAACGGTGGGCTGTAGGAGCCCATGACGGCCAACGGCACCAGCCACCACAGGGTGCCGAGGGCCGTGAAGACCGGCCACCACAGCATCAGCGACCGGCGGCGGGGGCCGGGGGTGCGGGTCAGCAGCCAGAGCGCGCCCAGGGGCAGGACGGCGAGCGTGGCGGCCGCGTTCACTCCGCCGACCATCGCGACGGCGAGGGCGGAGAGCGCCGCGGCCCGGCGTGGAGAGCCCCTCGTCGACCCGCGGATCAGCGGCAGCAGCACCCAGGGGGCGATGGCGCTCGGCCAGGCCTCGATCGAGATCGGGCCCAGGGTGGTGAGCATCCGCGGCGACAGCGCAAACGCCACCCCGGCCACGATGCAGGCAAGGTCGGAGCGGACGCCCAACGCGCGGGCCACCCGCGACGTACCAGTGAAGGCGACGGACATGACCAGGCCCCACCAGAGCCGCTGCACCACCCAGCCCGGAATGGCCGCCAGCCAGCCGAGCACGAAGAACGGACCCATCGGCCACAGGTAGCCGTAGGCCTGGTTCTGGAGCTGGCCGAACGCGCCCTGGCCGTCCCACAGGTGCAGGGCGCGGCCCAGGAGGTCGGCCGGCGCCGTGACCAGGTCGAACTTGGTGTCCCACGCCAGGAAGCCCGGGTCCTGGATGAACGCCAACCCGAACAGCAGCGCGCAGCCGGCGAGCAGGCGGAACGAGAAGGCCGAGCGGTCTCGGACCGGCTCGGTCGGAGCCTGCGCGAGGGCCGCCGTCGAACGGGCAGGTCGGGCGGCGATACGCCTCCTCGCGGTGAGGCGGCGCCGGGAGTTGCGGCTCACCGCTTGCGCAGGACGATGACGAGGTTCCAGGTGACCAGCTCACGCACCAGCGGGACGTTGACCAGCCAGCGTGACCAGCCCGGGTTGTAGCGCGGCGTCAGGTCCACGACCTCGGCCGCGGTCTGGCGCCGTGCCCATGCCAGCCCCGCCGCCACCGTCACGCGGAACAGCGACTCGCCGTACCTGTTCTTGGGCTCGTGGCCGTGCTTGCGCGCGTAGCGGCGGCGCGCCCGGAGACCTCCGAGGAAGTGCCAGGGCGCGGTCTCGTGCCCGCCCCATGGGCCGAACCAGACGGTGTAGCTGATGAAGACCAGTCCGCCCGGACGGGTGACCCGGACCATCTCCTCGGCCATCAGCCAGGGGTCCGGCACGTGTTCGAGGACGTTCGAGGAGTAGCAGACGTCGAGGGAGTCGTCGCGGAACGGCAGCTGCATCCCGCTGCCGATGACGGTGCCCGACGCGATCCCGCCCAGTCCCGCGAGCTCTCCCACGTCGGCGTCGAGGGCGAAGTACGTCGCGCCCGCGCCCGTGAACGCGTCCCGGAAGTAGCCCGGTCCCCCGCCGACGTCGAGCATCACGCTGCCGTCCAGACCGACGTAGGTCGACAGCTGGCCCACCGAGTCCTCGGCGATGGCGGTGTAGAACCGGGCGGGGTCCGGCTGCTCGTAGCGGAACTCCCGGAGAAGCCGCACCGAACGGGCGAGCGTGGCTCGCCAGCGGACCCGAGGGTCGGCAGCGGCGGTGGAGGGGCTCGGCACGCGGGCGACCTTACCTATCGCCGAGCAATGCACGAGCCAGAACGGGAGGGCGCTAGGTTCTGGCGATGCACGACGTCGAGGACCTCTCCCCCGCCCTGGCGGGCAAGCACGTGGTCTTCCTCAGCTGGCGCGACACCCGCAACCCCGAGGGTGGGGGCGCCGAGCGCTTCCTCGAGAAGATGGCTGCCGGGCTCGTCGAGCGTGGCAGCTCGGTCACGATCTTCTGCGCCGCCCATGCCGCGGCACCACCGGAGGAGGTCGTCGACGGCGTCCGGTTCGTGCGCCGCGGCAGCAAGACGTCGGTCTATCTGCAGGGCATGCGGGCACTCCGGCGCGGTGACCTGGGTGATCCGGACGTGGTCGTCGACATCCAGAACGGGCTCCCGTTCTTCAGCCGGCTCGTCACCCGCAAACCCGTCATCGTGCTGGTCCACCACGTGCACCGCGAGCAGTGGCCGGTCGTCTACACCGGCCTCACCGCGAAGATCGGCTGGTGGATCGAGCACCGCCTCGCACCGTGGATCTACCGCGGGTGCCAGTACGTGGCGGTCTCGGGAGCCACCCGCAGCGAGCTGCGCCAGCTGGGCGTGAAGGGCCCCCGGATAGCGGTGGTCCACAACGGCACCGACGCCGTCGTCCCCGTGGACCCGGGCAAGGCCGCCAACCCGACGGTGGCGGTCGTGGGGCGCCTGGTGCCGCACAAACAGGTCGAGCACGCGATCGACGCCGCGGTCGCCCTGCGCGCGGAGATGCCCGACCTGCGCCTCGAGGTGGTCGGCAGCGGCTGGTGGGAGGGCGAGCTGCACGAGTACGCCGCGAGCATCGACGCGGGCGACACCGTTGTCTTCGAGGGGCAGGTCGACGAGTCCCGCAAGCACGAGCTCTACGAGCGCGCGTGGCTGCTCGCCCTGCCGTCGCTCAAGGAGGGTTGGGGCCTGGTGATCGGCGAGGCCGGCATGCACGGGACGCCGGCCGTGGCGTACCGGTCGGCAGGCGGGACCCGGGAGTCGATCGACGACGGACACTCCGGCGTCCTGGTCGACGATCAGCAAGAGCTGACCTCGACGATCGGGAGGCTGCTGCGAGACGCGGCGGAGCGTCGCCGGCTGGCCATCGGTGCCCTGGAGATGAGCCACGCCTTCACCTGGGAGCACGCGCAGCGGTCGTTCGCGCTGGTCGTGCTTGCGGCGCTGAACGGGACCCGCGTGGACAGCCAGGATCCCGAGGATCCGGCGGAGGTGATCGGCGGTGGCGCGCTCGACGAGCTGCGCGAGCGGTCGTCGAAGGAACTCGATGAGAAGCCGGGGTCCGAGGGGCGCTAGGGAGCGATCAGTTCGTCGAGCCGTACTGGATGATCGGCTGGTTGACGTTCGCCGGCGAGGCACCGTGCGGGCTGGTCTGCGCGTTGACGACGCCGATGACGGTTGCCGAGGCGACGATGCCGCCAATGACCAGTGCACCAAAAGTGCTCAGGATCGATCCCATGAATACCCCTCCCAAGGTTCGGTCGGAGCGTAGCAGCGCGATAAGAGCGTTGTTGAATTACCCCGACATTGCCTTGGCCCCGGCGCGTCGCCGGGCGGTGAGCCCGGCCCGGGAGATCCGCACGACGCCGACCAGCAGCGCTGCCAGGTAGAGCACCCAGGCGAGGGTCATGCCGGCGATCCAGCCCCCCGGCACGGTCCGCGGCACGGGCTCGGCGACCCGGATCACCGTCAACTGGGTCGTGTCGAGAAGCGTCTCACCCGCAACCTCCGGCGAGTCGCCGGGCGCGTCGTGCTCGACCACGACAACGCCGATCCCCAGGTCGGCGAGGCTCCGCGACCGGGCCTCCGGAGTCGATCCCGCGAGCGCTCGTGAGACCTCGACGAGGCGTGGGTCCTCTCCGGCCAGGTCCACGCCGGAGACCACGAGCCGGTCGCTGGCGACGTAGTCGGGCGTGAGGAACCGCCCCATCGGGTCCAGCACCTTGTGGTCGTGGTTCCAACCCGGCTGCCGATAGCTCGTCAACGGCAGCACCAGCAGGTCGCCGGCCTCGTCGCCGTCTCGACGCTGCTGGTCCGAGACCACTTCCCTGGCCTGCTGGTAGGCAGAGGGAAAGGTCGCCGGCCGGAGCCGTCCCGAGAGTCCCAGCGCCGCGTCGGGCAGCAGGGTGATGGGGAGCACGACGATCGCCGCCGCCAGCGACGTACGCGCCACGGCTGCGCGGGGAGCCCGGCGCCAGACCTCGGCAGCGCCCTGCGCGACCACCGAGACCAGCAGCGGGGCACACAGCACCAGCGCCCGGGCGCCATCGCGGAAGAGCCCAGCCCCCGGGACCTGAACCACCAGCCAGCCCATGAGGTCCGGAGCGAGCCAGGTCAGCACCGCCAACAGGTACCCGACTGCCCAGCACGCCCCGAAGGCCACCGCGTCGCGCCGGCCGGTCCGGCGGATCCAGGCCCGGGCTCCGGCGATGGCGAGCACCAACAGGAACGCCAGGGACAGCCAGGCCAGCACCCCGTCCCTCGAGGGCAGGTCCACCTCCGTGTTCCAGATGCCGCCCAGGCCAAGAGCCGCCACCGGCCCCGGCAGCGCCCCGTCCCGGTTGAGGGCGAACGCGTCCGCGCCCGCGGCATCCGTGCTCGCGGCCGAGGCGTGCAGCAGGCCCGAGACCAGCCACGGAGCATTCGCGGCGACGACGAGCGCGAGGACCGTGACGTTCGAGCGGGTCCGGTGCCGGGCCAGCGCGAAGGCAAGGAGTACGACGGCCGTGGCCACGCCGGCGCTCGCGCTCAGGCTCCCGAGCGGGACCAGCAGGCACAGCGCCCCGGGCATCGATGCCTCGGTCCGCCAGCGCCGCGCTCCGACGACCACCCACGGCAGCACCGCATAGCCCAGGAGCACCGGCCAGTGGCCGATGAGCAGCCGCTCGACCACGAACGGGTTCCACTGGTAGACCGACACGGCCACCAGCCGACCGACCAGCGAGTCCCCCGGCGCGAGCCGCGCGGCCCCGATCCCGCCGGGGACCAGACACCCGAGCAGCACCAGTTTCTGCAGGACGGCTCCGGGCACGAGGCCGTCCAGGACGGAGACCACGGCGTCCGAGGGGACCGCGCGAGGCAGTCCCGACGCGAGCCCGAGGAAGTCACCTCTGAGCGCAAGGTCGGGGACCCAGACCATGTCGTAGCTCAGGACGTAACCGCGGCCGAGCGCCGGTCCCAGCAGGAGCAGCGCCAGCGCGAGTGACCAGGCGCGGGGCAGCCAGCGACGCCAGGCCGATTCGGCACGGTCCACGGTCACCATCACCACCCCTCCTTCCGCTCACTCGGCACGCGCCCGATCCAACCACCTCCCTCTCGCGGCGTACGGGCCCGTAGGCTTTCCATTCGTGAACGAGAGAGCGGCGCGAACCGGGCTGCGAGGCGGAGCGTCCATCGCCGTCGCGATGGGCGTCATGAACATCGCGACCTACGGCTACACGGTTGCGGCGGCCCACCTCATCGGGCCCGACGCGTTCGGCGCCTTCTCGGCCCTCATGGGTGTGCTGCTCGTCGTCAACGTCGTGTCCCTGGGCCTCCAGGCCACCGGTGCACGGCGCATCGCCGCCGACCCCGAGCACGTCGAGACCATCGAGCGTCTGGTGCTGGGCGTGAGCGTCCGCAGCGCGCTCGCACTGGGGGCACTGTGCCTGCTGCTGGCCCCGCTCCTCGACTGGGTGCTCAAGCTCAACAGCCTGCCCACGGCGATGATGGTCGCGTTCGCGGCCGCGCCCCTCACGCTGATGGGCGGTCAGGCCGGCATCCTGCAGGGTGAGCGCCGCTGGGAGCCGCTCGCTCTGATCTACCTGGTCCAGGGAGTCGGACGGGTCGCCTGCGGACTCGGGCTGATGATCATCTGGCCGACCGAGTTCTCCGCCGTCCTCGGGGTGACGCTCGGCTGCTGGCTGCCCGTCATCGTCGGAGCCGTCGCCCTGCGCAGTCCACGTCCGGACGTGTCGGCCACGGACGTCCACGTCTCCCGGGTGGACCTGCTGCGCGAGGTCGGCACCAGCGCCCAGGCGCTGCTCGCCTTCTTCGCCCTCTCCAACGCCGACATCCTGCTGGCCCGTGCGGTGCTCGACAGCGGGGTCGCGGGGCTCTACGCCGGCGGGCTGATCCTGGTCAAGGCGATCCTCTTCCTCCCCCAGTTCGTCGTCGTCATGGCGTTCCCGTCGATGTCGACGCGGGGCGCGTCGCGGAGCACGCTGGCCAAGTCGCTCGCGGTGGCCCTGGGCCTCGGCGCGTGTGGACTTGCCGGCACCCTGCTGCTCCCTGACCTGGCCCTGGTCTTCGTGGGGGGCTCGGACTTCGCTGGAATCCAGGACCGGCTGTGGCTGTTCGCGATCGTCGGCACGCTGCTCTCGATGATCCAGCTGCTGCTGTACTCGGTCCTCGCCCGCCAACAGCTGAGCTCGGTCCTGATGATCTGGACCGCGCTGGCGCTGCTCCTCGCAGGTGGCACCGCGGTGCACAGCGTCACCGGGCTGGTCACCCTGGTCTGCGTGATCGACGGCCTGCTGTTCCTCGGGCTCCTCATCAGCGCCTGGCTGACCCCCACGGTGCGCGTCGACGAGCCGCAGGACGAGACCGAGTCGGCGCAGGCCTGACGAGCACGACTCAGTGGGCGGCCTCGTGCCAGCTGCGGCCGGTGCCCACCGACACGTCGAGGGGCACGGCAAGATCGGCGGCGCTCCCCATCTGCTGGCGGACCAGTGCGTCGAGCGCCTCCCGCTCCCCGTCCGCCACCTCGAACACGAGCTCGTCGTGCACCTGCAGCAGCATGCGTGAGCGCATCCCGGCCGCCGCGATCGCCCGGTCGACGTCCAGCATCGCGATCTTGATCAGGTCGGCGGCCGAGCCCTGGATCGGGGCGTTGAGTGCCATCCGCTCGGCCATCTCGCGGCGCTGACGGTTGTCGCTGGTGAGGTCGGGCAGGTAGCGGCGTCGGCCCATGATCGTCTCGGTGAACCCCGACTTGCGGGCTTCCTCGACGATGCCGCCCAGGTAGTCGCGGATCCCGCCGAACGTCTCGAAGTACTCGTCCATCATCCCGAGGGCCACCGCGGGCTCGACCCCGAGCTGCTGACTCCGCACGCACGCCGACAGGCCGTAGGCCAGGCCGTAGTTCATCGCCTTGATCTTGGCCCGCATCTCGACCGAGACGTCCTCGGCGGCCACGTCGAAGACCCGGGCGGCGGTGATCGAGTGGAAGTCGCGGCCGGACCGGAACGCCTCGATCAGCAGGTCGTCCTCGGAGAGGTGCGCCATGATCCGCATCTCGATCTGGCTGTAGTCGGCGGTCAGCAGGCAGTCGTAACCGGGGCCGACGACGAAGCCCTCGCGGATGCGACGACCCTCCTCGGTGCGCACCGGGATGTTCTGCAGGTTGGGATCGGTGCTGGAGAGGCGACCGGGCGCCGCGATCAGCTGGTTGAAGGTGGTGTGGATGCGGCCGTCCGACGCGACGGTCTTGAGCAGCCCCTCGATGGTCTGACGAAGCCGGGACACGTCGCGATGCCTCAGCAGGTGCAGGAGGAACGGGTGCTCGGTCTTGACGTAGAGGGCCTGCAGCGCGTCGGCGTCGGTGGTGTAGCCCGTCTTGGTCCGCTTGGTCTTCGGCATGTCGAGCTCGTCGAACAGCACGACCTGCAGCTGCTTGGGCGAGCCGAGGTTGATCTCCTTGCCGATGACGGCGAAGGCCTCGTCGGCCGCCGCCTTGACCTCGCCGGCGAAGTGGCTCTCCAACGACTCCAGGTGGTCGATGTCGACGGCGATGCCGGTCTGCTCCATCGTGGCCAGCAGCTCGACCAGCGGCAGCTCAATCTCGGCGAGCAGCCGGGCCCCACCGTGCTCCTCGATCGACTCGTCGAGTGCCTCGGCCAGATCCAGCACAGCGCGAGCGTGCAGCATCGCGGTCTCGGCGGCGCCGTCGTCGGCACCCTCGAGGCTGTCGAAGCTGAGCTGGCCCTGCCCGGAGTCCTGGTCGGCGGCGCCCTGCTTGAGCTCGCGCTTGAGGTAGCGCAGCGTCAGGTCGGCCAGGTCGTAGGAGCGCTGGTCGGGGCGGACGAGGTACGCCGCGAGCGCGGTGTCGCTGACCAGCCCCGCGAGCGGCCAGCCCCGGGCCGCAAGTGCCAGCATCGGGCCCTTCGCGTCATGCATCACCTTCGCCGCGGCCGGGTCTGCGACCCACGTCAGCACCGCCGCGTCGTCCTCGGGCGTGATCTCGGCCGCGTCGAACCAGGCGGCGGTGCCGTCCTGGGCCGCCATCGCGACCGACGAGACCTCGCCCGATCCCGCCCGCCAGGCCCCCTGGACCATCACGCCGGTGCGGGTGTCCGCGGCGGCCGACGCGTGGGCCTCGAGCCATCCGGCGACCTCGCCGGCGCCGAGCCTGGCCCCGGCCATCTCGAAGCCGGAGTCGTCGATGACCTCCTCCGACTGGAGCGTCTCGAAGAGTCGGTCTCGCAGGACGCGGAACTCCAGCCCGTCGAAGAGGGTGTGCACCTCCTGGCGGTCCCATGGCCGCAACTCCATTTCGGAGGGCACGAGGTCGAGCTCGAGGTCGCACACGAGCGCGTTGAGGCGGCGGTTGCGGAGCACGTCGCCGAGGTGCGCGCGCAGGTTGTCGCCGGCCTTGCCGGGGATCTGGTCGGCGTGCGTGATCACGTTGTCGAGCCCGTCGAACTGGTTGATCCACTTGGCCGCGGTCTTGGGCCCGACACCGGGGATGCCCGGCAGGTTGTCGGAGTCCTCGCCGACCAGGGCGGCCAGCTCGGGGTAGCGGTACGGCGGCACGCCGTACTTCGCCTCGACGGCCTCCGGGGTCATCCGGGCCATGTCGGAGACGCCGCGCATCGGGTAGAGGACGGTCGAGGTCTCGGTCACCAGCTGGAGGGAGTCGCGGTCACCGGTGAGGATCAACACCTCGATGTCGTCGGCCAGGGCCTGGGTCACCAGCGTGGCGATGATGTCGTCGGCCTCGTAGCCGTCCTTCTTCAGGAACGGGATGCGGAGCGCGTCGAGGACCTCCTCGATCAGCGGCAGCTGGCTGCTGAACTCGGTGGGCGTCTTGTTGCGCTTCGCCTTGTACTCGGCGTACTCCTCGAGACGGAACGTCTTGCGCGACACGTCGAAGGCCACCGCGAGGTGCGTCGGCTGCTCGTCACGGAGAACGTTGATCAGCATCGAGGTGAAGCCGTAGACGGCGTTGGTGTGCTGGCCGGTGGTGGTCGAGAAGTTCTCGACCGGCAGCGCGAAGAACGCCCGGTAGGCCAGCGAGTGGCCGTCGAGGAGGAGCAGGCGCGGCCGGGCGGATGTCTCGGGCTTCACGTCGGGCACGACGCGACTCTAGTCGGGGTCGGGGACAATCAAGTGGTCGGGAACAATGGTCG
>JAOPXC010000056.1 GCA_025965335.1 Nocardioides sp. | reverse complement strand
GCCTTCTGGGCCAGCGTGCCCAGGTCATCGGCCTCGCCCCGCAGCAGCGCGTCCCACACCGGGAGCGCGAGGCCGTGCTCGAGGCCGGTGTCGGCCCGGACGACGTCGGCCAGCCGGTTGACCCAGGGGGTGCCCTCGGCGTCGGCACCCTCGAGGCCGGCCAGCCGCAGCGTGGCCCGCTCGACCGCGACGGTGGTGTGCTTCTTCGCCGTCGCGACGATGGGGCGGCCGACCTTGCGCGCCAGCGCCCGGGCCTGCCGGACGGTGGCCGGGTCGAGGTCGAGCTTCTTCTCGGGGCGGCTCATCGCGCGACCTCCACCTGCAGGCGCGCCTCGAACAACCCGCGCACGCCGGGATCCTCGCGCAGCACCACGAGGGCGTACGCCGCGTGGCCCGGCAGATAGCCGTTGCCGACCAGCATCGTGACGTCGGCGGCCAGGCCCTCGGCGCCGAGCGCTGCGGCCGAGAAGGACGTCGCCATCGAGAAGAAGATCACGGTCCCGCGCTCCTCGGTGGCCAGGACGGCGCCGCCCTCACAGCCCGGCACGTCGACGCAGACGACCGTGACGTCGGCCGGTCCGCCCGCGGCGGTGACCGCGTCGCGCAGTGCGATCGGGTCACGGGCATCGGCGACCACCACGTGGTCGGCCAGGCCTGCCTTGCGCAGCGCGGCCGCCTCGCGCTCGTGCGGGACCACGCCGATGGTGCGGGTCGCGCCCGCGCGCCGGGCCGCGACCAGGCTGAGCGAGCCGGACTTGCCACCCCCACCGATCACGCAGACCGTCGCCGAGCCCGCGTTGGCGACGTACTCCCCCACGATGCGGGCGGAGAGAGCCGGCGCCCCGCAGACGTCCAGGACCGACAGGCTCAGGTCCACGGGCAGGTCGTCGGGGATCACCGCGGCGATCGAGCGACCGAACAGCACGGCGTACCCGTCACACGGCACCTGTTCGCCGAGCCCGTCCCATTGCGCGAGCCCGTCCTCGATCACGAGCGGCGTGAGCGTGAGCGAGACGAGGGTCGCGACGCGGTCGCCCACCCGCAGGCCGAGCGGCGACTCGGGGCCCACCTCCTCGACGGTCCCGACCAGCATGCCGCCGGACCCGGTCTCGGGGTTCTGCATCTTGCCGCGCGCGGCAACGATCTCGAGCACCTCGGCACGGATCGCGTCGCCCGCTCCCCCGTGCTTGCCCTCGAGCTGCCGGAAGGATGCCGCGTCGAGGTTCAGCCGCTGCACGCGGATCCGCACCTCGTCGGGCCACAGCTCGCGCCGGGTATCGAGCCGCCGGGCCGCCTGGGGCAGGACGACGGCCTCATCCAGCACGCGGTGCAGGCCGGTCGGATCGCCGATATTCAGCGTCATAGCCGTGGGTCCTCCAGTGACACAGAACTTAGACAGGACATTTTGCGGCGCGTCATTGGACGAGCGGGATATTCTCCTCATACTCTGACAGAGGTGCCGCGCCCGACACAAACGACGCGCCGCCGTGACGTACTCCCTCAGCACCCAGGAGCTCTCATGAGCATCGAGACCTCGATCGGCCTCGACAGCGGCCAGCCGTACCCCTACGAGCGGGTGGAGCTGGTCGAGCCCGACTGGACCCGGTTCCCCGGCTGGAAGGACGTCTCGGCGACCGACTGGGCCTCGGTGCAGTGGCAGCGAGCCCACTGCGTCAAGAACGTTCGGCAGCTGCGCGACCTGCTCGGCGACCTCGTCGACGACCGGTTCTACGCCGACCTCGAGCGCGACCAGGCCGAGCGGGCAACCATGTCGATGCTCGTGCCCCCGCAGATGATGAACACGATGATGCCGCACGCGCCGGTGCGGGGGGCAGGTTCGCTGACCGAGGCGTTCTACGGCGACCCGGTCCGGCACTACATGATCCCGGTGCTCTCCGACCGCCGCACCGACTGGGCCTCGCACCCGCACGCCACCCGCGACTCCCTGCACGAGCACGACATGTGGGTGGCCGAGGGGCTGACCCACCGCTACCCCACCAAGGTGCTGGCCGAGCTGCTGCCGACCTGCCCGCAGTACTGCGGGCACTGCACGCGCATGGACCTGGTCGGGAACTCGACCCCGGTCATCGACAAGCTGAAGTTCGTCGGCAAGCCGAACGACCGCCTCGGCTCGATGCTGGACTACCTGCGCCGCACGCCGTCGGTGCGTGACGTCGTCGTGTCCGGCGGCGACGTCGCGAACATGCCCTGGCCGCGGCTCGAGGCGTTCCTGACCGACCTGCTCGACATCGAGAACATCCGCGACATCCGGCTCGCCACCAAGGCCCTGATCGGCCTGCCCCAGCACTGGTTGCAGGACGACGTGCGCGAGGGGATGACCCGGGTCGCCACCGTGGCTCGGGCGCGCGGGGTGTCCATCGCGATGCACACGCACGCCAACCACGCGAACTCCATCACCCCGCTGGTGGCCGAGGCCACCGGCGCGATGCTCGAGGCCGGCCTGCGCGACGTACGCAACCAGGGCGTGCTGCTGAACGGTGTGAACGCCGACCCGCATGCCCTGCTCGACCTGTGCTTCCGACTGCTCGACGGGGCCCGAATCATGCCCTACTACTTCTACATGTGCGACATGATCCCGTACTCCGAGCACTGGCGGGTCTCGGTCGCCGACGCCCAGCGCCTGCAGCACCACATCATGGGCTACCTGCCCGGGTTCGCGACGCCGCGGATCGTGTGCGACGTCCCGTTCGTCGGCAAGCGTTGGGTGCACCAGCTGGCGTCGTACGACACCGTGCGCGGCATCTCCTACTGGACGAAGAACTACCGGACCTC
>JAOPXC010000048.1 GCA_025965335.1 Nocardioides sp. | reverse complement strand
AGAGCAAACCTATTCGTGCTGGCTCGGCAACAGCTGATGACGGAAGATTCGAGTCCGCATTGCCACAAACCGCATCACCGTGACCATGAGATTGGTAATGGTGAGAACCAGAATTTCGTAGGCCCGGCGAACATCCGGATCTACCCGCTTGAGTGCCCACAGCGACCCGCCGGTCAGGAGGAGCCCCACAGCGAAGACAGCCAGGGCGCCAAGATGTTGTCGCAGTACCTGGGTGCGGCCACGGATTCCAAAAGTGAAGCGCCGATTGGCCGCTGTGTTCGCTATTGCAGTCGCGAGCAGGGCCAGCCCGTTGGCAACCTGGGCTGTCAGGGACTGTCGAAGCAGGAGATAGAGAAGTCCATACACCACGGTTGACGTCGCGCCGACGAGCAGAAACAGCGGCACTTCAACACGAAGGTCTCCTGGGCGTCCGACCGATCCCCACCGCAGTCGTCGCTCGCGCCCCGCCCCGGTCCTCGCGGTGTCGGTCATCCGACTGGAATCGGTTCCGTGCCCGATTGCTCCCATGACCCCGTCCGATGCGTACTGGTGCCGGGCGTCCATTGCTTCGTCCGGGGCAGGCTCGAGCTCGCGCCGCCGGGTGCTCGAGAGGGGACCGGGAGTCGCAGAATCTTGGTCGCCCAGCTGCCGATGAGCCGACGAGACACTGGATCGTTCAGGGAGATCGTGAATTGCCGATCTGCTTCGGCACCGAGATTCCAGATCATTGCGCCGTCAATGTCGCTGTTTGTGATGGCGCGCGCCACATTGTCGAGGAACACCACCCGCCTGGCCTCACTGTTGGAGCCATCGGACAGGCTGTAGCCCACTTCTCCCATCATGAGGGGCTTGTTGATCGCATCGGCACTGGTTCGCCACGCCTGCATGATCTGACCGAGTTCTCTACTGCTGTAGGGATGATTGAGGTACTTCGCGAAGAGATGCGCCTGGCACAGCGTTATGCCGGGGACACCGCAGACCTCGGCGAAATCGATAGGCGGTGAGGCCGCCAGTCGTTGGTCGACCGGGTAGCCGGTGGAGAAGCCCTCAGCTCCGATGGTGATCAGGTGCAACTGGTCAATGCCACCTATGAAATGTGCCGCAGCTTCGGCCCAGTCACGCACGGCGCTGCTGGAGGACGCCACCGACGGACGCGGCTCGTTGATCAGATCCCATGCGAGGATCGCGGGACTGTCCGCCAACCTTCGACCGTTCGCGTCCTTGTAGTCCAGCAGACGTTGAACCTGTCGCAGGTATCGGCTGCGAGCGAGCTCGGACGTGTAGAAGTCCTCGCCCGGAGGGGTGAAGTATTGCGGGCCGCCGAAGTCAGACAGGTTGTTGGCCAGCGTGCACACCACCTTGATGCCAACCTCTTGCGCGCTCAGCAGCGTCGAGGACAACTTCGAGAGCGTCTCCTGCCGCAATCCTCCATCCTTGTCGAAGCACCACGTCCGGACAGAGTTCAGCCCCCTACCAGCCATGGTCTCCAGTCGAGCGTCAATCACCGCCTGGGGTTGCTCGAGGAGGTCGTAGCTGTTCGCGCCCACGGGGTTCCAGCGCCGGTCGTCCACGACCAGGTGTTGGCCTCTCTTCTGGACGACGCCGGGCGCAGCGGGTCGACGCTTGTAGACGTGAAGGGTCCCTGCCCGATAGACCTCGACGAAGTGGTCTTCGAGGATTCTCTGACTGGTCCGGCTGAAGCCGCTCCATACGGCGTCGGTCTCGGCCTGTTGCAGAATGATCCACGTTGCGTACTTTCCGGGATTGTTCAGCGAGTCGCTCCAGTACGGCTTGTTGCCCACCCCGATGAAGCGATCCATCGGAACACCGCTCTCCACGGGACTGATTGGCCTTCGATAGTCATCCATCAGGACCAGGCCCTCGTCGTAGTGTCGGCGCATCCAGGCTTCGAGAACTGGCGCGGCGGGGCCCTTCGAAAGGCGTTGAGAGGAGAGACCTCGTATGCCGTCCTCGTATGCCATCACGCTGGAGGACGACATCCAGGCTACCGACTGAATAAGAAGCGCGGCGACAAGGAGCGGCACCAGAATTCGCGACCGGACGGTCGCGAGGAAGGCCAGGAAGATCCCCAGAGGGAATAGTGCTTGGACGCCATATCGGAGATTCGACATCTGGTAGGGCGAGCCTGAGTCGACAAATCGAGGCAGGATCAGCGAGGCCTGCCCCACGTAGAGCATGAGGACGTAGAACAAGAAGCACGACGTAGTCAGGGTCGCAATCAAGAACAGATCGACACGTCGGGTGCGGATCGCATGCACCGCCGCGACCAGCACACCGGCCGCAGCCAGGCTGGCGGTGCCGAGACCAGCGATGAGACGGACGTCCTCGAGCCAATAGACGATTGACTTGCCAAAATCGTGATAGGTGGGCAGCAGCCCTGTCCGGAGGAAGAATTTCTGCTGCTCCGCGGAGCCATAGACAGATTGCGAGAAGTACAGTGGGTTGCTGAAGATCAGAAGATTCCAGAGGAACCAGCCTGCAATGCCTGCGAAGGCAAGCACCGAGAACAGCGTGGTAAGGCCTTCTGTTGCGTGCCAGGTTCGCAGGCGTCTCGCGCTGAGAACGGCCACCAACGCCGCTTCGAGCCCCACGAGGAGCCATGCGTCGTAGCGTGTCAACGTTGCGAGCGCACCCAAGATCCCCGCCAGAACAAGGCTGGGCAGATCACCGCGAGTTATCCAGCGTGCAAGCTTGTAGACCGAGGCGGTCATGAGTCCCAACAGAAGCACTTCCGTCATCGGAGTGGCGGCAAGATAGAGCACATTGGGATTGAGAACTATCACTGCCGGCGCCAGCAGGCTTGCCCGAAAGTTACTTGTCAGGAGGTAAGCCAGGCGGTAGACCATCACCGCTGCCAGCGTCAGGGAGGGAACGCCCAAAATTGCCCCAGCGAGGCCGGTGCGCCAAAACACATCGCTCACCACAAACGGGGCCATGAGCACGTGAGGAAGCGGCAACCACACCGAGCCCAACTGGGACAGCCCGGGCGTCAGGCCACTCACCACCCGCTTGGAGATGTTGAGGTGAGCCTCAGCGTCACCGTAGGCCAAGATGACGTCGTGCCTCAGCGCCCACAGGACCGAAAGCGAGCCAAGCAGCATGGCGCAACAAGCAACGCCCCAACTGTAGGCGTTGAGGCATTCGTCAGGTGATCGGTTGAACCTTCTCCGCATCGAGACAAACTCACGGACTGCGCGAGCGATGACGCGCGGGTCACCACCGGTGGCAACCCCGAAACGACGTGGCTTGTGACGTACCGGGAGTTCCGTGACGCCGAGTCCCTGCTGCCGCGCCTGATACAGCAGTTCCGTGTTGACCATGGCGCTGTCCGACTCGAGAGCGAGGCCACGCATCGCTGAGGTCCTCATCAGCTTGAACGCGCAGTCGACGTCGCGCACCTGGGTTCCGAAGACGCACCTGCCGGCAAGGTTGAACAGCCCGGCATTGACTCTCCGAATCAATGGATCTTGACGGTGCTTTCGCCAGCCGGTCACGATATCTGCTTCGTCGGTCTCAGCTACCAGATGTTTGACGTCATCGAACTCGAACTGACAATCGCTGTCGGTGAAAAGAATCCACTCCATGCGGGCCGCTCGCCACGCACGACGCACCGTCGGCCCATAGCCCATGTTGTAGTGATTGCGGACCAACCTCACGCAGCCATCGCTGTTCCCGGCGAGGCTTTCGACTATGGCCTGTGTCTCATCAACGCTCCCGTCGTCCACCACGATGACCTCGTAGAGGTCCGAGACGTCTGCGGCAGCCTTCAGGGCATCGCGAACCGCCGACTCTATGTTGGCCGCCTCGTTGTAGGCCGGCATTACGACCGAGAGAGACGACAGCCGGGTCGGCGGGGTGTACCTGGCCAACGTTCGTCGTTGGTCAGCCACCGTCGTCATGATCTGCCCTGCCAGTCTGGCGCGTGACTCGTGCGAGCCTCAATGGCAAACGCAGACGTGTCCCCGCGAAGGTGCAGGCCGTGCACGGTCTTCTCCCAGTAGTGCGGTCGCCGGATGAGTTGCGCCAAGGCGTACACAGCTGCGACGGACATCATCAGCCAGTAGAAGGGCGCCAGGAGGCCATACTTGATCAAGTCCCAATCGCCCCTCGAGGCGCTCCCGAGGAGAAACGTGTAGACGAACATGAGGTTGCCCCCGACGAGAGCCACGACAGCCGCATAGAACACGGGACCGGGGAACAGGGACTCGACGGAGGTCCCGATACTGTCTCGGAAGAGAAAGTAGGAAAGGGTCAGCGCCCACATCACCGGGTTGATGAAGTTGGTGGCGACCTTGCCACCCACCACGGCCAGAAACGTCAAGAAGTGGAAATCCAAGCCTCGGTTCAGGCGCCATCCGCCGCGAGTGTGCACCAGTACCGTCTGAATGTATCCCTTGATCCACCGCGATCGCTGGCGAATCCAGTTGGCCAGCCTACTATTTGCCTCCTCGTAGGTGGTGCTGTCGAGCATCTGCGTTCGGAATCCCTGCTTGTACAGCCGAACACCGAGGTCACAATCCTCCGTGACGTTATATGGATCCCACCCGCCGAGTCCCCGGAGGACGTGCGCTCTGAAATGGTTTGACGTACCCCCCAGCGGAATGGGTCCGCCAAAGCGTTGCAGGCCAACCAATAGGAGGTCGAACCACAGACTGTACTCGGCAGTGAAGAGACGGGTAAGGAGGTTCTGGCGAACGTTGTAGAAGTTGAGACTTGCCTGTAGGCAGGCCACTCGCCCTGGTGTTGAGGCGAACGTGAGCGCCGCTTTTTTCAACTGGTCCGGTTCGGGTATGTCCTCCGTGTCATAGATGACCACGTAGTCGCCTATGGCCAGCTGCAGCCCGACATTGCAGGCCTTGGGCTTGGTCTTCGGGCTGCTGTCCGGCACCACCACAACCTCGAACTGAGGAGGCAGTCGGCTGTCTCGCACGGCGGCTTGCGTCTCCACGTCGTCCTCCTCCAGAAGCAAGAGAATCTGCAGGGAAGACGGCGGGTAGTCCAACGACGTCATGCCCCGAACGAACTGCGGCAGGATCGCCGCTTCTCGGTACATCGGGCACAGGACCGAGAACGTCGGCCACGGATCAAGGGCGGCGACCGTCCTCGGAGCAGCAGTCGTCGTCCGCATTGACGTGGAGACCAGGTAGGTCGAGAAGATCAGGTCAGCGAGATAGAACGCGGCGATCAACGCGAAGAGGGCGACGCCCACCGAGCGCCAGCCGGCGAGCAGTGCCGCCGCAGGTATCGAAGCCAGCAGCCCAACCAGGACGTACTTTTGCGTTCTGGTCACCGTGACCAGCGCGCTCTCCGGAAGCCGACCGGACTGATTGGCGGTCACAGTGGTCAGTGGCGAAGGGGAAGCCATCGCAACTCCAGTGATTGAGGAACTCTCGGCAAGCCTGCGAACGCCTCGAACGCAAGGGCGGGTTTTCCGTAGACACAGGCTCGTAGTGACTATTCGGTGGGAAACGGGCGCCATCGGCTCTTCCAGCCGACCGGGGCGCCGCCGTCTAGCGGAGTCTCGCAGTTCTCCCGGTATCGAATCCCACCCGTGCATCCCGATCAATCCCCCAGGTTGGGGAACGGACCGAACGACAGCCCCGGCCGCGTCCGTGAGGACGCCGCCGGGGCGTTGCCGTGACGAGCCGTCAGTCGGTGACCACCGCCTTCAGGACGTCCACCTTCGCGGCCGTGCGGGCCGGTCCGACGGCGGCGAGGACGCCGGCGACCGCGGCCAGAGCGACGTACAGGGCGATCTGCGGGCCCGGGATCGAGATGGCCTTGATCCCCTCGTCCTTCAGCGCCTGCGACAGGGCCAGCCCGATGCCGATCCCGAGAACCGCGCCGCTCGCGGCACCGATCAGTGAGATGACCACCGACTCCCAGCGGACCATCGCCCGAACCTGTCCGCGGGTCATGCCGACCGCGCGGAGCAGACCCAGCTCACGGGTGCGCTCGAAGACCGACAGGGCCAGGGTGTTGACGATGCCGAGCAGGGCGATCAGCACTGCGAGGAGCAACATCACCGTGACGAAGGTCAGCAGCTGGTCGATGAACCCGCTGGCCACCTTCTCGAAGCCGGCCTGGTCCAGCACCTGGGCGTCCGGGTGATCGGCGAGGGCTGCATCGATCGCGTCCTGGACCTCTCCGGACGCGGCGCCGGCGGCGAGGGTCACCAGGCCGGTCGACACCAGCTGGGGACCGGCGAACGCGTTCTGCTCGTCGATGCTCAGGATGAAGTTGTCACCGATCCAGCCCTTGCCGTCGTAGATCCCGACCACCTTCAGCGCGTGTTTGCCGCTCTCGGCGAACTCTGCCGTGACCTTGTCGCCGAGCTTCCAGCCGTTGGAGGTCGCTGCCGACTTCGACACCATGACGCCGCCTTCGCCGAGCGCCGCGACCGAGCCCTGCGACACCTTGAGGTTCATGACTTCCTCGGCGGTGGCCGGGTCAACTGCGGAGTAGCTCGCGTCGGCGTTGTCGAACCGGGCCTGTCCCCAGCCGTTCGCGGACACCTTGTCCACACCCGGCACGTCCTGGACGGCATCGATCACGGAGGGACTGAAGCCCGGAGCCTGGGCGCTCGAGGTGGCGATGAACAGGTCGGCGTTCGTCTGGTCCGAGATCACGTCGCCGAACGACGCCTTCAGGGACGAGGCGAAGACTCCCATGCTGACGACCAGGGTGAGGCCGACCATCAGGGCCGCTGCCGTCGAAGAGGTACGACGCGGGTTGCGCATTGAGTTCTGCTTCGCCAGCTCGCCGGGCGTACCCCGCCATTGGAGCGGGGTGCCGATCAGGGCCGCCAGCGGCCGCACGGCCAGGGGCAGCGAGACCATCACCCCGATGAGCACGGCGAGCAGGCCGACCCCGAAGATCTTCATGCTGCTCCCGCCGTACAGCGCGGACAACATTCCCGCGGTGCCGGCCCCGACGAGGGCGAGCCCGATGGCGGCGCGACGCTTCGAGTGCTTTTCCGCGCCGGGCGTGGACTCCCGCAGCGCCTCGATCGGCAGCACCTTGGTCGCGCGACGTGCCGGGACCAGCGACGCGACAACCGTCACGAGCGTGCCGACCAGCATCGAGACCCAGACGGTGCGGGGTTCGATCTGCAAGGACGTGGTCGGCAGGCTGAAGCCCACGACGTCCATCAGCATCCGGAGACCTCGTGCCACGAGCACACCGAGTCCTATGCCGATGGCCGAGGCCGCGGCACCGAGCATGAGTGCCTCCAGCACCAGGCTCCGGAGCACCTGGCGCTTGGTGGCGCCGATGGCCCGCAGCAACGCGATCTCCCGCGAACGCTGGGTGACGATCATCGTGAAGGTGTTCCAGATGATGAAGGAGCCGACGAACAGGGCGATTCCCGCGAAGATCATGAACAGGACCCCGACGAACTTGAGGTCCTCGTTGACCGCGTCGGAGTTCTCCTGGGCCACCGTGGCACCGGTGACGGCCTCCGTGCCCTTGGGTACGACGGCAGCCAGGCTCGTCGCGAGCTCGGACTGGCTGACGCCCTCGTCCCCGCTCACGTTGATCGCGTCGAAGTAGCCGGGGGTGCCGAGCAGCTGCTGGGCGGTGTCGGTGTCGAAGTACGCCGACGTGGTGCCGCCGAGGTTCTTCTCCCCGCCGAAGCCGACCGTGCCGACCACGGTGAACTCCTGGGTGGGTCCCTGGAGGAGCACCTTGATGGTGGACCCGAGCGCGATGTCGTTCTCCTCAGCGCTGGTGGCGTCGACGGCGACCTCGTTCGGGCTGTCCGGAGCCGCGCCCGACATCAGGTCGACGTCGCCCCGGAGGTTCTCGTCGGCGGCCATGCTGTAACCCAGGGTGGGCGCGCCACCCTTGGTCAGGATTGCCTGGCCGTCGTTGTCGGTCAGCAGCGCGTAACCGCTGACCGAGCCCTCGGCCGTGCGGACACCGTCGACCTTGTTGATGTCGGCGAGCACCGACTCGGCGATCGGGCCACGGCTGGTGCCGATCCCCTCGGCGCTGGTGTACGGGGCCTCGGCACGGACGACCGCGTCGGTCCCGGCGGAGACCTTGCCGAAGAGCTGCTCGAACGCGAGCCCCATGGTGTCGGTCAGGACGAGCGTTCCGGCGAGGAACGCGACGCCGAGTGAGATCGACGCCGTGGTCAGGACGAGGCGCAGTTTGTGCGCGAACATCCCACGGAGGGTGGCGGTCAACATGGGTTCAGGCTCCTAGGTGCTTCATGTAGTCGAGGACTTCGTCCGCGGTGGCCGCGTGCATCTCGTCGACGACGTGACCGTCGGCGAGGAAGACGACCCGGTCCGCGTAACTCGCGGCGGTCGGGTCGTGGGTCACCATGACGACGGTCTGCCCGAGCTCGGTGACCGCCTTGCGGAGGAACGCGAGCAGGTCGGCGCCCGACTTGGAGTCCAGCGCGCCGGTCGGCTCGTCCGCGAAGACGATGTGGGGGTGTGACGCCAGGGCCCTGGCCGCGGCCACGCGCTGTTGCTGGCCGCCGGACAGCTCCGATGGCCGGTGCGACAGCCGGTCGGTCAACCCGACCGTCTCGACGATCGAGGCCACCCACTGCTCGTCCGGCTTGCGTCCGGCGATCCGCATGGGGAGGACGATGTTCTCCGCAGCGGTCATCGTGGGTAGCAGGTTGAACGACTGGAAGATGAAGCCGATCCGGTCGCGGCGCAGCAGGGTGAGGTTCCGGTCGTTGAGCGAGGTGATCTCGGTGTCGCCGAGATACACGTGGCCCGACGTGGGCCGGTCAAGCCCGGCGAGCACGTGCAGCAGCGTCGACTTGCCGGAACCGGACGGCCCCATGATGGCGGTGAACTCGCCCTCGGCGAGGCCGACGCTGACGTTGTCGAGGGCCGCGACCGCGGCGTCACCGCTGCCGTAGAACTTGCTGATTTCCTCGGCCCGGGCCGCGGCGGCAGTCGAGACCTGGGGGGTTCCGGTGATGACGGACATCTGTGCTCCTGGTGGTTGTCGCCCCCCTGTACGAGCGGCGTATCACCAGCACACGCGACTTCGGCGTCTGCGCCGATGGGGCAGGGCGCAGGACTCCGGGCGCTGACCCGCGTGGTGTCGTCGGGTGAACGTGCGGCCAGCCCCACCACTGGGGTTCGGGACGCGCC
>JAOPXC010000033.1 GCA_025965335.1 Nocardioides sp. | reverse complement strand
GCGGCGCACCGGGGCTTGTTCTCCCGGGCACTCTGGATCCGCGGCCGTTGGACGGCGATGCAACTGGTGGGTGCTGCCTGGTCCTGGGACCGGGGAGTACGGCGTGACGCCACGCTCCGGGCAACCTGCGAAGACTATCAGCGCGTCCGGTGCGGGCCCAAACCGAAGTGTGGGTGTCAGGATGGCCGCATGGACCTGCCCGCACCCTCCCGCCTGATCGGCCGCGCGGTGGACGCGACCCTGTCCCCCCTCGCCAACGCGGCGCACACGGCATTCGCAGGTGGCCCGGTGCCTCCGGGCTTCACCGGCACCCGGCTCGGCGTGTGCAACCTGTGCGAGGCGATCTGCGGCCTCGAGCTGACCCTCACCGACGGCGCCGTCACCGGCGTCCGCGGCAACCCCGAGGACCCTTTGTCCCGCGGCCACATCTGTCCCAAGGGCGTCGCGATCGCGGACCTCCACTCCGATCCCGACCGGTTGCGCCGGCCGGTGCGCCGGGTCGGGTCGGGCGCCGACGCCCAGTGGGTGGAGATCGAGTGGGACGAGGCGCTCGACCTCGTCGCCGACGGCCTCGCGGCCGCGATCAACGACCACGGGAGGGACGCCGTCGGGCTGTACCTGGGAAACCCCAACGCGCACAGCCTCGGTTCCCTGACCCACGGCACCGCGATGGCGAAGACCTTCCGGACACGCAACAAGTTCAGCGCGACGTCGGTCGACCAGCTCCCCCACCAGTTCCTGGCCTACCTGATGTACGGCCACCAGTTCTTCCTGCCGATCCCCGACATCGACCGCACGTCCTTCTTCCTGGTGTTCGGGGCCAACCCGATGGCCTCGAACGGCTCCCTCATGACGGTGCCCGACTTTCCCGGCCGCCTGCGCGAGCTGAAGGCGCGCGGCGGCCGGATGGTGGTCTTCGACCCACGCCGCACCGAGACCGCCAGGGTGGCCAGCGAGCATCACTTCGTCCGGCCGGGCACGGACGCGTTCGTGCTGCTCGCGATGGTCAACGTCCTGGTCACCGAGGGCCTGACCAGCCCCGCGGCGTACGTCGACGGCCTGGCGGCGGTGGAGACCGCGATCTCCGACCTCACCCCCGAGCGCGCCGAGCAGATGAGCGGGGTCCCCGCCGAGGAGATCCGACGGGTGGCCCGGGAGTTCGCGGCAGCGGACGGCGCCGCGGCGTACGGCCGGATGGGGGTCTCGACGCAGGGGTTCGGCACCGTGTGCCAGTGGGCGGTCCAGCTGCTCAACCTGCTCACCGGCAATCTCGACCGCGCGGGGGGCGTCCTCGTCACGACGCCCGCCATCGACGTGGTGGGCACCGGGCTGATCGGGCGCGGTCACCACGACGTCTGGCGGAGCAGGGTGCGCGGGCTGCCGGAGTTCGGTGGGGAGCTCCCCGTGTCGGTGCTGCGTGAGGAGATCGAGACTCCGGGCGAGGGCCAGATCCGGGCGATGCTCACCCTTGCGGGGAATCCGGTCCTGTCGACCCCGGACGGCCCGGCCCTGGATCGGGCGATGGACGGGCTCGACTTCATGGCGGCCGTCGACATCTTTATCAACGAGACCACCCGCCATGCCGACGTGATCCTGCCGCCGACCAGCTCGCTGGAGCGCGACCACTACGACCTGGTCTTCCACGTTCTCGCGGTGCGGGACACGGCGCGGTTCACCCCGGCGGTGCTCCCCCGTGAGAAGGGGGCGATGCACGACTGGGAGATCTATCGCGAGATCGCCCTGCGCACCCAGTCCCGGCTGCGGACGAAGCCCCCGTTGCGCAAGCGGCTGGAGCAGCGGCTTCGGCTCTCGACCAGCCCCACCGTCCTGATCGGTCTGCTCCTGCAGCGCGGGAAGTCCGGCGTGACGCTCCGCAGCCTCCGCAAGAACCCGGCCGGGGTCGACCTCGGCCCCCTCCGCGCGGGCCAGCTGCCGGACCGGATCCCCCATCGAGACCGCCGCATCGATGCGGCGCCCGCCCTCGTGGTCGAGGACCTCGACCGACTGCGTTCGTTGGCTGCGCCCGATCCGGACGGCCTGCTGCTCATCGGCCGCCGTCACCAGCGCGACTGCAACTCGTGGCTGCACAACTCCGAACGACTCACGCGGGGCAAGGCCCGCCACCAGCTGTACATCCACCCCGACGACCTCAGTGCCCGCGGGCTCGATGACGGCACGACGGCCACCGTGTCGTCCCGGGTGGGTTCCGTGCAGGTGGAGGTGCTCGCGACCGAGGACATGATGCGTGGAGTCGTCAGCCTCCCCCACGGCTACGGTCACGCCAAGGACGGCGTACGGCTGGCCCGGGCCAGCAAGGTCGCCGGGGTCTCCATCAACGACCTCACCGACCCCGAGCTCCTCGACGTGAGCGGGAACGCCGCCTTCAGCGGCGTTCCCGTCACGGTGTCCGCCGCTGCCGACCACGTGTAGCGCGGCGCGCGGCCCTCAGCTCGAGGCGAGCTCGTACGCCGGCTCGGTCTCCTCGACCACGTCCCCGACGGGCCGCGTGGGACGGGTCGGCCACCAGGCCCGCTCCCCCAGCAGCACCAGGATCGCCGGCAGCATGACCAGCCGGATCACCGTCGCGTCGATGAGGATCGCCGCCGAGAGGCCGACGCCCATCATCTTCATCTCCATCATGCTCAGCGTCGCGAAGATCGCGAACACCGACACCATGACGGTCGCGGCACTGGTGACGACGCCCGCGGTGTCCGCCACCCCCTCGCGGACGGCGAGCCGCGCCGGCAGCCCACGCTGCAGGTGCTCGCGGACCCGGCTCAGCACGAACACGTGGTAGTCCATCGACAGTCCGACCAGCACCACGAGGACGAACAGCGGCACCCAGTCGATCACGAAGCCCGGACTCGAGAAGTCCAGCGCTCCCTCGAACCAGCCGTGCTGGAAGACCAGCGTCATCAACCCGAACGCGACGCCGACGGACGCGAGGTTCAGCACCGTCGACACCAGCGCGATCGCGAGGCTGCGGAACGTGAACGCCATGATGAGCAGCGTCAGCAGCAGGACGAAGCCGATGACCAGCGGTAGCCGCTGGTGCTGCCGGTCCACGAAGTCCAGCGACTCGGCGGGGTCGCCGCCGACGGCGTACTCCGCACCGAGGCCGTCGAGAGCCGCCGGAGCGAGGTCGGAGCGCAGCTGCCGGATCGCGTCGTCGACGCGGGGGTCGGACTCCTCGAACGGCATCGCCAGCTGGAGCACCGAGGTGCGCCCGTCCTCGGACACCTGGGTGGGCGCAGCGCCGCCGACGAACAGCCCGGTGCCCGCGGCGCCACGCGCGACCAACCTCAGCGCGGACGCAACATCGGCCCGACTGTCTGCCGGGGCGCGGACCACGAGTTCCGCCACCGCGCCCTCGGTCGGGAAGGCCGCGCTCATCGCCCGGAGGGTCTGCGCCTCGGGGATCGAGGCCGGCAGCGTCTCGAGGCTGGCGCTGTGCGTCTTCATGCCCAGCGCCGGAACGGCGAGAGCCACCACGACCAACGTGGAGAAGGCCAGCGCCAGCGCCGGGTGGCCGACGACCGGCGCGAGGACACGGCTGCTGATGCCGCCGCGCCCGATCCGCTTGTTCAGGCGCCAGAGCAGCGGGACCCGCGGGCGGTCCACCCAGCGACCCAGCTTGGCCAGCAGGGCGGGCAGCACGGTGATCGAGCCGAGGACCGCGACCGCGACGACGAGGATGGCGCCCACGGCCAGCGAGTTGAACGTCGTGTCGCCGATGATGAACAGTCCGGCCATCGAGGCGATCACGGCGCCGCCGGAGACGAGGATCGAGTGCCCGGACGTCTGGGCGGCGATGGCGACCGCGTCCAGCGTCGAGTGACCCTTGGCCCGCTCCTCGCGCTCGCGCTTGAGGTAGAACAGCGAGTAGTCGACGCCAACCGCCATGCCGATCAGGACGATCATGCTGGTGACCGTCGCATCCGCGTGCACCAGGTAGGACAGCGGGGCGATGATGCCCACGGTCGCCGCGACGCTCGTGGCCGCCAGCAGGACGGGGAGGCCGGCAGCGATCAGGGCGCCGAAGGCGATCAGCATCAGGATCAGGGTCAGCGGCAGGCTGATCGTCTCGGCGGATGAGAGGTCCTTGGCGACCTGGTCGTTGACGGCGGCGTCGACGGTCAGGTCGCCGGCCTCGCGGATGTCGAGGTCCGGGAACTCCGCCTGGACGGCCGCAGTGGCCGCGACGAGCGGGGCGGCGTCGTCATGGTTCTTCGCGAGCTGGACGGCGACGAGCATCGCCGTACCGTCCGGGCTCCACTGGGGCGCCGAGACCTTCTCGACGCCGTCGATGCCGCGCATCGCCGTCGTCAGCGCCGCACCCGCCGACTCGGCGGCGGCTCGGTCGAGGTCCCCGGAGGGCGAGGACACCAGGACGTTCTCGGTGATGGGAGCACCGAGACCCGCCGAGGTGACGAGCTCGTCGGCGTGGCCGGACTCGCCGAGCCGGTAGTCGGCGTCGGTGGTCTCCTGGGTCGGGATCATGGCGGCCATCGCCACGGCGACGGTGACGAAGGCGACCCACGCGAGCATGGCCCGCCAGGGGTGCAGGGCACACCAGCGCGCGGTGCGGGTCGGGATCGCAGACAGCTGAAGGGACATGCGGGTGTTCCTCTCGGGAGTGCCGGGCCGGGCGACCTCGGCGGCTCCTCAAGCCTCGTCAGCGGGAGCGCGGGAGTCAGGGGTCCTTGCACCCGGCCCGTGGTGGTCCCTGCACCACTGTCCGATCCACCGATGTCGGCGAGGATGGAGCCCGTGAGCACGACAGCACCGACTCCCCCGACGCCGCCGAGCCGATGGCTCCTGACGGCGTACTCCCTGGCCCAGGTGCTCTGGCTGGTGCCGCTGGTGGCGATCTTCGTGCTGATCGTGGTCGGCGGGGTGCTGGTCGTGGTGTGGGTCGGTCTGGTCCTGCTCGCGGCCGCGATCCCCGCGCTGCGTTGGTTCGCGGACCGGCAGCGGTCCATCGCGAGCCAGGTGCTCGGGGTGCAGGTGCCCCGTCCGTACCGGCCCATCCCACCCGGCGGCCCGCTCATCCGGCTGCGGGCGATCGCATCGGACCCCATGACCTGGCGCGACCTGATCTGGCTGCTCTGGGCGATCACCCTGGGCTGGGTCCTCTCCCTGGTGGTGCTCGTGCTCCTGCTCGCCGTGGTCACCGGGTTCATCTGGTGGTACGGCGTGGGGCCGATCCTGTGGATCCGGTCCGTGGTGGACCGGGCGTTGCTGTCCTACGGCACGACGGAGGCACTGGAGCACCGGGTCCAGGTGCTCACCCGCACCCGGGCCGACGCCGTCGACCACTCGGCGGCCGAGCTGCGCAGGCTCGAGCGGGACCTGCACGACGGCACCCAGGCCAGGCTCGTGTCGCTGTCGATGAGCCTGGGCATCGCCGAGACCCTCTTCGAGACCGACCCCGAGGCGGCGCAGCGGATGGTGGGTGAGGCGCGCAGCACCACCACCGCCGCGATCGGCGAGCTCAGGTCGGTCGTCAGGGGCATCCACCCGCCCGTGCTCGCCGACCGCGGTCTCGACGGGGCGGTCCGCGCCCTGGCGCTGGACATGGCGGTCCCGGTCGAAGTCAGCGGCGCGATCCCCGGCCGGCCGCCGGCGCCGATCGAGTCGGCGGTCTACTTCGCGATCGCGGAGTGCCTGGCCAACGCCGCCAAGCACGCCGAGCCACGGCACGTCTGGATCGTGCTCGAGCATCGGGACGGGCGGCTCCGGGCGGTCGTCGGCGACGACGGCCGCGGGGGCGCGGACCCGCAACAGGGAACAGGCATGCGGGGGGTGATGCGGCGGTTGGCGGCCTTCGACGGCACGATGAGCGTGTCCAGTCCCGCCGCCGGCCCGACGATCGTCACCCTGGAGGTCCCGTGCGACTTGTCCTCGCCGAAGACAATGCCCTTCTCCGAGCCGGGCTGACCCAGGTCCTGGAGTCGGCGGGGTTCGTGGTGGCGGTTGCCGTGGACAACGCGGTGGAGCTGGAACGGGCGCTCGAGGACCCGTCGCTCGAGGGTGCCGTGCTCG
>JAOPXC010000419.1 GCA_025965335.1 Nocardioides sp. | reverse complement strand
GGCCGCGGGCCACGCGTTCTTCCACTTCCGCGACCCGGCCTGGGTCGACACCCGCCCGCCGGAGGAGCGCCTCGTGCTCGGCGAGCTGCCCTCGGACGACGAGGTGGCGGCACACGGCCGCGAGGCCGCCGAGGGTGCGGCGGCGCAGCGTCGCCAGCGCCTCGAAGACCTGAAGGAGCGCGTGCGTTCCTCCGGACACCCGAGTGTGCAGTACGCCGACCCGGCGGACCTGGGGCGACAGGTGCTGGCCGAGCTGACCGCCCTCGTCGACCGGCTGTTCCCCGCCGACGCCACGCCGGACGTCGTGGCCCGCGAGTCGCACGCACACCGGGCGTTCGGACTCGCGCGCTCGGCCGCCCACGTCGACCGACCGGAGCTCCGGGCCCGACTCGACGCGTTCGCGGCCGGCACGGAGGCCCCGCTGGTCGTCAGCGGTGAGCCGGGCTCGGACGTCACACCCCTGGTGGCCACGTGGCTGGACGGCTGGCGGGCCGGACATCCGGGCGATCTCGTGGTCCAGCACCACGTCGGCGCCACGGCCGACGCCGCCGACTGGAAGGACCTGGCCGGTCGGATCGTGGCCGGACTGGCCACCGAGGACGTCGACGTCTCCCGGATCCCCGCCGATCCCGCCAGCCGGCGGGCTGCCCTGTTCGCGGCGCTCGACCGCGTCGCGGCGTCGGGGGCCCGGGCGATCGTCGTGGTCGACGGGGCGGACCTGCTCACCGATGTCGACGGCGCCCCCGACCTGACCTGGCTGCCGAGCGCGGTACCGCCGGCCGTGCGGGTCGTGGTGACCTCCTCCGGACCGAGGCCGGTCGACGAGGCACTGCGACGCGGCTGGCCGGTGCTCGAGCTGCCGTCGCTCACCGAGGCCGAGCGGGCGTCGTACGTCACGGCGTTCCTGGCCCGCTGGTCCAAGGGGCTCGACCAGGTCCACGTCGAGACGCTGGTGCGCTCGCCGCACACCGGCAACGTGCTCTACCTGCGCACCGTGCTCGACGAGCTGCGCCAGCACGGCGACCACTTCACCCTCGGTGACGTCATCGCGCACTACCTGTCCGCGGCCACGGTCGACGACCTGATCGAGCTCGTCCTGGCCCGCTACGAGGCCGACTTCGAGCAGGACCGTCCGGGGTTGGTGGGCGACGCGTTCCGCGCGATCTGGGCGGCTCGCCACGGGCTCACGGAGCCGGAGCTGCTTGGCCTCCTCGGCGGTCGGACCGAGGGTGGCGAGGCGGTCCCCCACGCCGTGTGGTCGCCGCTGGTCCTCGCCGCCGAGGCCGGGCTGGTGACCCGCTCGGGGCTGCTCGGCTTCGCGACCCAGGCGCACCGCAAGGCCGTCGAGGACCGCTACCTCGCGACCGAGGCCGACGTACGCGCGGCGCACGCCGCCCTGGCGCAGCACTTCGGCCACCTGCCGCTGGGGCCCCGGGTGGTGGAGGAGCTGCCCTGGCAGCAGCTGGCTGCCGACGACGTGGACGGACTGGTCCGCACGCTCTCCAGCCTCGACTACCTCGACCTGGCGTATCCCCTTGCGCCCGGGGACCTGCGTCGGCTCTGGGCGCGGGCCGAGGAGCGCGGCCGGTCCGTCGTCGACGGTTATCGCGACGTCGTCGACCATCCCGAAGCCCACGCCGACCAGGCTTGGGAGGTGGCGCGGCTCGTCACCGACGCCGGACATCCCGCTGAGGCGCTGACGATCAACCGCTTCCTGGTCTCGACCTACCGGACCGGGGCCGCGGCCGAGCCCGATCCGGGGTCCCGGGTGCACCGCCGCCTGCGCGGCGCCCTGCTGAACCTCGGAGCGGCGCTGCACGGGCAGGGCGAGCTGGTGGACGCCACCGCCGCGCTCAAGGAGGCGGTCGAGCTCAGCCGCACGGCCGCGGACCGGGAGGTGCTCGGGTACGCACTCGGGAATCTCGGCCTGTGCCGCGCCGCCCTCGGCGACGTCGCCGGAGCGGTCCCGCTGCTCGACGAGGCCCTGACCATCGCCCGGGCGAGCGGGGACGCCGCCGCGATCCAGGCTGCGCTCGGGAACCTGGCGGGCGGGCTGCGCGGCCGAGGCGATCACGTTGCGGCCCTCGCCCTGCTGGACGAGCAGGAGGCGCTGTGCCGCTCGGTCGGAGACGCGAACGGCGTCCAGCTCGCGCTCGCGGGCAGGGCCGCCATCAACGCCGAGACCGGCGATCCGCTGGCGGCCCTGGCGGACCTCGCGGACTGGCGCACCGCCGCGGGCGAGCGGGGCGACCTGTCCAGCCAGGTGCAGGCGCTACTCACCGAATCGACGACGCTGCGCCAGCTCGGTCGGCACGACGAGGCGGCCCAGCGTTCGGCCGAGGCGGAGACCCTGGCGCGGCGGCTGTCCGACGAGCCGCTCCTGGCGCGGGTCCTGGACGTGCAGGCGCGCACCGCCATCGACGAGGGCCGTTGGGAGGACGCCCGCCGCCTCGCCACCGAGGCCTCGCTCACCGCTCGCGGTGCCGGCGCAACGGGTGCGCTGGTGCTGGCGCTCGGATCGCTCGGGATGGCCCAGCGCGAGCTCGGGGACCACGCCGCCGCCCGCGCCACGCACACCGAGGAACTCGCCCTGGCCACCCGGGCCGGCGACCAGGCCGCGGTCGCGGCGGCCCAGGTGAACCTGGCGGCGGTCGACGTCGTGCAGAACGACCTGCCCTCCGCATTGAGCCGGTACGCCGCGGCGGAACCCGTCTTGCGGGCGCAGGGACTGGCCATGTCCCTCGTGCCGCTGCTCAACAACCGCTGGCAGATCCACAACATGATGGGCAACGACCCCGCCGCCATCGCCGACCTGATCGACTGCGGCGCCCAGTGCGCGACGTCGGGCGCCGACGCCCAGCGGGTGCAGGTCCTCACCAAGGCCTGCGAGCTGCTCTACCAGACCGGCCGGATGGGCGAGGCCGAGCCGGTGTGGGCGTCACTCGCCGAGGCGTGCGGCCGGGTCGGCGACGAGTCCGGCGTACAGCGCGCACTCGGCGAGCGGGCGTTGATCGTGCTCGGTCGTGGGGACCAGGTGGAGGCGGGGCGGCTCTTCGACCAGCAGGAGGAGATCTGTCGTCGCATCGGCGACCAGGTCGGGCTCGCCAGCTGTGTCGGCAACCGGGCAATCCTCCAGCAGCAGCAGGGCGATCTCGCGGGTGCGCTTGCCAGCCTCGACGAGCAGATCGCGCTGGCCAAGGCGTCCGGCCGCGGACAGGGAGTGCTGTTCGGCACCGCCAACCGCGGGGAGGTGCTGGGCAACCTCGGTCGCATCGACGAGGCCCTGGCCGCCCTCGGGGAAGCGCGTCAGCTGGCGAGCCAGGCGAACCTGGCCCCGATGGTCCAGCAGCTCGACCAGATGATCCAGGCGCTCCGGGCGAAACAGAACTGACCGGGGCCGGGCCACGACCGCCGTGGTCACGGCCCTGCACACCTGCGGGGGTCTCGACGGACGCTCAGGCCCCCAGGGGGCCTTCGCTGCTCGACCACCGACCGGACCGACGCTCAGGCCCCCGACCCGGCGGCGACTCAGCGGCGTACGGCCTCGAAGCCCGCGCGGGCGAGCAGCGGCTGCAGGGCCCGGACCGCCTCCAGGTTGGACTCCCGGGCGCCGGCCGGCAGGTCGTCCCACCCGACCAGCAATGGGTTGCGCCTGGCAGCGTTGTCCCGGACGTCGCCGTGCGTCCAGCCGGCTGCCGCGCGGTCGTCGAACCAACGCTGGTGCTCGCGCTGGGCCAGCTGCTGCACCTCCGGGTCGGTCAGCAACAGGTCGACCGCGCCCCAGCGCCGCAGGGGTTGCAGCTCGCAGCCGATCACCGCGAGGTCCCCGACGATGCCGTCGACGCGTCGGCGGCTCAGGTCGCGCTGGTCGTCGTCGAGGTCCCCCCAGGGTCTCTGCAACCCACCGGCGGCGGAGCCCGGCGCCAGCATCGCCAGGTAGTCCTCGTGCACGGCCTCGGCGAGCTGCTCGCGGATGCCGCCGTCGACGGACTCGAGCGTGCAGGTCCGGTCCAGGAACGGAAAGACCGTGACACCGGGGAACGCCTGTTCCGACCCCGAGGCGGGGTCGAGCAGGGCGCCGAGACCGGCCGCGGAGCCCATCCGTACGACGATCGGCACCGACCCCCGTGCGAGCCGCTGGTGCAGGAACACGGCATTGGCGAGTGCGAGCCGCTCGTCGTCCACGACGACGGCCACCCAGTTCGGCGGGTCCGTGGCCAGCATGCCCGCGAACGCGGCCAGGCCAGCCGAGGACGGCGCCTCGAGATCGAGGTCGATGAGGCTGGGCCGGCACACCTCCTCCAAGGCGGGGTGCCGAAGGACGAGCTCGGCCCAGCGGCCGGCGGCGTTCGCATCGACGAGCGTCGGCCTCAGCACCTCGCCGGGGTGCAGGTGCGCCCACTGCTGTCCGAGCGCTACGACCAGGCTCCGGCCGAACTGACCGAGCCCGATCACCAGCGGGCGGCCGGGCTGGCAGGCGAAGGGCGGGTGCTCCGAGAGCAGCGCCCTGGCGGCGCGCTCATAGAGGCTGAAGTAGCTCAGCCGCACTCCCCCGGCCGCGTCGAGGTCGGCGGCACGGAGGAGTGAGGCCAGCTCCACGTCGCTGAGCTGGACCGCGCACCTGAGCGCCTTGCGTCGGCTCCCGGCGGCCCTCGCCGCGGCCGACGCGGCGGCCACGTTGCTCGAGTCGTCACCGACCGCGATCACGATGCGGCGAGCCCGGTCCACTCGCACGCGCTTGAGCGTGACGGCGTCCGTGGGATCGCCGACCAGGGCTGCGATGCGGTCGTCGGAGTGCTTCACCGCCGCCACGCGCGCGGGGTCCGCGTCGATCGCGACCACGCGCTCGCCGCTGTCGGCCAGCGCTCTGGCGAGCCGGCGCCCCACATCACCGAGTCCCGCCACGATCGAGTGCCCGGAGGACCGGCCGATCCGCCACCGGTTGAACTCGTCGGCGAAGACCACCGACGCGGTCTGCAGCACCGTGCTGGCGGCCATCACCGGCACCACGAAGCGGCCGATCTGGAGTCGCCAGTTCATCGGCCCCTGGCTGCCGTCGTAGTCGAGGGTGGCCAGCTGCAGCGTGAGGTAGAGCGTGTCCCAGATCGACCGGGGCTGTCCGGCGTCATGTGCCTGCTGGATGAAGCCGCCGATCCCGAGCGTGATCACCACCATCCACAGGGCGGCGAGGAAGTACCACCGGCCGCGCGAGCTCCTCAGGAAGCTCATCAGGCCGCCCGCTCGACGGTGACGATCTCGACCGGAAGTCCCAGGGCCCGTGCCTCGGCAACGACCTGGCCGGTGCCACCGCGACCTCGGGCGTCCTGCCCGTCCCATAGGGCGAGCAGGACGTCGGACGCGTGGAGCATCGCCGTACCGGCCCGGGCGTACGCCGCCTCACGCGACGGGTCCCGGTCGTCGGCGGGCACCACGACCACCTGCGTCGCGGCCATGAGCAGGTCGGCGAACTCACGCCGGGAGTCGGGGCCGGCGAAGTCCGTGGCGTAGTCGTCGGCCCCGAGCGGCAGCACCACCTCGAGGCGGGCGCCGGGCCGGGTCAGCACCCGGGCGGCCACGATCCGGTCCGCCCCCTCGGCCAGGCTCGAGACGACCACGAGGCGTGCGTCCGGTGCGGGCGCGACGAGACGGTCGAGCACCCGGTCCACCTCGGCGGACACGGCCTCCGGGTCGGC
>JAOPXC010000379.1 GCA_025965335.1 Nocardioides sp. | reverse complement strand
GGCGACCGAGCACGACGATCTCGTGCTTGTTCAGCCGGGCCCCGCAGTGCACGTTGTCGTCGTCGGTTTCCAGGCGCGCGGCACGCCCGATCGAGCTGAACTCCAGGTCGGACGGGGCGGCCGGGGTGGCGTGGACAACCCCGTTGGTGTCGTGGACGCGCGCGGCCCAGTCGGCGCGGAACGTGATCGGGAGCAGGTCGATCAGCCGGTCCAGCGCCTTGCCCGGGTTGGCGGTCATCTCCTCGACGGCTTCGAGGTCCAGGAAGAGGTTGCCGCCGGCGGCGTACCTGCTGATCCACACCACGCGCACCCCGTCGATGGCGTTGCAGGCCGAGACGATCGAGTCGGGCATGGCTCCGGGCGTGATCTCGAGGAGCACGTCGTCGACGGCCGTGCCGTCGTGCCGCTTCTCGACGATCTCGATCGCCTCGATGTCGCCGCCGGCCTCACCGATCGAGCTCGCGAGTCGACCGAGCGAGCCCGGGACGTCCGGCAGCTCCACACGCAGCAGGTAGGGCATCTCAACTCCAGTTCGATGGTCCTCGACCCTAACCAAGCCACATTGCGGCCGGGTTTCCGAGTGTCAGGGGGCGGACTCCCGACCGGACTCGGCGGCGAGGCGCTGCCGGAGACCGGTGGCGCGCACCGCGCGGCGCCCGATGGCTGCGCGTACGTCGTCCTCGGTGCCCACGACGACGACCTTCTTCCGGGCCCGGGTCAACGCAGTGTAGAAGAGCTCGCGGGTCAGGAGCCGTGACTCGGGCGGGGGCAGCATGACCACGACCTGGTCGGCCTGGCTGCCCTGGCTCTTGTGGATCGTCATGGCGTGCATGGTCTCCACCTGCCCGAGCCGGCTGGGCGCGAGGTCGTGCTGCTGGGTGCTCCCCGCGACGGCCGCGCGGAGCACACCGCTGGGGCGACGGACCACCACGCCGGTGTCGCCGTTGTAGACGCCGAGCCCGTAGTCGTTGGCCGTGACGAGGAGCGGGCGCCCCGGGTACCACTTGGTCCAGAGCGGCTGACCGGTCTCCTCGCCGAGCCAGCGCTCGACCTGCCGGTTCCAGTGGTGTACGCCGTGTGGCCCGTCCCGGTGGGCGCACAGCAGCCGCTGCCGGTCGAGCGCCGCGAGCGCGTCCGCCGTGTCGCCGGCCTCGGCGGCCTTGACCAGGCCCGCCGCGTGCGGGAGCAGCAGCTCGCGCAGGCGGGGCACCACGTCAGTGTCGTCGACGAGCTCGATGTGCTCGCCGCCGGCGCGGAGCAGCTCGACCGCCCGGTCGGTCTGCTCCTCCCGCACGGCCTCGGCCAGCTGCCGGATCGATTCGCCGAACCGGTGGGACGTGCGCAGGGCGGCGATCTGCACGTCGGCCCGGGCGCCCAGCCCTTCGACCAGGTCGGCCAGCACGGCACCTGCCTCGACCGACGTCAGCTGGTGCGGGTCTCCCACGAGGATCAGGCGGGTCTCGGGACGCACGGACTCCACCAGGCGCGCCATCATCGTGAGCGACACCATCGAGGTCTCGTCGACCACGACGACCTCGTGCGGCAACCGGTTGTCGCGGTGATGACGGAAGCGCGTCGAGCTGTCCGGACGACTGCCCAGGAGCCGGTGCAACGTCATGGCCCGGAGCCCGGTCAGGCGCCGCTTGTCGTCGGCGGGCAGCTTGGCGACCTCGTCCTCAACCGCCTGCTGGAGACGGGCCGCGGCCTTGCCGGTCGGGGCCGCCAGCGCGATCCGGGGCGGCGGGCGCCCGGCCACCTCGGCCTGCTCCACCAGGAGCGCGAGCAGGGCGGCGACGGTCGTGGTCTTGCCGGTGCCCGGGCCACCCGTGAGCACCGTGGTGCCCTGGGACAGCGCGATCCGCGCGGCGGCCCGCTGCTCGTCGTAGCCGCGGGCCGGGAACACGCGACCCAGGGACACCTCGAGCGCCGCGGCGTCCGCCTCGCCCAAGGGGACCCGGGCCGGCCGCGCGAGGAGATCCGCACACACCTGCTCCTCCTCGCGCCAGTAGCGGTCGAGGTACAGCAGCCGGCCCTCGAGGAGCCGCAGCACCGTGGCGCCCCCCTCGGACTCGGACGTCAGCGGGCTCGCGGCGAGGGCGGCCAGCCAGGCGTCGGGCAGCGGCCAGGGGAGGTCTTCGACCAGGGAGTCCTCGGCCACGGTGGTGAGGTCGACACACACCGAGCCGCCGCGGATCGCACGGACCGTCACCGCCACGGCCAGGGCGACCAGCGGGTCCCGCTCCTGCGCCAGATCGCAGAGGCGTTCGGCCACGTGCACGTCGGCCGCCTCGAGCACGCCGGCCTCGTTGAACTGGCGAAGCAGCCCCTCGGCGGCCAGCGCGTATCGGTGGTCACGGGGGTCCTCGATCGGGACGACGCTCATCGGAGCCGTCCTCCCGTCGAGGCCGCCGGCACCCCGTCGAGGAGGTCCGAGAGCGCCGTCACGAGCCGCGCCGGCGGCACCCAGCTGAAGACGCCCGCGGGATGACCTTCGACCTCGGGCGTCGCGGGACCACACATACCGCGGACGTAGAGATAGAGCACCCCGCCGAGGTGACGATCCGGGTCGTAGCCGGGCTGGCGCCACCGGAGGTAGCGGTGGACGACCACGACGTACAGCAGCGCCTGCAACGGGTAGTCGGAATGGAGCATCGCCTCGGTGACCCGGTCGCGGCTGTAGTCGGCGGCGGTGAGCGGGCGGTCCGGGTCACCCAGGCGGTTGGTCTTGTAGTCGACGACGAGGTAGCGGTGGCCACCCGATCCGGCACCGTCGGGGATCCGGAGCACGACGTCGATGGAGCCCGAGAGGTAGCCGCGCAACGACTGGTCGCCCAGGCCGGGCGCGGTCAGTCTCGCGACGTACGGCAGCAACGGGTCGTCGTCGCTCAGGTGCCGGCGCAGCAGGAGGCCGACGTCCGCGAGCGTCACGTCGACCCCGTCGGCGAGATCGCCGCCCGCGAGCGGGATCTCGAAGTCGAGCTCGCGCAGGCGATCGGGAAGTCCGAGCTGACCCAGGGTGAGCCGGCCGGCGAGCGGCCCCAGGGACGTGTGGTGCAGGGGCACCAGCGCTTCGGCCAGCTCCTCGGCCGAGGTGTCGACCGGCCACCAGGCGAGGTGCTCGCGGACCCGCGCGGTGAGCTCGGCGACCAGGTCGGGCGCGAAGGGGTCGGCCGTCTCGAGGACCCCGTGGACGAGTGAGCCGAAGTCGGCACCCGCGGGCAGCTCGGCCATCGGGGACGGCAGGTCGGCGCCGACCGACTCGGCCGCTGGGGCCAGGGCTGCGTCGTCCACCTCGTCGTCGAGCAGCCCGGACTCCGGCTCCGTGGTGACGCCGCGGGACTCCTCCGCGGACCGGATCAGACCGGAGTAGGAGGTCCGGCGCCACGAGAGGTCGATGCCGCGGTCGAAGGTGCGGACCCCGAAAGGGCCACGTGGCGTCCGGGCCGGCGGGTCGGACGGCGCCACCAGCGCGGACTCCTCGACGGTCAGCCCGCCCCTGGCCTCCCAGCCTCGAAAGACCTCCAGCGCCGCGGAGTCATCGAGGGTCCTCGGGTCGCAGCGGTCGGGCACCGCCGACTCGCCCTGGCCACGGCCGCGCAGCAGTCGCGACAATCCGCCGTTGGGCTCGTCCCAGGATGGCCCCCACCAGGCCACGACCTGGGACTGGGCCCGGGTCAGCGCGACGTAGGTGAGCCGGATGTCGTCGCCGGCCATTTCCTGGCGACCGCGGGCCTCGATGGCCGAGAAGCCGGGCTGCGCCTTGCCGCCGATGTCGAGGCAGCGTTCGTCACCCTGGTGATGGAGCACGACGTCCCGCGCCGGCACGTAGCGGTTGAACGCGAAGGGCAGGTAGACAAGGGGGTACTGCAGCCCCTTGCTCACCCACACGGTCATGATCTGGACCGCCTGGGCGTCGCTGTCGAGACGGCGATTGCGTTCGGAGGCGCCCACCCGGTCGTGGCACTGGGTGCGCAGCCAGTCGAGCAGCGCCGGCAGCCCGAGGCGCTCACGGTGGGCGGTCTCGTGCAGCACCTGCCCGACGTGCGCGAGGTCCGTCATGTGGCGCTCCCCGCCGCGCCAGGCCAGCACCCGTCGGCCCATGCCGGCCGCCGTTGCGGCTTCGTGGACGGCGGCGATGCCGCGCTCGCGCACGTGGTCGGCCCACTGACGCAGGGTCTCAGCTGTCCGGTCGGTCAGCTCGTCGCCGCCGGCCGCCAGGCTCTCGGCGGTCTCGCCGAAGAACATCGTGGCCGCGGCCGCGCGCACCAGGCCGCTGCGGTGCGGCTGCTCGAAGGCCTCCAGCAGGCACAGCCAGTCGGCCGCTGCCCTCGAGGCGAAGACGTCGCTGTCACCCGTGTAGACCGCCGGCACCCCGATCTCCGCGAGTGCGTCGCGGCAGACCCGGGCGTCCTTGTGCGCCTCGACGATGACGGCGACGTCGCCGGCGTGCAGCGGTCGGCCGTCGTAGGTTGCACCGGAGGCGAGCAGGCTCTTGATGTCGGCGGCCAGGTCGGCCGCGATGTGCCTGCGTACGTCGTCCATGGCGACGGTCTTGGTGCCTCGGATCCCGAACTTCTCGCGGGTCACGACCCGCAGGCGGAACGGATCATTGTGCGGCGCTCCCTCGAGGCGGTGGGCCCGCTGCTGGGCCCGGACCTCACGCACCACGATCTCGGGGTGTCCGAGCGCCGCGCCCTGCAGCACGCCCTGGAGCCGCTCGACGAGCGGGGCATCGCTGCGCCAGTTGGTGCCGAGGGTCCAGCGGTGGTCGGCGGCCGCGGCCGCACGGAGGTAGGTGACGATGTCTCCCCCCCGGAAGGCGTAGATCGCCTGCTTGGGGTCGCCAATGAGCACGACCGTGGCATGGCCGACGAACGCGCGCTCGATGACTTCCCACTGGACGGGGTCCGTGTCCTGGAACTCGTCGACCATAACGATCCGCCAACGCCCGCGCATGCGGGACCGCGCCGGCGCGTCCTCGGCGGCCAACGCGGTGGCGAGACGGCCCAGGAGGTCGTCGTAGCCAAGCACGCCGAGGAGCCGCTTGCGGCGCTCGAGCTCGACCAGCACGGCGTCCACGAAGGAACGGCGGACCTGCTCGGGGGTGCCCGCGGCCGGCTCGCGCGGCGTGAGGGTGGTGCGGGGGTTGCCGACCACGTCGCGCGCAAGCGCGAGGGCCTGTGCGCGGGTGAGCACCGGGGCGTCCCTCAGCGCGCCGAACCGCTGAAGGTAGACGTCGTCGACGATCTCGGTCACCAGGTCGTCGAGGCTCTCGACGAGGGTGACCCCGGCGTCGCTGTCACCGGCCACCCCGAGGGAGCGCAGGACCAGCTGGCAGAACTGGTGGGTGGTGGCGATGGTGGCGGCGTCGAAGCCCGCCAGCGCGTCGCGCAACCGGCTCCGCCGCTCGGCGAGCTCGGCCGCGGAGCCCTCCACCAGCCGGGCCAGGAGCTGGTTGTCGCCGACCAGGGTGGTGTCGTCGAGGGCCGCCGCGGCCTCGACGAGCTGGGCTCGCACCCGCTCTCGCAGCTCCTGGCTGGCCGCCCGTCCGAACGTGATGAGCAGCATCTCGTCGAGGGTGGCGTCGCCCTCCGCGACGTAGCGGGTCACCAGACCGGCGAGCGTGAAGGTCTTGCCGGTGCCGGCGCTCGCCTCCAGGACGGTCGTGGTCGGCCCGGAGGGCAGGTCGCCGAGCAGGTCGAAGGACTCCATCAGCCCACCGGCCTCTCGCTCGCGAGCAAGGGCTGCCACAGCCGGGCGGCGAGGGCTCCGAGCCGGGTTTCCTCTCCTGGCACGACCTCGTCGTCGGGGACCGGGACCAACAGCTTCTCGAGGGGCGCGTTCTCACCCCACACCCGGACGTGGGCGCGCTCGGCGTCCTCGGCGGGATACGTGCCGCTCTTCCACTTCCTTCGGGCCGCCTCGAGGGGGTTGTCGCCCTGCCGGCGCGCACCGGCCCAGGCGAACGAGGCCTTGAGGGGCAACGGCAACGGCTCCCGGCGGCCGGCGTCGTACAGCGCGACCAGGTCGGTGAGCAGAGCGAGGGGCTCGTCTGCGGGAGGCCCGAGCAGCCGCTGGAGCGGGACCGCGCCCCGGGGGGCACGACCGATGGTGAGCGCGGTCCAGTTGTGGTCGGGCTCGGACGCCGCGAGCGCGAGCAGCCGGACCCACGACTCGAGCAGGTGCTTGCCGTCCAGGCGGGAGTAGCCGACGGCGACGAGGCGGTCGGCGTACACCGGCGTGACGGTCCCGGTCACCCGCCGGCCGTCGGCCAGGCGGACGTCTATGTCGTGCGCCCGCGGCGTGACCTGACGGTGGGTCAGCGCGGCGATGGCCAGCTGCATGGCCACGTCGCGGACCTCCCGGGCCTTGCGCCACCCGAGCTGCCCGGGCGGCAGCGCCCCGCGGCGCCACTCCGCCGCCAGGGCCTGGTCGGGATGGACGCCTCGCAGCATGTCGGCGAGCATCCGGTCGCCGACGCCCCAGGTCTCCAGGGCGTCGATCTCGACGGGCATCGCGTCCGAGACTCCGTCCACGTCCCAGGGCAGGGTGACGTCGAGGGCGCGGAAGAAACCCTTCACCGGATCCCTGAAGAAACCGACGAGGTCGGTGAGGGCGATGTCGTCGCGGTCGGGCGCGGACAGGGGGGTCGTCACGAAGGCGGGAAGCACCGGGCGCTCGCCGAGGGCGGTGCGGGCGGCCACCAGCATCGCCGGGTCGAACGTGAAGGGGGTCGCTACGCCGAGCGCGCCCGGCGTCACGTTGCGGGCGTCGAAGGGCTGCAGGGGATGCCGGACCAGCAGCCGGTCACGGACGGGGGACTCGGTGGTCGCGTCGAGCGCGTCCAGCAGCTCGCCGAGCGGCACCGCCGGGGGCCGCTCCTGACCGCTGTGCTCGTTGGCACCGGTGTAGGTGATCACCAGTATCTCGGCGGCGGACCCGATGGCATCGAGGAGGAGCTGTCGGTCCTCGGAGCGAATGTCACGCTCGCCCGTCACCGGCCTGCGGGCGAGGACGTCGTCGCCGTCGACCGAGCCCAGCCTCGGGAACACGCCGTCGTCGAGCCCGAGCAGGCACACCACGCGGTGCGGCACCGACCGCATCGGCACCATCGTGCAGACGGTGAGGGTGCCGGTGCGAAAGTTGGCTCGAGTGGGGCGTCCGGCCAGGTGACCGCCGAGCAGGGATCGGACGTCGGTCAGCCTCATCGGGGTGTCGGCCCGGGACTCGGCCCCCCTCAGGATCGTCGCGAGCTCCCGCTGCACCTGACCGGTCTGCCACTGGTCGGCGCGGTCCACCTGGGTGAGGACGGCGATGCCGTCGGTCAGGGCGGTCAGCCAGTCGGCCAACGTCCGGGTGCCCGTCAGGGCATCGGTCGCGCGCACCAGACGGCCGACGAACTCCGCGAACCGGCCGGCCAGCTCCACGCGGTTGCTGCCCACGTCGTCCAGCGGGAGCGTGGTGCCGAGCCAGGCCTGGGAGTCGTCCGAGAGTGCGACGCCGGCCAGCACCCGGTCGACACCGAACTGCCAGGTGTTCTGGAGGATGTCGAGGCCGAACGGGGCGCGGTGCGCACGGTCGAACCCCCAGCGCACTCCGGACTCGCGCACCCAGTCCGTGATGGCGTCGAGGTCGTCGTCGGAGAAGGCAAACCGCTTGCGGACCGGCGCGGCCTGCGCCAGGTCGAGCACGGCGCTGGCCGTGGCTCGGCTCCCGGCCAGGTCGAGCAGCCGGGCCGCAACCCCCAACAGTGGGTTGGTCTGGCTCAGCGCCCGATCGGCCAGACGGACGCGGAGTCGATGGGCCGGGTGGCCGTCCTCGACGACGTCACCGAGCCCGAAGCCGGCGGTGATGAGGGGTGCGTAGGTCTCGATGTCGGGGCACATCACGAGGATGTCGCGAGGCTCGAGGGTCGGATCGTCGGCGAGCAGACCGAGCAGCACCTCCCGCAGCACGTCGACCTGTCGCGCGACGCCGTGACAGCTGTGCACCTGCACCGAGCGGTCGTCGGGACGGAGCGCACGCGCGGCGGGCCGCACGGCGTTGGCCGTCAGGTCGGACTGCAACCAGCCGAGCATGGTGTCGGGGAGGGGCGCTCCCTCGTGGTTGACGTCGAGAGCCGCACCGGAGCCGAGGCCGCGCTGGAGCTCGCGCAGGTCGCGGCCCAGCGTGGCGAGCAGGGGGTGGTCGACGCGGCGGTGGCTGCGGTCGTCCCGCCGTGGGATCGGCCCGGTCTCGGAGCTCAGCTCCTGCCACAGCTGGTCGCTGGGGTGCGGCAGCCAGAGGTGCAGGTCGTGGTGAACCGCCACCGCGTGCAGGAGCGCAATCTCCGTGCTTGGCATCCGGGTGTGGCCGAAGAGCGACAGCCGCGGGGGCAGCTCGGCGGGGCCGGCCGACAGACGCTCGAGGGTCTCGGCGTGGCGGAGGTGCTGTGCGGGGGCGTCGACCCGCGCGACCAGGGCCCTCCAGAGCTCCGGCTGCCAGGCGAGGTCGCCGTCGAGCGGACCGTCGATGCCGTCGGTCGGCCGACCGTCGAGCCAGTCGACCAGCAGCTGCGGACGCTGGGCGGCGTACGACGAGAAGAGGCCGGCCAACCGGCGGGCCACGGCATAGCGGCGCCCGCGCCGGAACTCCGCCTCGTCGCCCGTGTCGTGGTGGCCGAGGTGGAGGGCGAGCGTGCGGGCCCAGGGCTCGTCGAGGCACTCGTCGATCACCTCGAGCAGCGGCCAGACCAGGGTGTCCGGGGCCCAGGGGTCCTCGTCGGTGGTGCCGGTCAGCTCGGCCACCAGCGAACGCGGCGAGCGGAACTCGACCCCCGCGCAGACGCCGTCGCGACGGTCACCGCGGCCGAGTCGGTGGGAGAGCCGCTGGCTCAGCCACCGCTCCACCCCACGGGCCGGCACCAACACCAGCTCGACCGCGAACGGGTCCTCCAGCGGCACCGCCAACAGCTCGCCGAGGGCATCGGCGAGCAGGTCGGTGCGCGGCGCGCGGTGGAGGTGGAGCGTCACGGCGGCAGCATCGCACGGCGGGCCGACACCGCCGTGGAGGTGTCGGCCTGCGTTGGGGACGTGGGTGGCGGAGTGGGCAGGTTTCACTGGTTAACCAGTGAAACTTCCGGGCCTCACGCGTCGCGGCGGCGTACCAGCACCCACGCGAGGACGAGCAGCGCGGCGATCTCGAGGCCGAAGACCCCGACGCCGGTCCAGGGCCCGAGCAGGCCCGGGTTGAACGAGACGGGAGTCGCGATCGGGGAGCCGGCGTTGCCGGGCATCAGCTTGACCAGCCAGTCGCCGATGGTTCCGGGCACCAGGTTGACCATGTTGCCGAGGATCAGCATCAGGGCCAGGACCGCCGAGATGGTGCCGGCGGTGTGGCGGAGGATGAACCCGACGGCCACCGTGAAGAGGCCGATCCCGGCCATGAAGAGACCGCTGCCGAACATCGCGCGCAGCACGTCACCCTCGAGCGCCATCCCGATGCCCTGGCGGTCCAGGAAGTAGTTGCCACCGGCATAGCCGACGAGCGCGGTGACGGTCCCGACGACGAACAGCACGACGCTGACGAGCAGCGCCTTGGCCGCGAGCACGCGGCCCCGGGTGGGCACGGCCGCGAAGGTGCTGCGGATCATGCCGGTGGCGTACTCGCTGGTGACGACGAGCGCGCCGAGCACGACCGCGCAGATCTGGGCGATCATCATGCCCCAGGTGATGAACGAGCCCGGGGACTCGTCGGCGGAGTCGCTGGCCAGCCAGTCGGCGTTCAACCCGCACATCAGGATCGTGAGACCGGCCCCGAGCACGAACGTCGCGAGCAGCGTCCAGCCGGTCGACCGCACGGTGCGCAGCTTGACCCACTCGGCCTGCAGCGCCCTGCCGAATCCGGGAGTGGGTACGTCGGCCAGGTCACGGGCCGCGGGACGCTCGGTCTCCGCGGACAGGGTCGTGGTGCTCATCGGGTGGCTCCTTCGAGAACGGGGGCGCCGGAGTGCGCGTGGTACTCCACGCTGTCGGCGGTCAGGGTCATGAACGCGTCCTCGAGGGACGCGCGGACCAGGGTCAGCTCGTGCAGCACGAGGCCGTTGGCGCCGAGCAGCTCGCCGACCCCGGCGGCGTCGAGGCCGCCGACGCGCAGCTCGCCGTCGACCTGGCTCACGTCGAGGCCGCGGCCGGCCAGCAGCGACTGCGCGTCGCGGAGGGCCGGGGCCTTGACCCGGACGTAGGACGCGGCGTGATCGGTCATGAACTGCTGCATCGAGCAGTCGGCGAGGATGGCGCCACGGCCGATCACCAGGAGGTGATCGGCCATCAGGGCCATCTCGGACATCAGGTGGCTGGAGATGAAGACCGTACGGCCCTCGTCGGCCAGGTCGCGGGCCAGCTTCCGGACCCAGCGGATGCCCTCGGGGTCGAGGCCGTTTACCGGCTCGTCGAGGACGATGACCGGCGGGTCGCCCAGCAGCGCCGCGGCGATGCCGAGCCGCTGGCCCATGCCGAGCGAGAAGCGGCCGGCGCGCTGGCCGGCCACCGGCTCGAGGCCGACCTGCTCGAGCACCTCGCCGACCCGGTTGGTCGGGATGCCGTTGCTGGCGGCGAGCCAGCGCAGGTGGTCACGGGCGGAGCGGCCGGGGTGGATCGCGTGGGCGTCGAGGAGCGCACCGATCTCGCGGAGCGGAGCCGGCGACGCGGCGTACCTGTGTCCGTTGACGGTCACCGACCCGGAGGAGGGTGCGTCGAGGCCCAGGACCATCCTCATCGTCGTGGACTTGCCGGCGCCGTTGGGGCCGAGGAAGCCGGTCACCCGACCGGGCTCGACCACGAAGTCGATGCCGTCCACGGCGACCCGGTCGCCATCGGGGCCGGGAAAGCGCTTGGTGAGTGCGTGGGCGCGGATCATCGGAGCGCCCGTCCGGTGCAGGTCTGTGAGCTCATGGCTCAAGCCTCGTTGTTCGGTACCCCTCCCCACATCGGGGACGACCCCTGACCTGACCCGTATCCCGGACCCCGAGACCCCGGTGGCCCTAAGTTTTCGCCATGACCTTCCTTCGCGCTCGCCGCGCCCTGCTCGTGCCCGCCACCGCCGTCGCCCTGCTCTCCTCCGGAGCGGGGATCGGGTGGGCCGTCGGCTTCGCCGACCCGGCGCCGGTCGTCGTGGTCCGCGAGCCGCTCGCGCAGGCAGAGGCGCCCCGGGGAGCGCCCGGCCGCACACTCGGCCTGAGCCGGGTCACCGTGATGCCCGGTGCCGAGCTCGCGTCCCACCACCACCCCGGCACCCAGATCGCCCGGATCGCGAACGGCACGCTGACCTACAGCGTCGAGACGGGAGCCGTGAAGGTGATGAGCGGATCCTCCGACGACCCGACCGTGGTCCGGCGGATCACCGCGGGGCACACCGGCCGGATCCGCACCGGTCAGTGGATCGTGGAGCAGCCGGACGAGGTGCACCATGCCGCCAACCGCGGCACCGAGCCGGTCGTGATCTACCTGGCCACGCTGTTCACCACGGGCGCCCCGCCCAGTCTCCCCAACTGACCCGGCTCGGCGTCCTACCGCGTCGACACGAGCCGGGTCAGCCGGCGGCGGCGAGTTGCGCCGACGCGACCGCGGCGTCGATGGACGGCCGGAAGTAGTCGGCCAGCGTCACGGAGCGGGCGGCACTGATGTGGTCGTCGTCGAAGAAGTTGACGATGTCGTCGGTCTTCGCGGGACAGACGACGTCGTTGCAGAGCGCGTCGTCGAGGTCGACGAACCGAGCGCCCGGCGGCAGCTCGGGCAGCAGCGACGTGAGCCACGCCCGGCTGTGCGCCTGCGCCGCGTCGGTCTCGGCGCGGGTCGCATCGCAGGAGAGCGGCAGCGTCCGCGCCTCGCAGAGCGGGGCGCTGCGCGGCATCTCGGCGGTCGGGGCGACCACGTCGGTGCCCACGCCGAGGGAGGCCAACCTCTCGAACAGCGGGGGCACCTGGTCGAGGAGCGCCGTGGACCGGTCCAGCATCGCGATGTGGACGGGGTCGTTGTCGCGGCGGTCCATCAGGCTGACCGAGGGCCCGTCGCCGTAGTCGTCCCAGCTCGCGCCGAGGATCACTCGGATCGGCCGCCCGGCCGCGACCTCGTCGGTCACGAACCGCAGCGCCCGGTCGTTGCTCCGCTGGCAGGTGGTGTACCCGGAACCCCCCGCGGCCGGCGCCAGCTCCTCGAGGTGCGGCACGCAACCCCCCATCGTGAAGCTCACCAGGTTCACGTCGGCGCCCGCGCCCGCCCGGACCAGGGCGGGGATCAGCATCCAGGCGTGCGAGTCGCCCCAGAGCACCACCGTCGGCCGGCCCTTCTCGAACGGGGTCAGGTTGCAGGCACGCGGCGCCGTCGGCAACGTGCCGTGGGTGTCCCAGATGCACTCGTAGGGCAGCTGCGGGATGTCGGTCAGCTGCTGCGACACCTCCTGCCACTTCGGCGACTGCGCCTGGTGCTTGGCGATCAGCAGGGCGCCGCCCGCGAGCGACGCGACCAGGACCATGGTGGAGACGCCGGCGAGGAGCACGGTGCGCGGCCGTCGCGGCGCCTTCCGGGTGGCGCCGCCCTTGCTGCGCGAGTAGAAGATGCCCTCGATGTAGGTGTAGCTCAGCCAGGCGATCAGGAGCGCCACCATCACCAGCATGATCCGGACCCACAGCGGCGGCGGCGCGAGGTTGACCGACTCGCCCATGACCAGCAGCGGCCAGTGCCAGAGGTACCAGCCGTAGGAGATCAGCCCGAGCCAGGTGAACAGCCTGAACGACAGGAACCTCGTGATCGCGGTCGGGCGGTCGCAGCCCGCCCACACCATCGCGGCGGTGCCGAGGCACGGCAGCAACGCCCAGTAGCTGGGGTACACATCGACCGGCATCGGCCTGATCAGCACGGCGAGCAGCACCAGTCCGCCGGCGATGCCGAGCACCTGGGCGAACCAGCGCGAAAGCTTCACCTTCGGCGCGACCAGCGCCAGCGCCACCCCGAGCAGGAACTCGAACGCCCGCGTCATCGGCAGGTAGTAGGCGAAGTCGTGGTTGTCGGCGGCAAGCGCGATCGCGGCCACCAGCGACGCGATGAGCAGCGCGACGGTGAAGAACAGCAGCGTGCCGCGTACGGCGATCTTCGTGAGGCGGGAGAGCAACAGCGCGACGAGGATCACCAGCGGCACCGCGAGGTAGAACTGCTCCTCCACCGACAGGGACCAGGTGTGCAGCAGCACGCCGGTGCCGGGCTCGTGCCCGAAGTAGTCGGTCGTGCTGTCCTTCCAGAAGTAGAAGTTCGAGACGAACATCGATGCCGCCGCCGCGGACTTGGCGGTCGCCTGCTGCCCACCCGTGGGCAGCATCGTGAAGTAGCTGAGGATGAGGATCCCGACGAGCATCGTGGCCTTGGCCGGGATCAGGCGCCGCGCCCGGCGGGCGTAGAACGCGGGCCAGCTGATCCGGCCGCGCTTGCCGAGCTCGTTGAAGAGCAGACCGGTGATCACGAAGCCCGAGACCACGAAGAAGAGGTCGAGCCCGACGTAGGAGCCCTCGAAGCCGGGGACCTTTGCGTGGAAGCCCATCACCATGATCGCGGCGGTGCCGCGGATGCCGTCGATGTCCGTGCGGTAGTTCGTGCGCGCCGGCGCAGCCCCCACCGCGGGCGGGGTCGTCGCAGGCGCAGTCGTCTGAGTCACCACTACCCCTGCTCCCCACGAGCGCGACAATGTCCGCGGACAGTCTGCAACGGATCGGCCCGGAAGACCTGGACTTCGGCGAAGCCCGGTTCAGCGTGTGTCCTCGCGCTCCATCTCCTCCAGCACCGCCTGGGCGATCCGGAAGGCGGCGTTGGCATCGGGTACGCCGCAGTAGATCGCGGTCTGCAGCAGCAGCTCCTTGATCTCCTGGACCGTGAGGCCGTTGCTGCGGGCCGCCCGGACGTGCAGCGCGAACTCCTCGTGGTGGCCGCGGGCGACGAGCGCGGTCAGCGTGATCAGGGAGCGGCTACGCCGGTCGAGGCCGGGGCGCGTCCACACCCCGCCCCAGGCGTACTGGGTGATGAGGTCCTCGAAGTCGGCGGTGAAGTCCGACGCATTCGAGGCCGCGCGGTCGACGTGCTCGGCGCCCAGCACCTCGCGTCGTACCGCCATGCCGGCGTCTCGCACCTCGCGGACGGTCCGGTCGTCGCCGGCATCCTCGATACGTCCGAGCAGGTGCTCCCGGATCAGTCGCGCCACGGCCTCCGGCGCCTCCGCCGGGGCCAGGTGGGCGACGCCGGCCAGCTCGACCAGCCGTCCGTCGCGCACTCCCTCGGCGATCAGGCCCAGGTCGCTGGGCGGGGTCACGGTGTCCTCGGCGCCGGCCACGGCCAGCACCGGCGCGGTGATCTCGCCGAGTCGATCGCGTACGTCGAAGTCCGCGATCGCCGCGCACGCCTGGAGGTAGCCCTCGTCGGCCGACTGCTCCAGCGCGTGCAGCAACGCCGACCCGACACCGGGCTCGCGGTCGAGGAACCCGGGGGCGAACCACCGCTGTGCCGGCCCGGCCACCAGCACCGGCGTGCCCGACGCGCGGACCTGCTCGATCCGGTCCAGCCAGGGCTGGTGCTCACCGACCTTGGCGCCGGTGCACAGGAGGACAGCCGAGGTGACCCGCGACGGGGCGTCGAGCAGGAGCTGGAGGCCGACCAGCCCGCCCATCGAGACGCCGGCGTACCCGAACGCCCCCCTGGGCTGGTCGCGTTGCTCGAGGACGTCGTCGACCACCGCGAGCACGCCGGCCGCGAGCTCCGCCATCGTGAACGCCTCGTCGGGCACACCCTTGTTGTGCCCATGCCCCGGCAGGTCCCAGGCGAGCACGTCGAAGAGGTCGGTGAGGCCGGCCGCGCAGGCGGTCCAGAGCGTGCTGGCCGTCGTGCCGAGCGCTGGACCCAGGACGAGGAGCGGCAGCTCGGCGCGACGGGCGCCGCCGCTCAGCCGGACCGCGGTGATGTGCGGGATCACCGGGTCTCCCCCGGCCAGAACGGGACTGTCATGCACTCAGTCTCCGTGATGGGCGGGGACAACGGTCGCGCCGTCGGTCACGGGTGCGACGGTTCGAACGCGCCGGGTCAGTGACGGGGCTTGTTCTCCCGCAGCACCTCGGCCAGCTGGTCCATCCGGTCCTGGCTCTCGACGAGCTGGCGCAACAGCCAGAGCCGCAGCACCCGAGCGATCGCGCCGGCGACGTACAGGCCGGCGCCCAGCACCGTGAGACCGACGAACGCGACCGCCATGATCTGGCTGGAGGCGATGTCGCGGGAGTCGCTCAGCGCCGTGGAGTTCTGCCACGCAGCGAAGCTGCCCACCACGCCGACGACCATCAGCACCAGGCCCGCGACCCGGGCGAGCCCATCGCGCGAGGCCCCGTCGGTCTTCAGCTTCTGCTCGGAGACCGCCTGGGCGAACGCATCGCTGCGCCTCCCGGTGGCCGGCTTGTCGGTCGTGCTCGTCGTCGAGCTCGTCATGGTCATCATCCCCCCAAATAGGTGGTCGAAAGGTCGGCATCGATCTCGGCTGGGCTGCCCACGGCGGCGATCCGCCCGTGCAGCATCACGGCAGCGACGTCGGCGATCGGGAGGACCGTCCGCGCGAACTGTTCGGCAACCAGCACGGAGATCCCCTCCTCGACCAGCTGCGCCACCGTGTCGTACATCTGGCTGACGATCATCGGCGCGAGGCCCATCGACAGCTCGTCCAGGAGCAGCACCGCCGGGTCGGTCGTGAGTGCCCGCGACAGCGCCAGCATCTGCTGCTCCCCGCCCGACATCGAGCCGGCCAGCTGGTTGCGCCGGTCGGCAAGGATCGGGAACCGGCGGTACGCCGCCTCCTCGACCCTCGCCCGGGAGGTGCCGGTGCCCGTAGCGAGCCACAGGTTCTCCCGCACACTCAGGTTGGGGAAGATGCCGCGGCCCTCGGGGATCGTGCAGACGCCCAGCGAGGCCGCGTCCTGCGCCGCGATGCCCTCCACCGGGCGGCCGGCGTACCGAACCTCGCCGCTGGTCGCCGGCAACAACCCCGCGGCCACCTTGACGGTGGTCGACTTGCCTCCGCCATTCGGGCCGAGCAGGGCGACGACCTGGCCGGCCCGGACGATCAGGTCGACCCCGTGCAGGACCTCGATCGGTCCGTAGGACGCGCGCACGTCGATGAGCTCGAGGATCGGCGGGGCGACCACGGCGGTGGCGTGCGCGGCGGGCGCGGTGATGGTCATGCGGTGACCTCCTCGTTGCCGATGTAGGCGGCGATGACCTCGGGCGAGGCCTGCACCTCGGCGGGCGTGCCCGACGCGATCAGCCTGCCCTGGTCGAGGACGTGGATGGTGGCGCACAGCTGCATCACCAGCGGCAGGTCGTGCTCGACGAGGCAGATCCCGAGCCCGGTGTCGGCGAGCCCGCGCAGCATCACGGCGAACTCCTCGGTCTCGTGCTCGGTCTGGCCCGAGGCCGGCTCGTCGAGGAGCAGCAGCCGCGGGTGGGTCATCAGCGCCCGGGCGACCTCGACCACGCGGGCGCGGCCGGTCGGGATCGACGAGACCTCCAGGTCGGCGATGGACGCGAGCCCGGTCAGCTCGAGGAGCCGGTCGGTCTCGCCGTTGACGTCGTAGGCGCCGCGGCGGCTGGCCTTCACGATGTCGCCCGCCACCCGGACGTTGTCGCGCACGCTGAGCGACAGGAAGAGCTCGAGGCGCTGGAAGGTCCGCGCCACCCCGAGGTGGGCCCGCTTGGCCGGCGCCTTGCGGGTGATGTCCCTGCCATCGAGGAACACCCGGCCGGACGTGGGCCGCTGCATCCCCGTGACCGTGTTGAACAGCGTCGTCTTGCCGGCGCCGTTCGGTCCGATGAGCCCGGTGACAGAGCCTGGCTCGATCGAGAGGCTGACGTCGTCGACGGCGGTGTTGCCACCGAACCGGACGGTGACGCCCTGGGTCTCAAGCAGGGGCATGGACCTCGTCCTTCCCGGTCAGCTGTTCGAGCTCCTCGGCGAACTCCTGCAGCGGCAACGGCCTCGGTGGCAGGCCGAGGAGGAGGTCCAGCTCGAACCGCTCGGTGTCGGAGAGCGGCTGGTCGAGGCCCATCAGCTCCGGGGGAGGAGTACGCCGCGCCTCGTGCTCGGCGAGCTCTGCGGGCGTCATCATCCGCTCGGGCATCCAGATCCGGCCGACGATCGGTAGCAGCAGCACCCCGCAGAACATCAGGATCGCCAGCCACCAGTCGCCGTAAACGCCGACGTAGTTGAGGACGTACACGCCCGCCGCGACCGCACCGCCGGCGTACAGCACCGGCCGGGCGTTGCGCAGCGGCCGGTAGGACTCGCAGATCTGGTGCACGACGCCCGTGGGGTTCTGGTTGACGCCGATGCCCATCAGCGCCACGGCGATCGCGAACAGGTGGGCGAAGCTGCCGAAGAGGCTCTCGAACTCGGGGTGCTCGATGGCGAGGCCGGAGAACGTGCCGGAGATGAGCGTGAAGACCAGGCCGACCATGACGCCGCCGAAGAGCGCACCGCTGACGTGGCTCACCCCGCCGACCACCGTGAGCATCACCAGCGACAGGCTGACCACGATCAGGAAGTTCTCGGCCGACACCGACCCGGCCGTCGACGCCATCAGGATCCCGCCCAGGCCGGCGATGCCGGCGGACAGCATGAAGACGCTGAGCTTGAGCTTGACCAGGGACTGCCCGAGCATCGCCGTGGCGGCGGGGCTGTCCTTCATGGCGGCCAGTCGGCGCCCGTAGCCGGTGTTGCGAAGCGCCACGATGCCGATGCCGAGCACGGCGAAGAGCACCGCGAGCGTCATCAGGAACGTGCTCTCCTTCGCCATGTCGAGCGGGCCGATCTTCGGGGGCGGGACGACGAGGATGCCGGCGGGGAAGAGCGCGATGTCGAGGCCGAACCAGTGCCGTGGCTGGATCTCCTTGATCACCAGCGTGGAGACGATGCCCCCGAAGGCCATCGTCCCGAGCGCGAGATAGAGACCCCGCAGCCGCAGCGCGGGCAGGGCGACGAGACCACCCACGAGGGCGGTCACGATCGTGCCGGCCACGATGCCGACCCAGTTGAGGCGCGCGGCGAGTCCGGTGCCGACGATCCCGGTGTGGAAGGCCACGATGACGCCGATGGCGCCGAAGGACAGCGGCGCGAGGTTGATCTCGCCGGCGTACCCGGTCAGCGGGACCAGCGAGAGCGCGATGACCGCGAAGACCAGGGCAGCGATCAGTGGCCCGACCATGATCGGGCTGGCCACCTGGAGGATGAGGTACATGATCGCGACGAAGGCGAGGCCCCAGACCGCGGCCTGCCGCACCGATGGGACCCGGGCGCGTTCGCGGGTTCGGGTCTGGGAGGTTCCGCGGAGCCGATCCTGGGGCAGCACCAACAGCACCAGGAAGAGCACGACCATCGGCAGCGCGGCCTTGAAGTTGCTGACCCAGTCCCACTGCGTGGGGGCGTAGCCTCCGGCGTACGTCACCACGAGCCCCAGCGCAATCGCGCAGGCGAAAGTCCGCGGGATGCTGCGCAGCCGGCCGAACATCGCGGCCGCGAAGGTGTCGATGACGAGCAGGGTCAGGGTGTTGGCCTCGAGCGAGCCGCCCGCGACCGGTGTGACGAGCACCCCCGCGAAGGCGGCGAGGCCCGAGCCCAGCGCCCAGCTGCTCATCGCGATCCGCTCGGGGTTGTAGCCGTTGAGGCGGAGCAGGTCGGGGTCGTCCACGACCGCGCGCATGGTGACGCCCAGCCGGGTGCGGGTGAACACCAGGCGCAGGGCGACCGCGAGGGCGATGGCGCTGACCACGCAGAGGAGCTCGTGGTAGCGGACCACCACGCCGAAGACGTCGATCGAGGTGCTGCTGCCGAACAGCATGTCCATCTTGCGGGCCTGGGTGGGGTCCCAGATCCACTGCGAGAGCGCCACCATGCCCAGCAGGACAGCGACGGTGACGACGACCTTGGTGACCTCCTCGACGTCGCGCAGGCCCTTCATCAGGACGTTGTAGAGGACGATGCCGAGCAGCGGGCCGATCACGCAGACCACCAGCACGAACGCGACCAGCGTGGGCATTCCCCAGGCGACCTTGAACTGCCAGTAGAGGAAGGCGGCCAGCATCGCCTGCGCGCCGTGCGCGAAGTTGAAGATGCCGGACGTGGTGTACGTCAGCACCAGCCCGGATGCCGCGATCGCGTACACCGAGCCGAGCACCAGACCCAAGATCGTGTACGTCAGGAACAGATCCATCGCATGCCCTCCCCTGAACCCTCGCTACCGCGGACCTTCCCAGATCCACGGGCACATGTGGCGGCGGCCTCCCGACCACCGGGACGGACCGCGCGTCCGGTGACGACAGGTGTCGTCACCGGACGCGCAGGGCCGACGTTGACTCAGGCGGACGGCGTGATGATGTCGTCCGTCAGGTAGGTCGTGGCCACCCGGTCGGCGTTGATCTCGATGCCCCAGGTTGCCGGGTCGGTCTCGGCCGGGCCCCCGTCGGCGCAGTAGAACTTGCCACGCTCCTCGGGCGCGACCTGCACGTAGTGGTCACCCTCGACCTTCATGATCAGGCCGCAGCTCGGCGGCAGGTTGCCGCCCGGGCTCGACGGGGCGTGCAGGCCACCGCCGGTCCACTCGGTGACCTTCGAGAGGTGGTCGACCATGCACTGACGAGTCAGGTCCGCGCCGCACTCCTTGGCCGCGGTCGCCCACAGCAGGAACGAGGACGTGGCTTGCATGCCGAGCGTGCCGATCTTGCCGCCGGTCGCATTGACGACCGACAGGTAGTCCGCGACGGCCGGCACGAGGTCGGCGTTCTCGAACGGCTGGAACTGCATCGTGACGTTGATGCCCTCGGTGAGCCCGTCGCTGTTGGCCTCGGTCACCTGGTCGAGGTACCACGTCGTCTCGGTCATGATCGTGGGCTTGAAGCCCTCGACCTTCATGGCGTCGAGCAGCGCGTAGCCGGGCGGCGTGGGGGTGGCGTTGTCCCACAACGCGGTGACCCCGCACTCCTTGTACTTCTGGACCAGCGCGCGGTAGTTGTCGCCGCCGGCGCTCTTGATCTCGACACCGCAGTCGCCGGCCTTGCCGCCGAGGGAAGCGATGGCGGAGGTGAGTTTGCCCTGAGCCAGCTGGACGAACGGCGAGTCGTGGCTGATCCAGTCGTAGCCCTGGGCGAACTCCGGGTACGTCTGGAGCGCGAGCTCCAGGGTGGCCGGGTTGAACCGGTCCACCGGGAACGGCAGCCCCATGTACTGCATCGGGCCCATGGCCGCGTTGGGGGACAGCTGGAAGCCGGGAACCGAGACCAGCTTGCAGGCGATCCGGTCGGCCTCCATGTTCTCGTCACCGGCGAAGCCCTCGCCGACGAGCATGAAGTCCTGGGCGCACGCCTCCTTGATCACCTGCGCCGAGTTCAACAGCGCGGCGTCGTAGCGGTGCCCGACGATCTTGCGGCCGTTGATGCCGCCGAGCGAGTTGCACCACTCGATCATGGCGTCCATGGCGTCGCCGAGCTCCTCGTTGAGGCCGGGCGAACCGGTGAAGCCCTTGTCGTCGCCGTAGCCGATCGCGATCGAGGCGTCGGTGACGCCCTGCTCGGTCGCCCCGGACGCGTCGCCCGCGCCGCAGGGCGTCGCGAGGTCGCCGAAGGTGTCGGTCGGCAGCCCGGTGTCAGCCGGGGCGGTCGTCCCACCGGCCGTGCCGGCCGTGCCGGTCGGGTCGTCGCCTGCCCGGTTGGACGAGCAGGCGGACGCGATCAGCAGCAGGCCGGCTGCCACGACGCCCCAACGGGCGATCCTCTGGTGTCGCATGGTGATGTGTTCCTCCCTGGGTGTGCCGACTGACTGTGACGGCGAACACATCAAACCTCATGGAAGTACCTATGGGAATAGTCATTGAGGGGACGATGAGAAGAGCTGCCGGGGCGATAGGCTGTTGCCTCGACTGTGTGATCCCGATCACATCCAGCTCTGGGGGAAGCACGTGACGGACTCGGCTCGCCCACTCAGCGCGAAGGGCACCCGCCTCAACCGGCGGGGCCTGGAGACGCGGCGGCACCTGCTCAAGGTCGCCCTCCGGTGCCTGGCCGACGGCGGCGTGGACGCGGTCAGCGCCAATCTCGTCGCGCGCGAGGCCGGGGTCACGTGGGGCACCGTGCAGCACCAGTTCGGTGACGTGGACGGTCTCTGGGCCGCGGTCATCGACCTCATCGCGACCAACCGTGGCGCGCTCGGCACGAGGGTCCCGCGGCACTCCGACCTCGCAGAACGCGTCGACGCGGTCGTCGACATGCTGTGGACGGCCCTCAACTCGCCTGCGTCGCGGGCTATCTACAACCTGCGCAGCGCGCTGCCGAACAAGCGGGCGGACCTCGAGGTCTCCTTCCCCCGCACGGCCGCCGCGATCGCGGCGTGGGAGGTGGACTGGACCCAGATCGTCGACAGCGCCTTCGACGACCTCGACGTGGACCCCGCCAAGCTGGCGCGGGTCCGCAACATGCTGCCCGCCACCCTGCGCGGGCTGTACGTCGAGGAGACCCTCAGCACCTACATGGACCTGGAGGAGGCCCGACGGGGCCTGCGCGAGGCCATCACCGCCTATCTGGCTTAGTCATCTAGACCAGAGCTCCGCATGGTGGAGGACCGTGCCGGTGGCGCATCATCTACTGATGAGCGACACCACCCGTGACCTGGCCGCCCTCGGGGTCGAGCGCGACCGCATCCGCAGCACGCACCTGAAGCCGGCCGACGAGCGTCCGGCCTCCACCGCCCGGGGCCTGCATCACATGGCCCTGATCAGCACCGACGTCGAGCGGACCGTGCGCTTCTACCAGGACGTGCTCGGCTTCCCGCTGACCGAGCTGATCGAGAACCGCGACTACGCCGGGTCCTCGCACTTCTTCTTCGACATCGGCCACGACAACCTGCTCGCGTTCTTCGACTTCCCGGGCCTCGACGTGGGGCCGTACGCCGAGGTTCTCGGCGGGCTGCACCACCTGGCCATCTCGGTCGAACCCGAACGCTGGGCGCTCCTGCGGGCCCGGCTCACCGAGGCCGGGGTCGAGCACGAGGTGCACAGCGACGTGTCGATCTACTTCCGCGATCCAGACGGAGCCCGCCTCGAGCTGATCGCGGACCCGCTCGGCGAGATGTACGGCCAGCACGTCCTCTGAGCCTGCCCGGCGACGGTGCCGGCGGACCTGCGCGAGAGCGCCTGACACGGGCGGCTCGAGCGCGTCGACACCTCAGACGTGCCAGACGACGTCGAGCTCGTCGCGCTGGCCGAACCGCTCCAGGTGCTCCTTGACGACCTGCGCGAACCGGGCGGCGTCGCCCCCGTCGGGGACCGAGACCTCGATGTCCAGGGCGCCCTCGACCGGGCGCAGCACCAGCACGTGGCCGGTTTCCCAGCGCTGCACGACGGCACCGTCCTCCTCGGTGACCGGGCCCCGATCGGACCAGTGACTGGTGAGCTGCTTGGCGTAGCGCTCGGGACGGTCGGTGGCCATGGTCCCGTGGACGGAGGTCATGGTGCCGCTCCTCTCGGACGGCGGAGCCTCCACCGTCCCTCTCCAGACTGGCACGCGGGCCCAGGGTCACCCTCCCGGCTGCCCGCCACCGCCCGGGAAGCGCATCGGTCCGCCGCCGGCGCCCCCGGCGCCGAACCCCGCGCCCAGCCCGCCGCCACCCGCGAATGTCGGCTGGCTGCCGGTCGGGACGGTGGCCGACAGGTCGGCGAGGACCACCTGGTCCCCTGCCTTCAGCCCGTCGACGATCTCGACGCGGGTGGCGCCGACGACACCGGTCGTGACCCGCGTGGGGGTGGCCGTGCCGTTCTTCACCACCAGCACCGTGCCCTGGTCGACCGCCGAGGTCGGCACCGTGAGCGCGTTCTTCGCGGTCCCGACCACGGCGGCGACCGCGGCGGTCGCACCCGTGGGCAGCGCGAGGTTGCGCCCGTCGAGGGTGATGGTGACCGGGTACGTCGTGTTGCCCTGGTCGTCGGTGGCCGGGACGGCCCCGATCCGGGTGACCTTGCCGGCGAGGGCCTGCTCCGCACCGACGGGGGTCACCTGCGCGACCTGACCGAGGTGGAGCTGACGAACCTGGGTGTCCGTGACGTTGAGCTCGACGGTCGTGGTGCCGTGGGCGACCACGACCAGGACGTCGGTGCCCGCCGACGCCGCGTCGCCGGGCGCGATGCCCACCGAGGCGACGGTGCCGGCGTACGGCGCCCTCAGGGTCGACGAGCGCAGCGACTGGCGCGCCGCCACGAGCCCGGCCTTGGCCGTGTCGATGGCGGCCTGGTCCCGCGCCAGCGTCGCGGCGGTGACGGTCTGGGCCCCCTGGGTGCCGCCGGGTGACCCGCTCGACGGCGTGCCCTGGCTCGACATCCCCTGCTGGGGCTGGGTCGGTTGCGTCGGCTGCGTGGGCTGGGTCGGTTGCGTCGGCTGCTGGGGCTGGGTCGGTTGCGTCGGTTGCGTCGGCTGGGTGGTGGGCTGGGTGGGGCTCGGGTTGTTGGTCGCCGCGGGTTGCTGGGCGCCCTGTTGCAGGATCTGCGCGGCGGCCGTCAGGGTGCCGGTCAGCTTCACGAGCGCCGACTGAAGTGCGTCCTGGGCCGCGGCGACCTTGTCCTGCGCGGTCTGCACGACGGCCAGCGCGGCCGTGCACGCGGCGTCTGCTGGGTTCGGCGTCGGGTCCTGGGTGACCCCGTCGGTCGGGTCCTGCGTTGGATTCGTCGTCGGGTCTGGGGTGGTGCTGGGTTGGAAGGCGTTCTCGCAGGCGGTCGTCTGGGCGGTCAGCGCCGCCCTGGCATCCGTGATCGCCGAGGTGGCGGCGGACTGGGCGGACGTGACGGCCTGCTGCTCCTGCCCGAGTGACTTGAGGGCCGCGGCCAGCGCGTCGGCCAGGGCCCCGTCGGTGCCCCCGCCGCCTCCCCCACCCGTGCCGGCGGTCGGCGTCGGCTGCTGAGGCTGTTGGGGCTGCTGGCCCCCGGCCGGCGGGTTGGGGGCCGGCGTGGTGGGCGCGTTCGTCGTCGCGGCGCTGACGGTCTGCGACTGCGCGTCCTCGTCGGCCTGGAGCTGCGCCCGGGCCGTGGCTACGTCGGACAGCGCCGAGCTGACGGCGTGGCGCAGGCTGCGCCGGTCGAGCCGCGCCAGCACCTGGCCGGCCTTGACGGTGTCGCCGGCGGTCACCGGGACCGACCCGACCGTGCCCGATGTCCCGAACGCCAGGTCCGCCCGTCCGGCGGGCTCGATGGTCCCCGACAGGGCCAGGGTCTTCTCGACGTCGGCCGCGGTCACGGCGGCGGTGCGGTACGACGCGCCGGGCGTCGCTGCGGCGGCGTACGCGGCATACCCACCCCCCGCCAGGGCGACGACCGAGACGGCCACCACGCCCCGACGGACGATGGAACGCGTGTTCACGACTGGTTGCCCGCAGCCGGCAGGCCGCCGCCCATGCGGCCCCGCATCCCGGAGTTGCAGGCACCGGCCACCGGGTTGCTGAGCGCAATCCGGGTCGCGGAGACCGCGCCGGTGTTGTCAGCGCTGCCGGTTGCCGTCGCGCAGAGCCCGACCGAGAGGTCGGCAGACGCCGCGTCCACTGTCTTCGTGAACGTGGTGGCACCGGCGACCGTCACCGTGACGGGTGCTGTCGCGGCAGTGCTGGAGGCCGCCCCGGGCTGGATCGCGTCGACGGTGAACCCGGAGGCGCTGACCGCGGTGACCTGGCCGACGGTGCCCGGCCGCATCCCGCCGGGGAAGCCGGCCCCGCCGCCGGGCAGGTTGCTGGGTCGGTCCGTGGGCATGCCGCCGGGCCGTCCGCCGGGCCCGCCACCGGGCCCGCCGAAGCCGGGGCCACCGGCACAGGCCCCGTTGACGGCGTCGGCGATTCGCACCGAGGTCGCGGCGACGGTGCCCGTGTTGGAGCCGCTGGTCGCGGGGTCGGCCCCGACCACCACGCACTTACCCACCGTCACGTCGGCGAGTGCTGCGTCAGCCTCGCGGGTGAACGTCGTCTTCGCCGTCCAGGTCACCGCGACCTGTCCGGTCTGGTCGTCCTGGACCTGCAGGGTCTTGCCGCTGATCGCGGCGATCGTGCCGGAAGCCCCGGGCATCCCGGCCGGGGCGCCCTGGGCCGGGGCTCCCTGGGCCGGCGCGGCCGAGGTGCCGTCGGACTGGGTTGCCGGGGAGTTCCCGCCGCAGCCGGCGAGGGCGGCGAGCAGGAGGACGGAGGTCGCACTGGCGACCGTCATGCGGCTGAGCTTCATTGTGGAACGGTCCTTCCGGAGGGGGTTTCGCGCTCACTCACTGCGGAGCGCGTCGATCGGGGTCAGGCGGGCGGCGCGGCTCGCGGGGTAGACCCCGAAGCCGATGCCGAGCGCCAGGGCGGTGCCGATGGCGGCGAGGGTGGCGAATGCGGAGACGCTGACGGGCTGGTTGATCAGGCCCGGCAGCACGGTGGCGCCGACGTAGCCGATGGCCACGCCGATCACCCCGCCGGCCAGGCCGAGCACCGATGCCTCGACCAGGAACTGGCGTCGGATCACCGACGGTGTGGCGCCGAGCGCCTTGCGCAGCCCGATCTCGCGGATGCGCTCGGTGACCGAGACCAGCATGATGTTCATGACCCCGATCCCGCCGACGAGCAGCGAGATCGCGGCGATGCCGCCGAGCAGGACGGTCAGGGTCTTGTTGGTGGAGTTCGCGGTCGCCACCAGCGAGTCCTGGGTCGCGATGTTGAAGTCGGCGGCGTCCGCGCTCACGCCGTGCGTGTTGAGCAGCAGGGCGTTGATCTCCTGGTAGGCCGCGCTCAGCGTGTTGGCCGACATCGCCTCGACGTAGATGGTCGACACCGATCCGGTGGTGCTGCCGCTCAGCCGCATCGCGGTACTGATCGGCATCACGGCCTGGTCGTCCTCGCTGGTGCCGCTCGACGACGAGCCCGACGGAGCGAGCACGCCGATCACCGTCATCGGCGTCCCGTCCACGCTCACGGTCTGCCCGACGGGGCTGCCGAAGGAGAACAGCTGGGTGGCGGTGTCGGACCCCAGGACCACGACGTCGGCTGCCTGGGTCACTTCGTCGGCGGTGAAGAAGCGGCCGTCCGACACCTGCCGGGTCCGTACGCCGAGCCAGTTCGTCGTGGTGCCGACGACCGACGTCGTCCAGTTCGTCTGCCCCGCGGTGAGCGCCGTCGAGGTGGAGGTCGTCGGCGCGACGCTCTTCGCGTCCGGGACGACGGAGCCGTCCGCGATCGCGGTCGCGTCGTTGAGGGTCAGCGTGGACGCCGAGCCGAAGCCCCGGCGCATCCCGGTCGCGTCGGTGCTGCTGCCCGGCGAGACGATGAGCAGGTTGCTGCCGAGTGCGCTGATCTGCTGCTTCACCTGGTCCTGGGCGCCCTGGCCCAGACCGACAGTGAGGATCACCGACGAGATGCCGATGACGATGCCGAGCATGGTGAGGGCCGAGCGGAGCCGGTGTGCGCGGATGGCCTCGATGCCGGCGCGCACGGTCTCGAACCAGTTCATGCGTGGGCTCCGGTGAGCTCGTCCGAAGTGATCTCGCCGTCGCGGATCACCAGGTTTCGCTGGGCATTCCGCGCCACCTCGTGCTCGTGGGTGATCAGCACGATGGTGCGGCCGGCCCCGTGCAGCTCCTCGAGCAGGGCCAGCACGTCGGCGGTCGACGCGGAGTCGAGGTTGCCGGTCGGCTCATCGGCCAGGATCAGCGCCGGCTCGGTGACGAGCGCGCGGGCGACGGCGACTCGCTGCTGCTGGCCACCGGAGAGCTCGCCCGGCTTGTTGTCGATGCGGTCGGCCAGCCCGACCCGGGTCAGCGCCTCGATCGCCCGTTCGCGACGGGCGGCGCGCGGCACGCCGGCGTACACCAGCGGCAGCTCGACGTTGCGCCACGCAGGCAGGCTGGACAGCAGGTGGAACTGCTGGAAGACGAAGCCGATGCGCCGGTTGCGGACCTCCGCAAGCTGCGCCTCACTCATCCGTGACACGTCCTCGCCGGCGAGCAGGTAGCTGCCCTCCGTGGGGTTGTCGAGGCAGCCGAGGATGTTCATCAGCGTCGACTTGCCGGACCCGGACGGCCCGATGACGGCGACGTACTCGCCCTCGTCGATGCGGGTGTCCACCCCGCGCAGGGCCTCGAACTCGATGCTGCCCGAGCGATACGTCTTGCGGACCCCGGCCAGCTCGATGATCGCCTTCACTGGCCGGCCCCTGCGCCCGGGAAGCCCCCGCCACCGCCCGGGAAGCCTCCGCCACCGCCGGGGAAGCCCCCGCCACCGCCCGGGAAGCCCTGCTGGGTCCCGCCGGTGCCGGCACCACCCGTGGGCCGCGTGACGCCGGGGATCTCGACGGTGTCGCCCTCGCTCAGGCCCGACACGACCTCGGTCGAGGGGCCGTATGCGGTGCCCGTCTTGACGGTGGTCTTGACGGTCTTGCCGTTCACGATCCTGTTGACGTACGTGGTGCTGCCGTCGCTCTGCAATGCCCGGCTGGGCACCGTCAGCAC
>JAOPXC010000331.1 GCA_025965335.1 Nocardioides sp. | reverse complement strand
CCGCCCTCGGGGCCCATGTCGACCACCCAGTCGGCGGTCTTGATCACGTCCAGGTTGTGCTCGATCACCAGCACCGTGTTGCCCTGGTCGACCAACCGGCCGAGGACGAGCAAGAGCTTGCGGATGTCCTCGAAGTGGAGACCGGTCGTGGGCTCGTCCAGCACGTAGACGGTCCGCCCGGTGGACCGCTTCTGCAGCTCGGAGGAGAGCTTGACCCGCTGAGCCTCGCCGCCGGAGAGGGTGGTGGCGGGCTGCCCGAGCCGGACGTAGCCGAGGCCCACCTCGACCAGCGTCTTCATGTGCCGGGAGATGGCGGGGACCGCGGCGAAGAAGTCGACGGCCTCCTCGATCGGCATGTCGAGCACCTCGGCGATGGTCTTGCCCTTGTAGTGCACCTCGAGCGTCTCCCGGTTGTAGCGGGCACCGTGGCAGACCTCGCACGGGACGTAGACGTCGGGCAGGAAGTTCATCTCGATCTTGATCGTGCCGTCGCCCGAGCAGGCCTCGCAGCGGCCGCCCTTGACGTTGAAGGAGAACCGCCCCTGCAGGTAGCCCCGCATCTTCGCCTCCGGAGTCGAGGCGAACAGCTTGCGGATGTGGTCGAAGACGCCGGTGTACGTCGCGGGGTTGGACCGCGGGGTGCGTCCGATCGGCGACTGGTCGACGTGGATGACCTTGTCGACGTGCTCGAGCCCGCTGATCTTCTGGTGCCGCCCCGGCACCGCCCGGGCGTTGTAGATCTGCTTGGCCAGCGAGGTGTAGAGGATGTCGTTGACCAACGTCGACTTGCCCGAGCCCGACACCCCGGTCACCGCCACGAACAGCCCGAGCGGGAACGACACGTCGACGTCGCGCAGGTTGTGCTCACGGGCGCCGTGGACGGTCAGCTCGCGACCTCGGGTGCGCGGACGACGAACCTCGGGCACCGGGATCTCGCGTCGACCGGAGAGATACTGGCCGGTCATCGAATCGGGATGGGCGAGCAGCCCCTCGACGCTGCCGCTGTGGACCACCTGGCCGCCGTGCTCCCCCGCGCCCGGGCCGATGTCGACCACCCAGTCGGCGACCCGGATGGTGTCCTCGTCGTGCTCGACCACGATCAGGGTGTTGCCGAGGTTCTTGAGCCGGATCAGGGTCTCGATGAGCCGCTTGTTGTCGCGCTGGTGGAGCCCGATGGAGGGCTCGTCGAGGACGTAGAGCACCCCCACCAGTCCGGCGCCGATCTGGGTCGCGAGCCGGATGCGCTGGGCCTCGCCCCCGGACAGCGACCCCGAGGGCCGGTCGAGCGAGAGGTAGTCGAGGCCGACGTCGAGCAGGAAGCGCAGTCGCTCCTGGATCTCCTTGAGCACCCGCTCGCCGATCTGGCGCTCCCGCGCCGTCAGGTCGAGGTTGCGCAGGAACTCGGCGGACTCGTTGATCGGCATCGCGCAGACCTCGGCGATGTTCAGGCCGCCCGCCTCGCGGGACCCCAGGGTGACCGCCATGGAGACCGGCTTGAGGCGGCTGCCGCCGCACGTCGGACACGGCACCTCGCGCATGAAGCCCTCGAAGCGCTCACGGCTGGTGTCGGACTCCGCCTCGCGGTGCCGCCGTTCGATGTAGGGACGGACTCCCTCGAACTCGGCGTAGTAGGCCCGTTCCCGGCCGTAGCGGTTCTTGGTGACGACGTGGACCTTGGTCTTGTGGCCGTTCAGCAGGGACTGCTGCGCGGCGGCGGGGATGTCCTGCCACGGCGTGTTCAGGTCGAAGCCGAGCTCGGTGCCCAGCGCGCCCATCAGGCGCAGGAAGTAGTCGGCGACGTGCGCCTGGCTCCACGGCTGGATCGCGCCCTCGCCCAGCGTGGCCTGCGGGTTGGGGACGACCAGCTCGGGGTCGACCTCCATCCGGGTGCCGAGGCCGTGGCACACGGGGCAGGCGCCGAACGGCGAGTTGAACGAGAACGAGCGCGGCTCGAGGTCGTCGGTGTCGATGGGGTGGTCGTTGGGGCAGGACATCTTCTCGCTGAACCGGAGCTCGCGACCCGGGGCCTTCGCGGGCAGATCCACGAAGTCGAACACCACCAGCCCGCCGGCCAGGTTGAGCGCCGTCTCCACGGAGTCGGTGAGCCGCCGCTTGGAGCTGGCCTTGACCGCGAGCCGGTCGACCACCACCTCGATCGTGTGCTTCTTCTGCTTGTCGAGCTTCGGTGGGTCGTCCAACCCATGCGTCTCGCCGTTGACTCTGACCCGCGAGAAGCCCTGGGTCTGCAGCTGCTTGAACAGCTCGACGTACTCCCCCTTGCGGCCCCGGATCACCGGAGCCAGCACCTGGAAGCGCCGCCCCTCCTCCAGTGCCATGATCCGGTCGACGATCTGCTGGGGGGTCTGCCGCTCGATCGGCGACCCGCACGTCGGGCAGTGGGGGCGCCCGGCGCGGGCGTAGAGCAGCCGCAGGTAGTCGTAGACCTCGGTGATCGTGCCCACGGTCGAGCGGGGGTTCTTCGACGTCGACTTCTGGTCGATCGAGACGGCGGGCGACAGGCCCTCGATGAAGTCGACGTCGGGCTTGTCCATCTGGCCCAGGAACTGCCGTGCGTACGCCGAGAGCGACTCGACGTAGCGGCGCTGACCCTCGGCGAAGATCGTGTCGAACGCCAGCGACGACTTGCCGGAGCCCGACAGCCCCGTGAAGACGATCAGCGCGTCGCGGGGCAGGTCGAGGGACACGTCCTTGAGGTTGTGCTCCCGGGCTCCCCGGATGATGAGCTGATCAGCCACTGAAAATGTCCCCTGCTGGTCGACCTGAGTGCGTTCGAACAAGTGTTCGCCATTCTAGGTGGGCGGGGCAACTCGCCACACCGACCTGTGCACGATCTCACGAGCCACCGACACCCCGCCCGACCGGGTTTGCCGGGCCGGCGGCGCGCCTCGCTTGGCCTGCCGGGGCGCCACGGGTGAGGATGGGGCCATGGTGGAGCAGCCCGTCGTCGATGTCCTCCACGACGCGACCCAACGCCTGGTCCGCGCGGTCGACGGACTGGTCCCGGAGGCGTGGCGCGGGCCGAGCCTGCTGCCCGGGTGGACCCGGGCGCACGTCGTCGCCCACCTGGTCCTCAATGCCGAGGGCCTGGCCGGCGCACTTGCCGGCGTCGTGGCGAACCGGCCGACACCGATGTATGCCTCGCAGGAGGCCCGGGACGCCGACATCGAGGAGCTGGCCGGACACGCGCCCGGGGACCTGCGCGACCGCCTGCTCGCCTCCACCACGCTCTTCGCCGACGCGCTCGCCGCGGTACCCCACGACCGGTGGGCCACGACCATCGAACGCACGGCGGGCAGCGACCGCACCTTCACCGCCGGTGGCAGCGTCGGGATGCGCTGGCGGGAGGTGGAGATCCACCATGTCGACCTGGCGTCGGACTACACCCGCGCCGACTGGCCGCGCGACTTCGGTGTCCACCTGGTCGAGGCGATGACCACCCGCCCCGGCGGCCCCCGGGGACTGGTCGCCCTCGCGACCGACGTCGACCGCTCCTGGACCCTCGGGGACGGCGGCCCGGTGGTGAGCGGCAGCGCCGCCGACCTCGGCTGGTGGCTGACGGGACGCGGCAACGGCGAGGGACTGACGACGAGCGACGGCATCGAACTGCCGCGGATGGGAGCCTTGTGAACGACGCAGGAAGCTACACGGGCGACGTCGAGCCGGGGGCTGCACCGCAGACCCGCGAGCTCGAGCACCTGACGATCACCAAGGTGGCCGTCGACCCGCAGATGTCCAACAACTGTTACCTGCTGCGCTGCGCGTCGACCGGGGACCAGGTGCTGATCGACGCGGCCGCCGAGCCCGAGACGCTCCTCCCGCTCATCGGCGACCCCGGTCTGACCACGGTCATCACCACCCACCAGCACTGGGACCACCACCGAGCCCTCGCCGCGGTGACGGCCGCCACCGGCGCGGAGGTCGTCGCCGGCATCCCGGACGCGGACGCGATCACCGCCGAGACCGGGGTGCCGGTCACCCGCGCGGTCAAGCAGGGCGACATCGTCGCGGTCGGCGACTGCGTCCTCGACGTCGTCGCGATCGCGGGTCACACCCCCGGCTCGATCGCCCTGCTGTACGACGACCCCGCCGGCCACCCGCACCTGTTCACCGGCGACTCGCTCTTCCCGGGCGGGGTTGGACGGACCACAAGTCCGGAGGATTTCGAGCAGCTGATCAACGACGTGGAGATCAAGGTCTTCCAGCGGTTGCCGGACGAGACCTGGTTCTACCCGGGCCACGGCAACGACTCGACCCTGGGCGC
>JAOPXC010000325.1 GCA_025965335.1 Nocardioides sp. | reverse complement strand
GGCTCGAACTCCCGGTGGGTGAAGACCCAGCACGGCACGTCGTACGTCCACGGCTCACCGGTCCTCGCCAGGTGCTCGCCGATCCAGGCGTACGTCGTGGCACCCATCGCCATCGCGCCGACGGTCTTGATGAACTGGCCGTAGTTCATCGGCCCGTCCTCGTCCAGCTCCTGGGTGAACAGCCAGTCGAGCGAGTCGTGCTCGTCGGCGAGGTAGCCGTCCAGCGTGGTCGCGGTGTAGAAGATCGTGCGGGTCATCCGATGCCTCCGGTGCGTCGTCGGAGCCAGTCGATCGGGTCGCCCTGGTCGACGGTCTGCCCCTGGGCGCGCAGCAGCTGGCGGACCAGCTGGCGGCGGTGCGCGGCGTACGTCAGGACATGGGCGATCACGCTGCCGAGGACGAAGCTCTCCGGCGGCTCGCAGAGCGCGTCGACGATGCGGTCGCTCCAGGCGCCGCGCCGCTCGATGTCGCGGACCGTCGCGAGCCACCGCGGCGCGACGGCGTCGTGCCGCGCCGTCAGGGCGGCCGGGTCGTCGATCGCCCCGGCGGCATTCCGGGGCGGCGTGTCCGCCCCGTCGATCGCAGCGACCCAGACCTCGAGGGCCCAGACGAGGTGCTCGAGGACGGCCGCGACCGACTCCTCCGGCCCGTCCCACGGCAGCACGACGTTGCCGGGCAGCTGGACACGGCGGTACTCCTCGTCGGACAGCTTCGCCGCCAGCTCCAGCAGCTCTCGGGTGTCGTCGACGTCGTGGTGCACCAGCAGCGCCGTCACCTCGCTCGCGGACGGCCCGGCCTGCTCGACCCGGCTGTCGATCCACAACGAGGTCGGCGGGTGGAAGTGGATGCCGTTCGGTGCGGGCAGCCAGTGCGTCGTACCGCCCTCGCTGGTGCGCACCGCGCTCGGCGGGTGCCCGTAGCCGCGTGAGAACGCCCGGCTGAAACCCTCGACCGACTCGTAGCCGGCCGCGAACGCCACCTCGGTCACCGAGGCACCGTGGCGCAACTGCCACGCGGCCCGCTCGAGCATCACCCGGCGCCGCATCGACACCGGCGGCTCGCCGGCGCCGCGGGAGAGCTGGCGGTTGAAGTGGTACGGCGAGGAGTACGCGTCCCCGGCCATGTCGTCCAGGGTCCGGTTGTCCTCGTCCAGCACCGCGTCGAGCAGCTCGCGCAGCCGGTCGCGGCCCGCCGCTCCGTAGCCGTCTTCGGTCATGGGCCCAGTGTGGCCGGGTTTTGCCGGGCCGCGCCCGACCGTTCTTGCGCCGATGAGTCGCGGCGCCGGGGCCGGTCAGCACGTCCATGAGCAGAGTCATCGCCGACATCACGATGTCCCTCGACGGTTTCGTCACCGGGCCGGGGGCTGGTCCCGAGGCCGGCCTGGGGCTGGACTCCGACGGCCTGCACGCGTGGGCCATCGACAGCGACGACCCGGTCGACCGCGGGCTCCTCGAAGAGCTGACCGCGGCCAGCGGCGCCGTGATCATGGGCCGCAACACCTTCGACGTGATCGACGGGCCGCGGGGCTGGAACGAGGAGATGGGGTACGGCGCCGACCAGGTCGGGAAGCCGCCGTTCTTCGTGCTGACCGGCGCGCCGCCGGGCCGGACGCGGCTGCCGCTGGACTGGACCTTCGTCACGGACGGCCCGGCATCCGCGGTCCGGCAGGCGCTGGCGGTCGCGGGCGACAAGGACGTGTACATCATGGGTGGCGGGGCGACGATCGCCGCCTGCCTGGAAGCCGGAGTCGTCGACCGGCTCCGGGTGCACCTGTCCCCGGAGCTCCTGGGGGCCGGGACCCCGCTGTTCGCCGGAACGGGCCGGCACCGGCTCGTGCAGCGCGACGTGCGGGTGTCGCGGGTCGCGACGCACGTGCTCTACGACGTCAGCCGCTGACCAGCCGTCCCACCGCGGCCGCGGCCAGGTCCGCGCGGTCCGGGTCGTCGTGGTCCACCCAGACGATGCGCGGGTCCTTGCGGAACCACGAGTCCTGCCGCCGGGCGAAGCGGCGGGTGGCCGCCATGGTCTGCTCGCGGGCCCGGTCGAGGCCCAGCTCGCCGGCGAGGTACGCCCGGACCTCGCGGTAGCCGATCGCCCGGCCGGCCGTGGGCCCCTCGGCCAGGCCCTCGGCGAGCAGCCGTTCGACCTCGTCGACGAAGCCCTGCTCGAACATGTGGTCCACACGCTGCTCGATGCGTCGGTCGAGCGTCGGCCGGTCGATGTCGACGCCGATCTGGATGGTGAGGGGGTCGGCGTACTCGAGGGTGGGGAGCGAGGCCGAGTAGGCCCGGCCGGTGAGCGCGATGACCTCCAGGGCACGCACGATGCGCCGCCCGTTCTCGACCTGGATCCGGGTGCCCGCTTCCGGGTCGAGCCCGGCCAGCCGCTCGTGGAGGGCCGCCGAGCCGGCGCGCTCGAGCTCGGCCTCGAGCTCACGGCGTACCTCCTGGTCGGTGCCGGGGAACTCGAAGCGGTCGAGGATCGCGCGGGTGTACAGCGCGGAACCGCCCACCAGCACCGGGACCCGACCGCCGGCTCGCAGCTCTGCGTCGACGGCGCGTGCCCAGCCCTGGAACTGCGCCACCGTCGCCAGGTCGCGCACGGTGAGGGTGTCGAGCAGGTGGTGCGGGATACCGCGACGTTCGGCCGGGGGCAGCTTGGCGGTGCCGATGTCCATGCCGCGGTAGACCTGCATCGCGTCGGTGTTGACGATCTCGCCCCCGAGTCGCTCGGCGAGGTCGAGCGAGAGACCGGTCTTGCCGGAGGCGGTGGCCCCGACCACGGCCACGATTGGGATCCCCGCCATGTGGCTAGTGTGTCAAGGAACCGCAGGGGGGCCGCCCGGACCGGGCGGATCCGACGTGGAGAGGACGACATGAGCGCGAACGACGCCAGGGACCTGGACGCGCCCCGGCCGCCCGGAGGGCCGCAGCGCACGGACGCGCCGGCCGGGCCGGACACGCCGGGCGAGGAGGGTCAGGACCCGGGCCCACAGGTCCAGCGGGTCACCAGGCCCGAGGACGACGGCGACGTCGGCGAGCCCGACCTGGGGACCCGTGAACAGGGGACGCGGGACCGGCGACTCCAGGAGCAGAATGCCGAGACCAGTCTCGACGAACCGTCCGACGGCTCCGGAGGAGAGTGACATGACCGACGTCCCACCCGAGGTACCGCTCGACGACCTCGCGGAGGACCTCGCGGAGGACCAGGCGGATCACCCGGCGGATCCCGAGGAGTACGAGGCCGACGAGGCCGTGGTCGTGTCCCCCGACACCGGGACCGTCTACGACGAGACCGGCGAGCCCGCGCTCACCCCGCACGACGTCACGCCCGTGGACGAGGAACCCTGACCACCGTCGAGGGCCGGTTCGTCGTCGTCCCGGCCGCCTACGTCTTCCTCGTGCGTGATGCGGTCTCCGGGCCGGAGGTGCTGTTGCAGCTGCGCCGGAACACCGGCTACATGGACGACCACTGGGCCGCCGCGGCCGCGGGACATGTCGAGCGGGGCGAGACGGCCCTCGACGCCGCCCGGCGCGAGGCGATCGAGGAGCTCGACGTACGCGATCTCGACCTGGAGTTCGTGACCGCCATGCAGCGCACGGCCAGCGGGGAGCCCATCGACGAGCGGATCGACTTCTTCTTCACCTGCCGGGACTGGACCGGTGAGCCCCGGATCGTCGAGCCCGAGAAGTGCGCCGAGTTGCGCTGGTGCGGGCTCGACGACCTCCCCGACCCCGTGGTGCCGCACGAGCTGTCGGTGTTGGACGGCATCCGAACGGGTACGACCACGGCGTACAGCGCCTTCGGTTTCACCCCTGACTGACGGAGACCAGATGCCCACCGACAGTAACGACCTCGGCCCGATGCCCGAGCCGGAGATCGAGCCCGGCGAGCCCAACCCCGGCGGCCCCGACGCCGTCAAGGAGGACGAGCCCGATCCGCCCGCGAGCCGCGACCTCGACCCCGACGACAACCCGGCCGTCGAGGAAGCCGCGCCGGAGGTGTTGAAGGAGGGCGAGGACACGTCCACCCGCGCGACCCAGGATCCCGACGAGAGCACCAGGCCCGAGGAGGAGTCACCCGCATGAGCACCGAGAACGGCACCGGCAACGAGCAGCCGACCGACATCCGCGACTCCAACCCCAACGCCGGCGGCCCCGACGGCGCGGCCGGCGAGATGGGCGTCAGCAGCGAGCGGGAGGGCCCCGCCGGCCCCGGCCAGCACGGCACCGACGGCGTCCGTGACACCGCACGCGAGGAGCGCGACCCCGACGCGGCGGTCCCGCCCGAGCAGGCGGCGGGTGGGCCGGAGGACAACCCGGAGGGTCTGGAGCCGAAGGCGGGCTACCCGAGCCTGGACCCGCGGAGCGACGACTGAGTCGTGTGCCTGAGAACGCCGCATGGGGCGTCCTCAGGCACA
>JAOPXC010000295.1 GCA_025965335.1 Nocardioides sp. | reverse complement strand
GACGTCGTAGTGGATGATCCGTTCGTTTTTCGAGAATTGGCGACCCGGCACTACAACCGGCGATCGACGAGCTCGAGAATTCGAACCTGTCACCGGCCGCGAAGAACAACCTGGTCCGGCGTCTCTTAAACGAGCCCGCCCCGCCGGATAAGCCGACACGCCCCGACAGCGAGCGAGAAAGTCTGGGTTCGAGTCCCAGCGGGGGCACCAAATGGTTTTGTCTCGAAAAGGTTTGTCTCGAAAAAACGATCCGTGAAACGCGGACGATCCGTACGTTTCCGGGGGAGCTCGCGGGTGGCGCGGCCGCCAGGCACCCGTTCCGACGTCGGTGCCCGCAAGCCTGAGGTCACGGTCGCCGACGCCGGGCGCGTGGCGGCGACATGCCCGAGCCCAGGACGGCTGCTCCGCCGGCACCGATCAGGGCCACGATGCCCAGGACCAGCCAGGGGATGTCGCCGTCGGGGGCGGGGTCGCGGCCGGTCCCGGGGTGCCCGGTCGGGACGGGCGGCCTGCCGATGCCGATCCCGGGCGCGCCCGGAGACTTGCTCGTCGACGTCGGGACGGTGGGGGTTGCGGTGGAGGTGGTAGGTGTCGGGGTGGAGGATCCGGTCGTTGTCGGGGTCGGGGTCAGTGTCTGTCCCGGAGCGGTAGGCGTCGGAGTCGCGGTGGGCGCGACCGTCGGCGCGACGGTGGGCGCCGGCGTCACCGTCGCGGTGGCCGACGGGGGCGTGGTCGGTGCGGCGCAGTCCGAGCGCAGGATCGTGTTGTTGTCGAGCGAGACCTGCCCGTTCCTGGCCATGATGCGACCACGGACGCTGGCGCCGGTCTGGACGCTCACGCTGGTCAGGGCCATGACGGTGCCCACGAAGGTGGTTCCGGTGCCGAGTGTGGCCGAGCTCCCCACCTGCCAGTAGACGTGACAGGCCTGCGCCCCGCCGATCAGCGCGACGGTGCTGTTGCTGGCCGTGACCAGGGTCGAGCCCGCCTGGAAGACGAAGACGGCGTCAGGATCTCCCTGGGCGTCCAGCGTGACAGTGCCGGTCAGGGCCATGCCGCTGCTGTCGCCGTACACACCCGACACCAGGGTCTGGCCACCCAGGTTCTGTCCGGTCTTGTCGACCACCGGGCCGCGCCCGGCCGCGTCGTTGTACGCCGTGGTCAGGTTGTTCTGTGCCTGCAGCGCGACGGCGTCCGCCGCGTGGATGGTGCCGTTGTTGACGTTCCCGGGTGGGAAGCCCGTCACCGCGGCGCCGGGGCTCACCCCCAGGTCACCGCTGATCGTGCTCGGGCCGGTGTTGGTGACGGTGGTGCCGGCGAGCACGGCGAACGAGGTGGCGGTCCCGAGACCCACCGGGGGCTGGGCAGCGGACGCCGGTGACGAGTTCGTGGTCAGGAGGACGGCCAGCGCCAGACCCGTGATCGGGACGCTGACGCAGATGGGCAGGATCGTGCGGCGAGATGACGCCATGAGGGGCTCCGGCGCAGTGGCCGGGGCGGGACTGCCGAGAGCGAGCCAGGGTGCCGGATGCATGCACGTTAACCCCGGATCTGGCCCCGCGTCCGGCGATTCTCTCAAGATTTACTTGACGTAACGTCGGTACGTTTCCTGGGTCGATTGCGCGCCTTTCCGAATTGTCGAGGCGCCCGGTCCGGCCGTGGCCATTCGTCAAGGTAGTCTTTTCATTCGTCAAGAAATACATGACGAACATCTGATCGCCCTGACAGGAAGGCTCGACAATGCGCCGATTGAAGTACGCCCCGGCTCGAACAATCCAGATCGCTCAACGGCGGAGCACCTCCGCTGGATATATCCGGGCCTAGATCGACCCCCACGGCAGCCCCCGGAGGGGGATGTGTCGCAGCATGGCGATCCGGCACCGCGGCCTCCCGGGCCCCGCGGTCGATTCCTCGTGGGCAACCTGCAGGACTACGAGGAGGATCGCCTGGGTGGTTCGACCGGTCACCGACGAGGGTGCGACCGCATCCTCCAACCAGGGCAGGACACGACCCGGTCGCTCCACGGGCTCCGGATCAGGCGGTCTCGTTCTGATCGTCCGCCCGGACCGAGGCGAAGCGCTCCCAGGCGGCCTGGCGCGACGTGCCCATGGCCTTGCCGATCTCGGCCCAGGACAACTTTCGAGACCGTGCCAGCCGAACCCACTCCACCAGGAACCCGTTGACCTGGTCCCCGGTCTGGGCGATGAGGGGGAGCTTGCTCAGCACCTCCGTGTCAGCCATCTGCTCCCAGGGCGGCCTGGAGATGGCGGCCATGCGCTTCTTGGAGGCGAACACGTCGTGGTAGTACTCGAGGCAGTCGGAGCACATCATCGCGCCGAGCCCCCCGGCGAACTTCGTCTTGCGCGTGCCGCGCACGCCGCAGAACGAGCAGATCTTGGTGGTGGGGCTGAAATCCATCCCTGCGTCCTCTCCCTGGCGACGATCCATTCGCACCGTCACCGGAACCCTCCCTCCTGACCCCGGGGGTTCCGAACTGTCAATGATGCCTTGTCGCACCCGATGGTGCGGCCACACCTCGGTTCGCTCTCGATCGGTGGGCTGCCGCGGGCTGCGGGGACGACCGGCGGCACTACGAGGCGGAGGAGCGTGCTTGGATCGGCGGGAGAGCGACTGGGAGGGCAGATGAGCCAAGAGCACGACATCTCACGGATGTGGACCCAGGAGTTCTGGGACGCGCGGTACGCCGAGTCCGACGCGATCTGGAGCCGGGACCCCAACCCGAGGCTGGTCGAGCACGCCTCCGACCTTTCTCCGGGCAACGCCCTCGACGTCGGCAGCGGTGAGGGCACCGACGCGATCTGGCTCGCCTCGCGCGGCTGGACCGTCACCGGGCTCGACCTGTCCCAGGTGGCCATCGACCGGGCCGCCGCACGAGCTGCGACCCTGGCGCCGGACGTCTCCGGGCGACTGACGTGGCTGCGGGCCGACCTGCTGGCGGGTGCCCCGCTCCCGGCGGAGTTCGATCTCGTCTCGGCCCAGTTCATGCACGTCCCGCGCGGGCTGTTCGACGGGCTCTACGCGCGACTTGCGGCAGCCGTGCGACCTGGCGGTTCGCTGCTTGTCGTCGGGCACCACCCGGACGACCTCGCCTCCGGCGCGCGACACCACGATGCCCCCGACATCCTGTTCCCGCCCGAGCAGGTGACCGCCCTGCTCGGCCCACGCGGGTGGGAGGTCCGGGTGGCCGACGCGCCCGTGCGCCTGATCGACCGCGACGGCGAGCCGATGACGCTGCGCGACACGGTGGTGCACGCCGTACGACGTGCGTAGCGCGGACCGAACGGGGCCCGGACGGGTCGTCCGGGCCCCATTCGGGTCACGCGTTGCTGCGGGTCAGCTCGAAAGGAAATCGAATTGACGTAGGCCGCATTTTTCGTTTGTCCGGACCCAATTGAGCAATTTCCCTACCTGCGTCGCGGGCCGCGAGCGTGTCGACGGTCACCTTCCCGGGTCCCGGTCGTTGGGTGACCGTGCGCAGACACCGGATCGCCCTGACCCTGGCCGCGGCCCTCCTTGCGGGCGGGGTTGTGGGCTCGACGACGGAGGTCTCGACCAGCTCGACCGACGTGCGGGTCTCGACCGAGGCGAGGGGCTCGACCGGCGTGCTTCCCGAAGCCGGCGACAGCCAGGGGCCACCGCAGCTGCACCGCCGGGGCCGGTGGCTGGTCGATCCCCAGGGCCGGGTGGTGATCGTGCACGGGCTCAACCTCGTCTACAAGCGCGCGCCCTACGCGCCCCCGAACTCGCTGACCGGCTTCCGCCCGGCCGACGCGCGCTGGCTGGCCCGGCACGGCTTCAACGGAGCCCGGATCGGCACCCTCTGGGCCGGGCTGACCCCCGACCGGGCCGGTGTCGCCGACCCGGCGTACCTGAAGAAGTGGCAACGGGTCATCGACCTGCTGGCCAATCAGAAGATCTGGATGCAGCTCGACATGCACCAGGACCAGTGGCACGAGACGTACGGCGGCGAGGGCGTCCCCGACTGGGCCGTGCACCGGCCCGCGCCGTTCAACCTCACGCCCCCGGTTACCGCGCCGTTCCCCACGGGCTACTGGCTGCCCGAGCTGTCCACGCTCTTCGACAACTTCTGGGCCAACAAGGACGGCCTCCTGGACGACTGGGTTGCCGCCTGGGAGGTCGCGGTGAAGCGGTGGAGCGACCAGCCCTACCTGATGGGCTACGACCTGATCAACGAGCCGTGGATGGGCCTCGAGTGGCCCGGCTGCCTGCTCGGCGGCTGCCTCCCGTCGTACGCCGCGGAGCTGCAGCCCGCGATGGAGAAGGCCACCCGCGCCATCCGCAGGCTCGACGGCCGCAACATCGTGTGGTGGGAGCCTCAGCAGTTCGCCGGCGGCCAGCCGGTCGACACCGCGTTCACGCCGATGCGCGGCGAGCGGCAGCTCGGGTTCTCGTGGCACAGCTACTGCCCGGACGTGTTCCTGGAGAGCCAGGGCATACCGGGTGGCGACACCGAGAACTGCTGGGGCTTCGCCGAGGGACGCCAACGGCACGCACTCGAGCAGTCGCGGACCATGAAGGCGGTGCCGATGATGAGCGAGTGGGGTGCCACCGACAACGTGCGAGCGATCCACATCGACGCGGACGTGGCCGACCGGTTCCTGATGGGCTGGACCCACTGGGCCTACAAGTTCTGGAACGATCCCACCACCGCCGACAACTCCCAGGGGCTGTTCCGCGACGACCGATCGCTCTCCAGCGCCAAGCAGGACAAGGTCCGGACGCTCGTGCGGACCTACGCCCAGGCCATTGCCGGCACCCCCCTGCAGATGTCGTTCGACACGTTGACCGGTGCGTTCCGGTTCAGGTACCGGCCGGACCGCCGGATCACGGCTCCCACCGAGATCTTCGTGAGCCCGGTGCACTACCCGCACGGCTACCGCGTGATCGTCGAGCACGGCCGGGTCGTGAGCCAGTCGAAGCGGCACCTGTCGGTCCGGCCCACATCCGACCGGGTGGTCACCGTCCAAGTGGTGCGCCGCACAGCCTGAGCGGGCCCCTCCCGGGAACGTCCCGGGATGCACAGACGTTGCACAGGAAGACACCCACCTAGACTGGGTGTCGCCGGTGAGCCGTCAGGTAGATGGCCACCCCCGGCCTCCAAGGAGGAGACCATGCAGAGCAACAACCCGGTGTTCCGCCGCTCGGCCGAGTTCAACGGGTCGAGCAATGCCTATGGCAACCAGACCTACGCGGGCAACGGCGCCGC
>JAOPXC010000254.1 GCA_025965335.1 Nocardioides sp. | reverse complement strand
TCTGGCCGATGATCTCCGAGAGGGGCTCCTCGAGCTCGGGGTGGATCGGCTTGATCTCCTGCTTGCCGTTCTTGCGCAGCGCGTAGTTGGTGTGCGAGTCGACGCCCATCGGACCGGGCCGGTAGAGAGCCAGGACCGCGGAGATGTCCTCGAAGCTGTCGGGGCGCATCAGCCGCAGGAGCGAACGCATCGGGCCGCCGTCGAGCTGGAAGATGCCGAGCGTGTTGCCGGTGCTGAGGAGCTCGTAGGAGGCGGCGTCGTCGAGGGCGAGGTCCTCGAGCACCAGCTGCTCCCCCCGGTTGGCCTCGATGTTCTTCAGCGCGTCGTCGAGCACCGTGAGGTTGCGCAACCCCAGGAAGTCCATCTTGATCAGGCCGAGGGCCTCGCACGTGGGGTAGTCGAACTGCGTGATCATCGCGCCGTCGGCCGGTCGCCTCAGGAGCGGGATCACGTCACCGAGGGGCTCGCTCGACATGATCACGCCGGCCGCGTGCACCCCCCACTGCCGCTTGAGGCCCTCGATACCCATCGCGGTGTCGACGACCCGCTTCACGTCGGCGTCACCGTCGTAGAGGGCGCGAAACTCGCCGCCCTCGCCGTAGCGCTTGTGGGCCGGGTCGAAGATGCCCGGCAGCGGGACGTCCTTGCCCATCACCGCGGCCGGCATCGCCTTGGTGATCCGGTCGCCCATCGCGAAGGGGTAGCCGAGGATCCGCGAGGAGTCCTTGACCGCCTGCTTGGCCTTGATGGTGCCGTAGGTGACGATCATCGCCACCCGGTCGTCGCCGTACTTGTCGGAGACGTAGCGGATGACCTCGCTGCGACGACGCTCGTCGAAGTCGATGTCGAAGTCGGGCATCGAGATTCGCTCGGGGTTGAGGAACCGCTCGAAGAGCAGCCCGTGGACAAGCGGGTCGAGGTCGGTGATCCGCAGCGCGTAGGCCACGATCGAGCCGGCCCCCGAGCCGCGACCGGGGCCGACCCGGATGCCCTGCTGCTTGGCCCAGTTGATGAAGTCGGCGACCACGAGGAAGTAGCCCGGGAACCCCATCTCCAGGATGACGCCCATTTCGAAGTCGGCGCGCTCGCGGACCGCGGCGGTGACCCCGTTGGGGTAACGCCGGGCGAGCCCGCGCTCGACCTCCTCGAGCAGCCAGGTGTGCTCGGAGTATCCGGCTGGGCACGGGAACCGCGGCATGTAGGTGCCGTTGCCCTCGGTGAACTGCACGTCGCAGCGCTCGGCGATCAGCAGGGTGTTGTCGCAGGCCTCGCGAAGGTCGTGCTTGTCGACCCAGAGGGCGCGCATCTCCTCGGCGGACTTGATGTAGTAGCCGTCACCGCTGAACGCGAACCGCTGCCCGGGACCGTCACCGGCGGGGATGTCCATGGTGCTGCCGGAGTTGATGCAGAGCAGGTGCTCCTGCGACGGGGCGTCGGCCCGGTTGACGTAGTGGGAGTCGTTGGTGGCCAAAAGCGGGATGCGTAGGTCCTTGGCGAGTCGCAACAGGCCGTCGCGGACGCGGTTCTCGATGTCGAGACCGTGGTCCATCAGCTCGAGGAAGTAGTTGTCCCGGCCGAGGATCTCCTGGAAGTCGGCGGCGGACTTGCGGGCGGCGTCGTAGTTGCCGTGCCGCAGGTGGACCTGCACCTCGCCGGAGGGGCAGCCGGTGGTGCCGATCAGGCCCTTGGCGTACTGGGCCAGCAGGTCGCGGTCGGCCCGGGGGTGCTTGAAGAAGCCGTCGCGCCAGGCCCCCGTGGAGAGCCGGAAGAGGTTGTGCATGCCCTCGGTCGTCTCCGACAGCAGCGTCATGTGGGTGTAGGCGCCGCGGGCCGACACGTCGTCGGGGCCGCCGCCGTAGAAGTTGACGCCCTTGCGCTCGAAACGGGAGATGTTGGGCGCGAAGTAGGCCTCGATGCCGATGATCGGCTTGATGCCCGCCGCCTTCGCCTGCTTGTAGAACTCGTAGGCGCCGAACACGTTGCCGTGGTCGGTCATCGCAATCGCGGGCATCCCCAGCTCCGCCACGCGCTCGGCCATCGCGCCCAGGCGCGCGGCACCGTCGAGCATGGAGTACTCGGTGTGGACGTGGAGGTGGACGAAGGAGTCACTCCCGGTGCTCGCCATGGGGTCCGGATGCTCCTCGCGGGTCGAATCGGGCGTGCGACAGCGGCCTCGGTCGGCGTCCTTGAGGGGCACCAGCCGTCCAGCTGAGGGAAGATCGCCAGCCTACGCGAACCGCTCACACCATCGTGGCACGGCTCACCGACAACCTCAGCGCGCCGCGTCCCCGTCGATCGAGGCTGCCACGTCGGCACTCGACGCTGCCGCGTCCAGGCTCTCGGTGATGATCGCATCGACGATCCGGGACAGCCGGTCCGAGCCCAGGTCGGGCGCGCGGAGTGCCATCGCCTCGGCGATCCCACGCTCACGGTCCCGGTCGCGTCCGAGACCGCGCTTGTGCGCCTGGACGGCCCGGGTCAGGGCCGCGCGACGCGCCAGGAGGTCGCCGAGCTGCCCGTCGACGTCGTCGATGAGCCCGCGGAAGAACTCCAGCGGTTCCGTGCCCGGCCAGGCCATCCGGATGTCCGGCGCCCGCTCCTCGTTGCCGGTGCCGTCGGTGCGCTCCAGGTCCACCAGGCCCCGGTGCTCGTAGAACGCCCGGGCCGGGGCGTTGCTCTCGAAGACCCACAGGCAGAACCCGCCCGGACGAAGCTGCTTGGCGAGGTCCAGGAGCGCCCCGCCGACTCCCTGACCGGCGGCCTCCGGAGCGACGTACAGGGAGTCGAGCCAGTCGTCATGGAGGACGGCGTAACCGATCGGGGCGCCGTCGCGCTCGGCGAACCACACCTCCCGGGTGGCCAGGTCCCAGCCGGTGACGTGGGCGAGCACCTCGTGCGGCGGGTGCAGGCCGCGTGGCATCGCTGGGAAGGCCGCGTCGCGCACCCGGGTGTAGAGCTCGGCGATCGCCGGGAGGTCCTCCCGGGTAGCGAGGCGCAGGGTCAGGTCGACCGTCGGCTCGGGAGCATCAGTGGGCATCGCGGATGATCTCCAGCGCCCGCGCCAGGTCGTCGGGGTAGGTGGATTCGTACTCGACCTGCTCACCGGTGTCGGGGTGCTCGAAGCCGAGGCGTAAGGCGTGCAGCCACTGCCGCTCCAGTCCCACCCGCTTGGCCAGCGCCGGGTCGGCGCCGTACGTCAGGTCGCCCACACACGGGTGCTTCAGAGCCGACATGTGCACCCGGATCTGGTGGGTGCGGCCGGTCTCCAGGTGCACCTCGAGCAGGCTGGCGTAACGGTGCGCCTCGAGCGTCTCGTAGTGCGTGACGCTCGCTCGCCCGTCTCCCATGACGGCGAACTTGTAGTCCGCCTTCGGGTGTCGACCGATGGGGGCGTCGATGGTGCCCTCGTGCGGGTCGGGGTGACCCTGGACGAGGGCGTGGTAGGTCTTGTCGACCGTGCGCCGACGGAAGGCGTTCTTGAGCAGCGAGTAGGCGTGCTCGGACTTGCAGATCACCATCACTCCGGAGGTGCCGACGTCGAGGCGCTGGACGATCCCCTGGCGCTCGGAGGCGCCACCGGTGGCGATCCGGAAGCCGGCTCCCGCCAGGTGACCGACGACCGTCGGGCCCGACCACCCGGGCGAGGGGTGTACGGCGACGCCGACCGGCTTGTCGATCACCACGATGGACTCGTCGTCGTGGATGATCTTGATCCCCTCGACGATCTCCGGCACGACCACGAGCGGATCGGTCAGGTTCGGGATGGTGACGTCGAGCATGGCGCCCGGCGAGACCCGGTCGCTCTTGCCGACACCGAGGCCGTCGACGTGCACGAGTCCCTGGGCGATCAGGTCCGCGGCCCGGGTGCGGGAGAGTCCGAACATGCGCGCCATGGCGGCGTCGACCCGCTCCCCGGCCAGGCCGTCGGGGACGAACAGGGTGCGGTGCTCGGCGGCCTGCGTCATGCGGAGTCCTCGGGATCCCCAGGGATCCTGGGCGCGGGGTGGGCGCCGCGAGTCCCGTCGAGCCGGACGCCGCGGAATGCCTGGAGCAGGATCAGCCCGGCGGCCACGTTGATGCACATGTCCGCGACGTTGAAGACCGGCCAGTTGGGCAGCATCAGGAAGTCGATCACGTGGCCGCGAAGCGGGCCGGGACTGCGGACCAGCCGGTCGGTCAGGTTGCCCGACACCCCGGCGATCAGGAGCCCGAGGGCGACCGCCCACACGAGGCTGCCGGCTCGGCGGCTCACCCAGAGCACCACCAGGACGGCGAGCATCGCCAGGCAGCTCAGGACGACGGTGTACTGGGTGCCGGTGCTGAACGCGGCTCCGGCGTTGCGCGTCAGGTGCAGGACGAGGAAGTCACCGACCAGGCTCACGTCGGCGTGGTCGGTCAGCCGGGAGACGGCGAGGATCTTGGTGCCGACGTCAAGGGCGTAGAAGAGGAGCGCCACGACGGCAAAGACCCAACGGACCCGCAACCGGGACGCCGCCGGCGGGGTCGGGCAGACGCTTTCGTCGCCGGGACCCGTGGACTGTCCTATCGACGTTCCTCGCGCTGCTTGCATGTCATGCACAGTGTGGCACGCGGGAAAGCCATCAACCGCATCTTGCCGATGGGGTTGCCGCACGACTCGCACACGCCGTAGGTCCCGTCGTCGATGCGGGCCAGGGCCCGGTCGATCTGCGCCAGCTTGTCCTTCTCGCTGTTGAGGACCGTCAGCTCGTAGTCGCGCTCGAAGCTCGTCGCCCCCAGGTCGGCCTGGTCCTGGCCGGCGCCGTCCCCGGCGTCGCGCATCAAGCCGGTCAGCTCGGTCTCCTGCGCGGCGATGATCGCCACGCCCTTGTCGCGCTGCTCGTGCAGGTCGGCAAGGACCTCCTTGAGCTCGGCCTTCGTCCAGGCGGCCTCGCCCTCCTTGACCACCAGGGCGCTCATCGGCGCCTTCTTGGTGGCCGTGGCGGGCGCGGCCTTGGTCTGGGACACCTTCTTCACTGGGGACGCTTTCTTGGTCGTGGTCCGAGTGGCCGCCGGAGCGGCCTTCCTACCCGACGCCTGGGGCGCGGGCGCTGTCTGCTTCACCGGCGCCGCCTTCTTGACCGGCGCCTTCTTGATCGCGATCGCCTTCTTCGCGGTCGTCTTCTTCGCCGGCGCCTTCGTGGCCGGCGCCGCCTTCTTCGCCGGCGCCTTCTTGATCGCGGTCGCCTTCTTGGCCGGGGCCGCCCTCTTCGCCGGCGCCTTCTTGGCGGGGGCCGCCTTCTTGGCGGGGACCTTGGCCGCGAGCGGCTTCTTGGCGGGCGCGACCCTCTTGGCCGGGACCGATTTCTTCACCGCGGCCGTGGCCGCGGGACGGGCCTTCTTCGCCGGGGCCTTGGCGGCCGGGGAGGACTTCGTCACGGGCGTAGGGGTCGACTTGGCGGACGACCGGCGGCCCATCACCTTGCGAGCGGCAGACGCCGCCGAGCCGGCGATCGACTTCCTGGTGCTGATAGCCATCGAACGGGCCTCCCTCTGGCCGTGAGACGCGTGGCAACAGCCACAACGTGCCCGAAAGGTAGCCGCTCGCGAGGAACGTCACAAACTGCCGCTCCGGGAAAGGCCGACCCGGCCGAACCCATACGGGTCCGGCCGGGTCGCCGTGCAGCGGTGTCGCGCCGTGGCGCGTGGTGCCCCTGGGGCACCCGAGGGCTGTGGGTCAGCCCTCCTCCTCCCCGAGGATCGAGCGCAGCCGCTTGGGAGCGGGCTGGTCGTCACCGGTGGGGGCCGAGCCCTCGGTCGGGCCGTTCAGCGCCTCGAGCTGCTGGGCGAAGTAGCTCTTGAGCCGCGAGCGGTACTCGCGCTCGAACGAGCGCAGGTTCTCCACCTCGACGCTGAGCTTGTCGCGCTCCTTCTCCAGGTCGCCGAACATCTGCTGGCGCCGCTCCGAGGTCTCGGAGTCGAGCATCTGTGCGCGGGTGCGAGCATCCGCCTCGAGACGGTCGGCCTTGGTCTTGGACTCGGACTCGAGGCGCTCGGCCTTGGTGCGGGCCTCCCCCACGATCTTGTCGGCGTCGTTCTTGGCTTCCTCGACGAGCTCGTCCGCATTGCGCGTGGCGATCTCCAGGAGGCGGGCGGCGGCGTTGGACGCCTGCGGCACGGTCTCCACCCGGATCGTCTCGACCGGGCCGGCCGCCACGACGGGATCGACGACCGGCGCCGGCTCGGGAGCCTTCTCGGGCACCGGCATCCCGACGGTCTCCGGTGCTCGGTCCGTCCGGCCCGAACCCACGGCACCCTGTGCGGAAGCGAGCTTCGACCGAAGGTCGTCGTTCTCCTTCGTCAACCGCGCGAGCTCGGCCTCCACCTCATCGAGGAACTGGTCGACCTCCCCCATGTCGTAGCCCTCACGGAGCCGGACGGGAGTAAAGCGCTTGTTGCTCACGTCCTCAGGCGTCAGCGGCATGACCTCACCCATTCATTCGTCTTTGGAAGTTCTGTCCGTCGAAC
>JAOPXC010000252.1 GCA_025965335.1 Nocardioides sp. | reverse complement strand
GAGCTCCCGCGCCCGTCGCCTCACCTCGTCCGTCAGCAGCATCTCCCGGCAGGGAGCGGCGAACAGGCCGTCCTCCGCCACCTCCAGCGACCGCTGGTCGGCGACCTTGAACCAGCGGATCTCCTCGACGGTGTCGCCCCAGAACTCCAGCCGCAGCGGGTGCTCCTCGGTCGGCGGGAAGACGTCCAGCAGACCGCCCCTGACGGCCACCTCACCGCGCTTCTCCACCATGTCGACCCGGTGGTAGCCGTTCTCCACAAGCCTGTGGACGACGCCTTCGAGGTCGATGTCGTCGCCGACGCGCAGCCGTACTGGCTGGAGGTCGCCCAGACCGCGCACGATCGGCTGGAGCAGTGCCCTGATCGGCGCGACGATCACGTGCAGCGGCCCCGCCGAGAGGTCGCCCTCGATCGGGTGGGCCAGCCTGCGCAGTACGGCGAGGCGCTGGCCGACGGTGTCGCTGCGCGGCGACAGGCGCTCGTGCGGCAGCGTCTCCCAGGCGGGGAAGACCGAGACCGTGTTCTCGTCCAGGAGGCTGGTGAGCGCCGAGGCGAGATCCTCGGCCTCGCGCCCGGTGGCGGTCACCGCGAGCACGGTCCGCGCCGTCCCCTTGGCGCCCTCCCTGGCCAGTGCGGCCACGGCGAAGGGACGCAGCGCGGGTGGCGCGATCAGCGCGACGTCGGAGGAGTCACCTCCGCGCACGTCCTCGAGGACGGAGGCCAGCTTCGATTCCCCAACGACAAGGTCCAGCAGTCCGGAAAGGCTCATCAGATTCGCCCACAGCCCCACGACGGCAACACGACAGGCCCCGGCCGGAAAGGGCACGGGGGTACCGCCCAAGGTTACTTGCACTGGCGCTCTCACCCGTAAGGAGCTGGAAATGCACTACTAATCGTGAGTGATTGACTACTCTCGGTGGCATGTCTGAGGTGAGGTCGGTCGTCGCGCGAGACGGCCTGTTAAGTCGGCGCATCCGGGAGCAGCGGATCGGTCAGTTCGGCCGGCGGCTCGACGTCCTGATCGCCGGGTGCGGCTGGCCCGACGCGCTGGAGCCCGCGCAGTCGGAGACCCGGGTCATCGGGATCGACGAGGACCTGCCGGCGCTGCGGGCGTGCATGTCCGCCCGCAAGGGCCTCGACTCCTGGACGCTGGGCGACCTGCGGTCGGTGCCGGTGCCCCCGCGGTCGTTCGACGTCGTCTACGTGTCGTTCCTGCTGGAGCGGATCGAGCACCCCGAGCTGGTGCTCGACCGGATGCTCACCGGCCTGCGGCCGGGCGGGCTGCTACTGATCCGGATGCGCGACCGGACGTCGGCCTACGGGACGTGCGACCGGCTGATGCCCTCCGCACTGCGGCGGATGCTCTGGCGCAGGTTCGTCCCCGCCGGCGCGGTGGGCCCGTTGCCCGCCGTCTACGATCAGGTCGCCTCGCGCGAGGGGATGCACTCCTTCTGCCTGATGCGCGGGCTGATGGTGACGGACGACGTGTTCGCGACCAGCGGGCCGGCGCTGGGCGGGCCTCTCGGTAAGCTGGTCCGTGCCGCCTGCTCGGTGGTGGAGATCCTCTCCAGGGGACGGCGGCCCGCCTCGCACGACGAGATAGCCATGGTGATCCGCAAGCCCCAGAATCACTTCGCCCGGTTGATCTGAGAGTCACCCGGTCGATGTGGGACAACCGGAGTAGGTAGAGTCACGAGATTCGACTAAGTCGATCGAGATTGTGGAGCAAATGACGGCGCCTTTCGAGTGGACCCCCGACGCCCGCGAGCTCGCAGATCTGGAGTTGCTGCTCTCCGGCGCCTTCCATCCGCTGAAGGGCTTTCTGAGTTCGGCCGACGCGCACTCGGTGGACGAGCACGGCGCGCTGGCCGACGGCACGCCGTGGCCCGAGCCCGTCACGTTCACCCTTCCCGACGACCATCCGGCCGCCCCCGGTGACCAGATCACCCTTCGCGACCCCGAGGGCGCCGCGCTCGCCGTGCTGACCGTCACCGAACGGCAGGACGGTTTTGTCGCCGGCCCGGTGGAGTCCCTGAGCACCCCCGAGCACGGGCCGTTCGCCCGGCTCCGCCGCAGCCCCGCCGAGATCCGCAAGGAGCTGGGCGAGCAGGACGTCCTGGCGGTCACCATGCGCGGCCCGCTGGACAATCTGGATGAGATCACCGCGACCGCCGAGGAGCTGGAGGCGACGATCCTGCTGCTCCCCCTGGCGTTCGGCGAGGGCGGGCCCGCCGTGGTCCGGGCCGCGCTCAAGGCCCGTGACCGATTGGCCGAGGGCACGCTCGTGGCGGTGGTGCCGCTGGCGCCCCGGGAGGAGCCCTCCATCGACCTGGAGCTGCGCGAGCACGTGGCCGAGGCCTACGGCGCGACCGAGCACCTGGCCGGGCCCGAGCCCATCACGCTTCCCGGGCCTCCGCACCGGCGAGGGCTGGTGGTCTTCTTCACCGGACTGTCCGGCTCCGGCAAGTCCACCGTCGCCCGGGGGCTGCGTGACGCGCTGCTGGAGCGCGGGAGCCGTACGGTGACCCATCTCGACGGTGACGTGGTCCGCCACCTGCTGTCGGCGGGACTGACCTTCTCCAAGGAAGACCGCGACCTCAACATCCGCCGGATCGGATTCGTCGCCGCCGAGGCCGCCAGGCACGGCGGGCTGGCGATCTGCGCGCCCATCGCCCCCTACGCCGCCACCCGGGACGAGGTCCGCACGATGGTCGAGGGCGTCGGCGCCGACTTCCTGCTGGTCCACGTGTCCACGCCACTGGAGGAGTGCGAGCGCCGCGACCGCAAGGGCCTCTACGCGAAGGCACGACGAGGCGAGATCCCCGAGTTCACCGGGATCTCGTCGCCGTACGAGGAACCCGCCGACGCCGACGTCCGCGTCGACACCACCGGCCGCAGCATCGACGAGGCGCTCGACGACGTCCTGGTGGCGCTACGCAGCGAGGGATACCTCGACCTGCCGACCTCCCCCGTGGTCGAGGAAGGCGCGCCGGCGCCCGTCTCGAGACCCCCGAACGCAGCCCCGGTGGTCGAGGGAGGCGCGCCAGCGCCCGTCTCGAGACCCCCCGACGAGGAACCGCTCAAGGTCCTGTTCGTCTGCACCGCCAACATCTGCCGCTCGCCCTTCATGGAGCTGTTCGCCCGCGGGCTGGCCGGGCCCGACTCCTCCGTGGAGTTCGCCAGCGCCGGCACCCACGGGTTCCGCGACCGCCCGATGAACCCCCCGATGCTCGCGACGCTGCAAGGTCGGGGCGGCGACGCCTCGGGGTTCCTGAGCCGGCCGCTGTCGAAGGACCTGATCGAGGAAGCCGATCTCATCCTCACCGCCGAGGGCTCGCATCGCGCGTTCATCCTCGACGACCATCCCGCCGCGTTCCGCAAGGTGTTCACGCTGGGCCAGTTCGCAGAGGCGGTCCGTACGGCGGCGGACGACTCCCTGTCCGGCCGGGCGCTGCTCGCCCGGGTGGGCGGGCAGCGCGGAGCGGCGGAGGCACGCCTCGACGTCCGCGACCCCTACGGTCGGGGCCAGTCGGCCGCCGAGAAGGCCGCCACCCAGATTGAGGAACTATTGCGAGTCGTCGTACCCCTCCTGACCCGATCGAGGAGGATCACCGCATGAACGACCTGATCACGACCACCTTCTTCTCGATCCTGGCAGCCGGCTTCTTCGTCGGGGTCGTGGTGGGCCTGACCGGCATGGGTGGTGGTGCGCTGATGACCCCCGCCCTGATCTTCCTCGGCGTCGGCGACGCCGCGACCGTCGTGACCGCGGACCTGACGGCCGCGGCCGTCTACAAGACCGGGGGGGCGATCGTGCACGCGCGGGAGGGGTCGCCCAACCTCACCCTCGCCAAGTGGCTGATCATCGGCTCGGTGCCGATGGCGTTGCTGGGTCCACACCTGTTGGCACATCTGGTCGATCCCGGCGAAATCGACCAGACGCTCAAGCTCTGCATCGGGTTCGCCCTGCTCATGGCGGCGGCGACCTACGCCCTGCGTCTCTACGTCAACCTGCGCCGGGTCCAGGCCGGCGGGCCCAAGGGAGACCCGAACCCGCGCATCCGCCCGATCCCGACGGTGCTGGTGGGCGCGTTGGGCGGCCTGCTGGTCGGCGTCACCAGCGTCGGCTCGGGTTCGGTGATCATGGTGGCGCTGCTGATGCTCTACCCCGGACTCACCGCGCTGAAGCTGGTCGGCACCGACCTGGTGCAGGCCGTGCCCCTCGTGCTGGCCGCGGCGATCTCCAACATCTACCTCAACGGCCTCGACTGGAGCCTGACGATTCCCCTGATCCTGGGCTCGGTGCCGGGCACGATCATCGGTTCCAAGATCGCTCCCCGGGTGCCGCAGTCGTACATCCGTCGCGGCATCGTGGTCGTGCTGACCATGTCGGGCGTCGCGTTGCTGGACAAGGCGGGCTGGGCTCCGCTCGGCCGGGACGAGACCCACCCCGTCTTCGTCGGGATGGTCGGGCTGGCGATGATCGTGCTGATGCCGCTCGTCTGGGGCCTGCTCCGCAAGGAGCAGGGGATGCCGATGTTCGGCGCGCCCACGGTGGCAGAGCTCGAGGACCCGGAGTTCCTGCGCAGCATCGCGGCGGACCCTGTTGCGCCCAGCGAGAAGATTCCGGACGAGACCGGCCCCTAGAGGTCGGCCGGCGAGCCCTACGGCCGGCCCAGCGCCCGGTAGGTCCAGCCTGCTGCGCGCCAGGCCACCGGGTCGAGGCAGTTGCGACCGTCGATGATCCGCGGCACGGCGACTCGCTCCCGCAGCTCGACCGGGTCGAGCCCGACGTACTCCGGCCACTCGGTCAGCAGCAGGATGACCTCGGCACCCGCCACGGCGTCGGCCACGGTCTGCGCGAACGACAGCTCGGGCCACTTCTTGCGGGCGTTGTCGATCGCCTTCGGGTCGGTCACCGTGACCCGCGCGCCCTGCAACTGCATCTGCGCGGCCACACTCAGCGCCGGCGAGTCGCGGATGTCGTCGCTGTCGGGCTTGAACGCCGCCCCCAGCACCGCAATCCGGCGACCGACGATCGAGCCGCCGCACTCCTCACGGGCCAGGTCGACCATCCGGACCCGGCGGCGCATGTTGATGGAGTCGACCTCGCGCAGGAACGAGAGCGCCTGGTCCACGCCGAGCTCACCGGCACGGGCCATGAAGGCCCGGATGTCCTTGGGCAGGCAGCCGCCACCGAAGCCGACGCCCGCGTTGAGGAAGCGTCGGCCGATCCGGGCGTCGTGACCGATCGCGTCGGCGAGCAGGCTGACATCGGCGCCCGTGGCCTCGCACAGCTCGGCCATGGCGTTGATGAAGGAGATCTTCGTGGACAGGAACGAGTTCGCGGCCACCTTCACGAGCTGTGCGGTGGCCAGATCGGCCTCGACCTTGGGGGTGCCGTCCGCCAGGGCCACCGCGTAGACCTCGTCGAGCAGAGCGGCCGCCGCACGGGCGGAGTCGGTCTGGGCCATCCCGTAGACCAGCCGGTCGGGCTTGAGGGTGTCCTCGACCGCGAATCCTTCGCGCAGGAACTCGGGGTTCCAGATCAGCTCGGCCCCGGGCTGCGCCATCCGGACCCGCTCGGCAATCCGCTCCGCGGTGCCCACCGGGACCGTGGACTTGCCGACGACGACATCACCCGGCTTGAGGAGAGGCAGGATCGCGGTGACCGCGGACTCGACGTACGTGAGATCGGCGGCGTACTCGCCGGCCTTCTGCGGCGTGCCGACACAAATGAAATGGATCTGCGCGTCGGCGGCCCGCGACTGGTCGGTCGTGAAGACCAGGCGGCCGGTCGCGATGCCCTCCGCGAGCAGGTCCGGCAGGCCGGGCTCGTAGAACGGCGCCTCGCCGCGGGACAGGGCCGCGATGTGCTCCGGGATCACGTCCACGCCGATGACGTCGTGACCGAGCCTGGTCATGCACGCCGCATGCACCGCACCGAGGTAGCCACAGCCGAACACAGAGATGCGCATTCGCTGAGTCTAGGGGCCGAGACGGGTCGCCCTTCGGGCCGATCACGGAGCCGCACTGAGCAAATTAAGTGACCTGCGCGACTCGACATTCGGCACTGTTTCGTGGCCTTCGGTTGCTCGTGGCTACGATGTGGGCTGCTGCCCCATCGAGAGGTCCCCGTTCCCCCATGACCGAAACGCACGCCGACTACCAGTTGAGTCAGCTCGACCAGCTCGAGGCGGAGTCGATCCACATCTTCCGCGAAGTCGCCTCCGAGTTCGAGAAGCCTGTGCTGATGTTCTCTGGTGGCAAGGACTCCATCGTCATGCTCCGCCTCGCGGAGAAGGCGTTCTTCCCGGCGAAGATCCCGTTCCCTGTCCTGCAGGTCGACACCGGCTACGACTTCCCGGAGGTGCTGTCCTGCCGTGACTCCTGGGTGAACCGACTCGGCGTACGCCTGGTCGTCGCCAGCGTCGAGGAGGCCATCAAGAACGGCGTGGTCGTGGACGACGGCAAGACCAGTCGCAACCG
>JAOPXC010000237.1 GCA_025965335.1 Nocardioides sp. | reverse complement strand
TCCTCAACCACCGCGGAGACCGTTGCTGGGCAACCCCCTCAACCACCGACGGCAGCGAAATGGGCAGGCTCTAGGGTGACGCCATGGGCAAGCAGGAAGACTTCGTACTCCGCGCTCTCGAAGAGCGTGACGTCCGGTTCGTCCGGCTCTGGTTCACCGACGTGCTCGGGTTCCTGAAGTCGGTCGCCGTGGCTCCGGCCGAGCTCGAGGGGGCCTTCGCGGAGGGGATCGGTTTCGACGGGTCGGCCATCGAGGGCTTCGCCCGGGTCTACGAGTCCGACATGCTGGCCAAGCCGGACCCGTCGACGTTCCAGATCCTGCCGTGGCGAGGTGAGGGCCCGTCGACCGCGCGGATGTTCTGCGACATCGAGATGCCGGACGGCTCGGCGTCGTACGCCGACCCGCGCTACGTCCTCAAGCGCACGCTGAGCAAGGCGGCCGAGAAGGGCTTCACGTTCTACACGCACCCCGAGATCGAGTTCTACCTCTTCAAGGACGCGCCCTCGGCCGGCTCCGAGCCCGTCCCGGTGGACCGCAGCGGTTACTTCGACCACACCGCACAGTCGATGGGCGCCGACTTCCGCCGCGAGGCGATCACGATGCTCGAGGCGATGGGCATCTCGGTTGAGTTCAGCCACCACGAGGGCGGCCCGGGCCAGCAGGAGATCGACCTCCGCTACGCCGACGCCCTCACCACCGCCGACAACATCATGACGTTCCGCACCGTGATCCGTGAGGTCGCGCTGAGCCAGGGCGTCTGGGCCAGCTTCATGCCCAAGCCGTTCACGACCCACCCGGGCTCGGGCATGCACACGCACGTCTCCCTGTTCGAGGGCGACGCCAACGCCTTCTACGAGGCCGGCTCGGAGTACCAGCTGTCGAAGACCGGGCGCCAGTTCATCGCGGGCATCCTGAAGCACGCGCCCGAGCTCAGCGTGGTCACCAACCAGTGGGTCAACAGCTACAAGCGGATGATGTTCGGCGGCGAGGCCCCGTCGTACATCTGCTGGGGCCACAACAACCGCTCCGCGATGATCCGGGTGCCGATGTACAAGCCGCTCAAGGGCCAGTCGACCCGCATCGAGCTCCGCACCGTCGACGCGGCCTGCAACCCCTACCTCGCGTACGCCGTCGTGCTCGCCGCGGGCATGAAGGGCATCGAAGAGGACTACGAGCTGCCGCGCGAGGCCGAGGACGACGTCTGGGGACTCTCCGAGCGTGAGCGCACCAGCCTCGGCATCGAGCCCCTGCCCAAGAGCCTGCACGATGCGATCGAGATCGCGGAGCGGTCCGAGCTGCTGGCCGAGACGCTGGGTGAGCACGTGTTCGACTTCTTCCTGCGTAACAAGCGCGCGGAGTGGGACGAGTACCGCGGCCAGGTGTCGGCGTTCGAACGCGACCGGATGCTCCCGGTCATCTGAGGCGTGTCCAGGTGACCGGAGGAGCGGGCACGATCCTCGTCGTGCAGCACGAGGACGACTGTCCTCCCGCGCTCTTCGGTGACTGGCTGGCCGAGCAGGGCTGCCGGCTCGACACCCGCCGCCCGTACGCCGGCGACGGGCTCCCCGACCTCGAGGGGTACGACGGGCTGCTCGTGCTCGGCGGCCCGATGGGCGCCGACGACGACGCCCAGCACCACTGGCTGGGCCCCACCAAGGAGCGCATCCGCACCGCGGTCGAATCCGGCATGCCGACGCTCGGCATCTGCCTGGGCCACCAGCTGATCGCCTCCGCCCTCGGGGGCCAGGTCGTCCGCAACCCGTTCGGCCAACAGCTCGGCCTCCTCGACGTCGGCTGGACCGACAACGCCCGCGACGACGCGCTGCTCGCGCCGGTGGCGACACCGCGCCGCGGCGTGCAGTGGAACGACGACGTGGTCGGTCGGCTCCCCGACGGCGCCACGCTGCTGGCGTGCACCGAGCGCGGCGAGATCCAGGCCGCAAGATTCGCTCCGCGCGCCTGGGGCGTGCAGCTGCACCCCGAGGTCGACACGGCCGTGCTGCGCCCGTGGGCGGCCTCCGACCAGGGTTCGCACGAGGCCGCCGGCATCGACCAGGAAGCCCTGCTGGCCGACATCGACGGTGCGCGTGACGAGCTCGATGCGGCGTGGCGGCCGCTGGCCGCGAGCTTCGCGGAGCAGGTCGGACAGTTCCGGGCGGGGCGCCGCCAATGACGCGGGCGACGACGAGCAAGGGCAATCTGCTCCGGCTCGGCTTCGTCGATCCCGCCGACGCGCTGGCCTCGCTGGCCACGTTGGGCGACGCCGCCGACCCCCTGCTCGCGTTGCTGGCGGGCACCGCAGACCCGGACCGGGCCCTGGCCCACCTCTGCCGCCTGGTCGAGGTACTCGACGACCCACGCGAGCTGCCGCAGGTCCTCGTCGACGACGAGGGCACCGCCATGCGGCTGCTGAGCGTGCTCGGTGCGAGCGAGGCCCTCGCCGACCACCTGGTCCGGCACCCGGAGCACTGGCGCGAGCTGACCGACCCGGTGCTCGGGTCCACCCGCCCGGCGGCGTACGCCGTCCGGGAGGACCTGATGCGGGTCGTGGGCGCCGACCCCCACGACCCCCTTCCGACCGCGACGGTCCCGGACGCGCAGGCCCTGGACGCGCTGCGCGTGGAGTACCGGCGGGTGCTGCTGCGGCTCGCCGCGCGCGACCTGACCCACGACGTACGGGTCGACGACGCCGCAGCCGAGCTCGCCGACCTCGCCGCCGGCACCCTCGACGCCGCACTGGCGGTGGCCCGGCAGCGGGTCGGCGACTCCGCCGCCCTGGCCCGGCTCGCGGTGGTCGCGATGGGCAAGTGCGGCGGCCACGAGCTCAACTACGTCTCCGACGTCGACGTGATCTTCGTGCACGAGCCGGTCGAGGGTGCCGACGAGACGGACGCGACGCGGGCCGCGACCCAGCTGGCCAGCCACCTGATCAGGATCTGCTCCGACCACACCGGCGAGGGCACCATCTGGCCGGTCGACGCGGCACTGCGCCCCGAGGGCAAGGCCGGCCCCCTGAGCCGGACGCTCGCCAGCCATCGCGGCTACTACGAGCGGTGGGCGAAGACCTGGGAGTTCCAGGCGCTGCTCAAGGCTCGCCCGGTGGCCGGCGACCTGGCCCTGGGTCGGGAGTACGTCGCCATGGTGCAGCCGATGGTGTGGAGCGCCGCCGAGCGCGACGGCTTCGTTGCGGACACCCAGGCGATGCGGCGCCGGGTCATCAACAACATCCCGGTCCGAGACGTCGACCGCGAGCTCAAGCTGGGCTCGGGGGGGTTGCGGGACGTCGAGTTCGCGGTCCAGCTGCTGCAGCTCGTGCACGGCCGCGCCGACGAGCGGATCCGTCCTCAGGCGACCCTGAGTGCGCTCGCCGACCTGACCCGGGCGGGGTACGTCGGTCGCGAGGACGGGGAGGCCCTCCACGAGGCGTACGCGTTCCTGCGGACCCTCGAGCACCGCATCCAGCTCTTCCAGCTCCGTCGGATCCACGTCGTGCCCCAGGACGAGGAGTCCCTGCGTCGGCTGGGGCGCAGCATGAACTACATCAAGGCCCCAGTCGCGACGCTCGACAGGACCTGGCAGCACCACCGCCGCGAGGTGCGCCGCCTGCACGAGAAACTGTTCTACCGGCCGCTGCTCTCGGCCGTGGCGCGGATCCCCGGCACCGGGATCCCGCTGTCGACCGAGGCCGCCCGTACCCGTCTCGCCGCCCTCGGCTACCTCGACCCCGAGGCCGCGCTGCGCAACCTCGAGGCGCTGACCAGTGGTGTCTCGCGCACCGCCAACATCCAGCGGGCCCTGCTGCCGGCGATGCTCCAGTGGTTCGCCGAGGGGCCCGATCCCGACGGGGGACTGTTCGGCTTCCGCCGGATCAGCGAGGCGCTCGGCGACACGCACTGGTACCTCAAGACGCTGCGCGACGAGGGTCAGGTCGCCGAGCGGCTGGCTCACGTGCTGGCCACCTCGCGCTACGCCACCGACCTGCTCGAGCGAGAGCCGCAGGGGGTGCGGATGCTGGGCGAGGCCCTCGTCCCGCTCCCCGCCGCCGCGCTGACCGAGGAGATGTTCTCGGCGGCCGGCCGCCAGGAGGACCCGGACAGGGCCGTCCGGGCGGTCCGGGCGGTCCGGCGCCGGGAGCTGTTCCGGATCGCCGCCGGGGACCTCCTCGGACTGACCGACGTCGCGGACGTCGGCGCCGGGCTGTCCCGCCTGACCGACGCCACCCTCGAGGCCACGCTCGAGGTCGCCGGCCGGCTGGTCCGCTCGCAGCGATCCCTGGACGAGGCGCCGACGCGGATGGCGATCGTCGCGATGGGCCGCTACGGCGGCTTCGAGCTGTCCTACGGCAGCGACGCCGACGTGCTCTTCGTCCACGACCCCGTCCCGGGGGCCGACCCGCAGGCGGCCACGTCGTACGCCCAGGCCGTCGCCAACGAGATCCGCCGCCTGCTCGCGCTGCCCGGCGCCGACCCGGCTCTGATCGTCGACGCGGACCTCCGCCCCGAGGGCAAGCAGGGGGCGCTGGTGCGGACCCTCGAGTCGTACGCCGCCTACTACGCCAAGTGGTCGAAGGTCTGGGAGGCGCAGGCCCTGCTGCGCGCCGACGCCGTGGTCGGGGACCTCGACCTGCGCCGCCGCTTCGAGGAGCTGATCGACCCGCTGCGGTTCCCGGCGCAGGGGATCTCCGACGCGGACGTCTTCGAGGTACGCCGGATCAAGGCGCGGGTGGATCAGGAACGGTTGCCGCGCGGGGCCGACCCGCAGACCCACCTCAAGCTCGGACGCGGCGGCCTCGCGGACATCGAGTGGACGGTGCAGCTGCTGCAGATGCGGCACGCCGGCCAGGCCCCGGGCCTGCGCACGTCGCGGACCCTGGCGGCCCTGGACGCGGCCCGTGACGCCGGCCTGCTCGACCAGGCCGATGCCCGGACACTGAGCGAGGCCTGGCGGACCGTGAGCCGGGTCCGCAACGCCGTCACCCTGGTCCGGGGCAAGCAGGGCGACGAGCTGCCGCGCGACACCCGGGAGCGGGCCGCGGTTGCAAGCATCCTCGGCTATGCGCCCGGCGCGACCGACGAGATGGTCAACGACTACCTGCGCCGCACCCGGCTCGCCCGAGCCGTGGTCGACCGGGTCTTCTGGGGCTAGGTCTCGTGCAGCTCCGCGTCCACCAGCAGGCCGCCCTGGACGCCCTCGACACGGCCTGGGCGGCGGGCCGGACCCGGGCCTGGGTCGCGCTGCCCCCGGGCGCCGGGAAGACCCTCGTCGGGCTGGAGACCATCCGGCGACGGATCCAGGCGGGTGCGGTCGGCAAGGCCGTCGTCCTGGGCCCCAACACCGCGATCCAAGGGCAGTGGGCCGCCCAGGCGACCGGGCTCGGGCTCGCGGTCGGCATCGACCGGGAGCTGTCGCAGACCATGACGGCGCTGACCTACCAGGCCCTGGCGGTGTTCGACCCCGACGCCGAGATCACCGACGACGCCGAGCCCGCGACACCGGGCGCTCCCGCACCCGATCCGGAGGCACCCCGCGTCGAGGAGGCCCTGCTCGCCCGGCTGCACGACAACGGCGCCGCCCTCGTCGAGACGATGCGGGCCGCCGGCCCGCTGCTGCTGGTGCTGGACGAGTGCCATCACCTGCTCGAGGTCTGGGGCCGGCTGATCGGGGAGCTGCTCGACCTGCTGCCCGAGGCCATGGTCCTCGGCCTGACGGCGACCCCGCCGGAGACGATGACCGCGGACCAGGCCGAGCTGGTCGACGAGCTGTTCGGGACGCCGCTGTTCCAGGTCTCGATCCCAGCGGTCGTCCGGGCCGGCGACCTCGCGCCGTACGTCGAGCTGGCGTGGCTCACCACGCCCACGCCCACCGAGAACGACTGGCTGGCGACCGAGGCGGCCCGGTTCCAGGAGCTGGTCACCCAGTTGACCGACCCGTCGTTCGGGTCGTTGCCGTTCCTGCAGTGGCTGGACGCGCGGTTCGTCGCCGCGACCGTGCCCTGGCACCTCCTGATGAAGACCTCGCCCGAGCTGTGCCGGTCGGCGCTGCGGATGCACCACGCGGGGATGCTCGCGCTCCCGCCGGGCGCCCGGATGACCGAGGAGGGGCGCTCGGCGCCGACCGCGGACGACTGGGTCGTCCTCATCGACGACTGGCTCACCGAGCACCTGACCAGGACCAGGCTGCCCGCCGACGACGCCGTCGTCGAGGCCGTACGCCGGGCCCTGCCGTCGGTGGGCTACCAGTGGACCCGGCGCGGGATCCGGCGTGGGCGCAGCCCGGTCGACCGGGTGCTCGCGCGCTCGGAGTCCAAGATGGCCGCCGTCGTGCAGATCGTCGGTGCCGAGCGGCGCAACCTCGGCGAACGACTGCGGATGCTGGTCCTGTGCGACCACGAGCGGGCCGGGGCGATGCTCCCCGCCGACCTGACCGGCGTGATCGACCAGCAGGCCGGCTCCGCGCACGCCATGCTCGCCGCGCTCGTGGCCGACGCGGACACCTGCGGGCTGCATCCCGTCCTGGTGACCGGGCGCACGGTGGCGGCCGCGCCCGACACCCTGGCCGCGTTCGTCGCGGCGCTCGAGGACCGCGCGCTCGCCGCGAAGCTTCGCATCGAGCCCCTCGAAGGGCATCCCGGCAACGAGCTCGCCTCGCTGGTCGGGCCGTGGGAGAGCCGCAGCTGGGTGGGCCTGGTGACGCGCTTCTTCCAGGACGGCGGCTGTCGGGTCCTGGTCGGGACCCGCGCTCTCCTCGGGGAGGGCTGGGACGCCCGCCGGATCACCGGCCTGGCCGACCTCACCGCCGTCACCACGATCACGTCGGTCGTGCAGACCCGGGGCCGGGCCCTGCGCACAGATCCCGACTGGCCGGACAAGGTCGCCGTGAACTGGTCCCTGGTGTGCGTCTCGGACCGGCACCCCAAGGGCGGCAACGACTGGGACCGCCTGGTGCGCAAGCACGCCGGGTTCTTCGGCATCGACGAGGAGGGCCAGGTCGTGGACGGCGTCGCCCACCTCGACCCGGGGTTCTCTCCGTTCGCCCCGCCGCCCCCGGCAGAGTTCGACGCGGCGAACGCCCGGGCGCTGGTGCGCAGCGAACACCGCGACGAGATCCGGGACCAGTGGCGGGTGGGGGAGCCCTACGTCGACGACATCGTCCCGACCATCCGGATCAAGGCTCGCGGGGCGTCGTTCTTCGGCACCGGTCTGGGCACTCCCGATGTCGTGGTGAGGCCGAACGCGATCGAGCTGAGGGGCCTCAAGCGGCACCGGGTCCGCGACCGGGCCACCTCGCTGCTCGTCGGTGCCGGCGTAGTCGTGGCCCTGGGTGCCGCGGTGGCCGGGGCGCCCCTGCTCCTGGCCGCCGGCGTGGTGGTGGGCGCGGTCGCCGCCGTTGCGCGCGTCCGGGGGCTGCTGTCCTGGGGTCACGACGTGCTGCGGGCCGCCGAGGAGACGCCGTCGGTGGTCCGGATCGCGTCGGCCGTCGCCGACGGCCTGCATGCGTCCGGGCTGACTTGTCGCGGCGCGGAGTCGGTCGAGGTGGTCGTCGACCACGAGGGTGAGTACCGCTGCATCCTGCGTGCCGTCGGCGAGGCCGAGGCGGGCATCTTCGTGACCGCCCTCGACGAGGCCGTCTCCCCGGTGCTCAACCCGCGCTACCTCCTGCCCCGCTGGGTGCTGTCCAGGAAGCAGCGCTCGTGGTGGTCCGCGCTGCGGGCCGGGATCGGCTCGGTGCACCCGGACGGCGTGGTGTGGCACGCCGTACCCACCGCAATGGGAGTGAACGCCGACCGGGCAGCGGCATACGCCGCCGCCTGGGACCACTGGGTCGGGGGCGGCGAGGTCGTCTACACCGGGTCGCCCGAGGGCACCGGGGTGTTGGCCGCCCAGCAGGGCACCGATCCGTTCGCGGCCAGCACCGTGATGCGGCGGCAGTGGGCATGATGTGGTCATGACCGACGACCAGACCTTGGCCAGGGGCAGCGAGTTGCTCCGCCTGCACCGCGACCCCAAGCTGCTCACCGTGGTGAACGTCTGGGACGTCGCCAGTGCCAAGACCGTCGCCGCCGTCGAGGGGACGGCAGCGCTGGCCACCGCGAGCCACTCGATCGCGGCGTCCTGGGGCTACCCGGACGGCGAGAAGATCCCGCTCGACCTGATGCTCGACACCGTCCGGCGGATCGTCGAGTCGACCGCGCTGCCCGTCACCGCGGACCTCGAGGGCGGCTACGGAAACGCCCCCGAGACGGTGCGTCGGGCCATCGGCGTCGGCATCGTCGGTGCCAACGTCGAGGACCAGCTGAAGCCGGTCGCCGAGGCGGCCGCCCAGGTCGAGGCGATCATGAAGGTCGCCGAGGCCGAGGGCGTCGACTTCGTGCTCAACGCGCGCACCGACGCGTTCGCGCTCCGGCGCAAGGGCGACCCCGCCGAGAACCTCGCCGAGGCGGTCACGCGCGGCCAGGCCTTCCTGGACGCCGGCGCCCCCGTCGTCTTCGTGCCCGCCTGGTTGAACGAGGAGCAGATCCTGACCCTCATCGACGCGTTCGGGCCCCAGCGACTCACCACGATCGGCATCCCCGGGTCGCCCTCGCTCGCATGGCAGGAGGAGCACGGGGTCGCGCGCACGTCGTACGGACCGATGCCGCAGAACGTCGCGCTCACCGCCCTCCAGGAGCTGGTCGAGGACGTGCAGCGCGGTGGCGGAGTGCCCGCCACCATGCGGATGCTGAACTGACCTGACGGCAGGTCGGGTCGTGTGCCTGAGCACGCCCCAGAGGTCGGTGTCAGGCACACGACCGCCATTTGAAAGGCTGACCGGGTGACCGACCTCGACGAACGACTCCGCGCGGCCTCCCGGGCCTGCACCCGCACGGTGGTGGGCCATCCACGGGTGTCGCCTGCCGACACCTTCGCGGCCCTCGCCGCGACCGCCGACGAGCTCGGCGTGGAGGAGTGGGACATGTACGGCGAGCGCGGCCCGGTCGAGATGCTGGAGCGGCAGGTGGCCGACCTGCTCGGCAAGCCCGCTGCGGTGTTCTTCCTCAGCGGGGTGACGGCCCAGCAGGTCATGCTGCGCATCTGGTGCGACCGGGGAGCCTCGCAACGGGTGGCGATCCCGGATCTCTCGCACCTCCTCGTGCACGAGGAGGACGGGCCCCGGCACCTGCACGGCTTCCGGTTCGAGCCCCTGACCCGTGGCCCCCGCACCGCGACGGCCGCCGACCTGGCCGCGCTGCCCGGCCGGCTCGGCGCCGTGCTCGTGGAGCTCCCGCTGCGCGACGGAGGCTCTGTGCTGCCGTCCTGGGACGAGCTCGTCGCCCTGTCCGAGGCCGCCCGCGAGCGGGGCGTGCCCCTGCACGTCGACGGCGCGCGGCTGTGGGAATCGCAGCCGTTCTACGACCGGCCGCTGGCCGAGATCGCGGCGCTGGCCGACAGCGTCTACGTCTCGTTCTACAAGGGGCTGGGCGGCCTGTCCGGGGCCGTGCTGAGCGGCGGCGAGGACGCGATGGCCGAGGCACGCACCTGGCGACGACGAATGGGCGGCACCCTCTTCCGAATGTCACCGTACGCCGTGTCGGCCCTCGCCGGCCTCCGCGACCGGCTCCCGATGATGGGGGAGTACGTCGCGTGGGCGCGGAGCCTGGCCGCCGCGCTGGTCGACCGCGGGCTCCACGTCAACCCCGACCCGCCGCACACCAACACCTTCCAGCTGTTCGTGCCGGGTGCGGTCGATCGAGTCCGCGACCGGACCGCGGACTTCATGGAGCGCGAGCTGGTCGACCTCTGCTGGGACTGGCGGCCTGCCGAGTCGCCGGGAACCTGCTGGACCGAGGTGACGATCCTGTCGGGTGCCCTGGACCTCGCGCCGGCGCAGGTCGCCGACTGGTTCGCCGGCCTCGTCGACGGGTGATGGCGAGCCCTGCAGTTGCCGACACCGGGTCGTAAAGGCTCTCGGGTTCCCCTGCGACCCGGTGCGGCTGGTGTCGCGCACTCGCGAGCAGCGGCGTCCGCGAGGGGCAACACTCCCAAGGTAGGCCAGTTCCGCGGTCCTGTGACCACCCCGGCCGGAAGATCACCCGCCGGAAACAGGTGGCCTAGTCCTGACCTTCGTCCCGGACGGCGACGGGCAGCCTCCCCGGCGGTTCCGGGCCACGAGGTGACCTACCAAACTGCAACCGACGCAGGGGGAGAATCGAACCGTGCAGCCCGACGAGATCGCTCCGGACGCCTTCGACGAGATGGTACGCAACGCTCTCGACCAGCTCCCCGATGAGGCGGCCGCGCTGGTCGCCCGGATCGCGGTGGTCGTGCGCGAGCAGCCGGAACCGGACGAGGTGGAGCCGGGGCAGCTGCTCCTTGGGACGTTCCGCGGCATCGCTCACACCCGGGCCGGCGGCCGAGTGCCTGGGACGCTGCCCGACATCATCACGTTGTTCCGGATCCCGATCCTCGCTGTCTGTCGCGACCCCGACGAGGTCGCGCCACGGGTGCTGAAGGT
>JAOPXC010000218.1 GCA_025965335.1 Nocardioides sp. | reverse complement strand
GGCGCGAGCGTGGTGCGGGAGATGGTCGACCAGGACTACGGGGGTCGGGGCGGCAGCGTGCTCGACCCCGAGGGCAACCACTGGTCGTTCGGGGACTACCAGCCTTCTTGACTGGAGCACCCGCGGGTCTCGGAAGGTCTCCAGCGGGTCCACGCGTCCCCGTAGGTCTCGACACGCCGGTCGCGACTTCGTGCCTCAGTCGCGCAGCTTGCTCGACCACCACCAGCGGGTCCGCTGACGCGTCCCCCATAGGTCCGCTGACGCGTCCCCGTAGGTCTCGACACGCCGGTCGCGACTTCGTGCCTCAGTCGCGCGGCTTGCTCGACCACCACCAGCGGGTCCGCTGACGCGTCCCCGCTAACCTTGCCGTCTTCGATCACGAATTGATCACGACGACCGAGAGGCAGGCAGGACGTGGCGGTGCGAGCGGTCCGGGGTGCGACCCAGCTCGAGGAGGATGTCCGCGACCACATGCTCGAGCGGGTCGCCGAGATGGTCACGGACGTGATGACCTCCAACGGTTTGGAGGTCGACGACTTCATCTCGGTCTTCTTCACCGCGACCTCAGACCTGGTCTCGGAGTTCCCGGCCTACGCCGCCCGCCGCCTCGGCTTCGGGGAGATCCCGCTCCTGTGCGCCCGCGAGCTCGAGATTGCCGGCTCCATGCCGCGCGTGGTCCGGATGATGGCCCACGTCGAGACCGACCTGCCACGCAGTGACATCACGCACGTCTACCTGCACGGGGCCGCGGCGCTGCGCAAGGACCTGACCCGGGTTCGCTCGGTCCCCGACGAGTCCGGCCCCGCGGATGGGTGAGCCGCCCGCCACGCTCACGGGCCCCGTGGAGATCGTCGGGACCGGCCTCCTCGGCACCTCGATCGGGCTGGCCTGTCGCCGCGAGGGGATCGACGTGCTGCTCACCGACCTGTCGTCCGAGCACGTGCGCACCGCGTCCGGCCTGGGGGCGGGCCGACCCCGCGTCGACGGGGACCGGCCGCAGCTCGTCGTGGTCGCGGTGCCGCCGGACCACCTCGGCACCGAGATCGCCGCTGCCCTCGCCCGTACCGACGCCGTCGTCACCGACGTCGGCAGCGTGAAGACCGGCCCGCTTGCGACCGTGGCGGGGGAGCCGGGGGTCGAGCGGTACGTCGGGGGCCACCCGATGGCGGGCAGCGAACGGTCGGGTCCCCTGGCCGCGAGCGCCGCGCTGTTCGACGGCCGGCCCTGGGCGGTCGCCCCGCACGAAGGCTCGCGCCCGGACGCCGTGGCGCTGGTCGACGCGCTGGTTCGCCTGTGCGGGGCCGTGCCGGTCCGGCTCACGCCGGCCGAGCACGACAAGGCCGTCGCGCGGACCTCGCACGTGCCGCACCTGCTGGCTGCACTGGTCGCGGGGCGGCTCGCGGAGGCCCCGACGGAGCACCTGGCGCTTTCCGGGCAGGGGATCCGCGACGTCACCCGGGTGGCGGCGGGCGACCCCGTGCTGTACGGCCAGATCGTCGCCGCCAACGCCGAGGCGGTCCTCGCGCTGCTCGGCGAGGTCCGCGGTCAGCTCGACCTGGTCATCGGTGCGGTGTCTTCCCAGGACCGCGAGACCCTCGAGACGCTGCTGTCCCAGGGGGTCGCGGGCACTCGCGCGATCCCCGGCAAGCACGGCGGGCCGATCCGCCCGACCAGGTCGGTGTTCGTGTCGGTCCCGGACCATCCCGGCGAGCTCGCCCGGCTCTTCGCGGACGCCGGCGCCAGCGACGTCAACATCGAGGACATCCACATCGACCACGACCCGGGCCGCCCGGTCGGGCTCGTCGAGCTGATCGTCGACGAGACCCGGGCCGAGCACCTGCTGGCCTCCCTCGAATCCCGGGACTGGGTCACGCACCGGTAGCACCCCACTAGACTCCGCGACCGTGAGCAGCAGCCCCGTGAGCGTCCCGCCAGGTCTCGTCATCGCGATCGACGGCCCCTCCGGGTCGGGCAAGTCGAGCACGTCGCGTGGGGTCGCCGACCGGCTCGGCCTGCGCTACCTGGACACCGGCGCCATGTACCGGGCGATGACCTGGTGGATGCTGCGCGCCGGGGTCGACCCGACCGACCCCCTGGCCGTCGCCGCCCGGGTCGGAGACCCGCTCATCGAGTCCGGCACCGACCCGCTGGGCCCGACCATTGCGGTGGACGGCTTCGACGTGGCGCTGGACATCCGCAGCGACGAGGTGACGCGCGCGGTGTCGCCGGTCAGTGCGGTCCCCGAGGTGCGCGCCCGGCTCGTCGGCCTGCAGCGGGCGATCATCGAGGCCACCAAGGGCGGAATCGTGGTCGAGGGACGCGACATCGGGTCGGTGGTTGCCCCCGACGCCCCGGTCAAGGTCTATCTGACCGCCGACCCCTCGGCCCGCGCCCTGAGGCGGGCCGCCGAGGAGGGCGGCTCCGACGTCGCCGCCACCGAGGAGTCGCTCCTGGCGCGGGACCGGATCGACTCCGGGCGAGCCACGTCACCGCTGGTCATGGCCGAGGGAGCCGTCCACGTCGACACCACGCCGTACACGCTCGACGAGGTCATCGACCTGGTCGTGGGGCTGGTGGGGGAGTCGGTCCCATGAGCACCCCAGACAAATGCTCGCTGCGCTGCGCTTTGCCCGGGGACCCCGCATGAGCACCCCAGACAAATGCTCGCTGCGCTGCGCTTTGCCCGGGGACCCAGCATGAGCACCACCCCAGCGCACCGGGAGCTCCCGCGCAGCGACGGGGTGCGGTTTCCGGCCCGCTTCCTGCTCCGCCGGTTCCGGCCGCTCGGCCGGTGGGTGATCCGGCGCCGCTTCGCCGTGCGCCTGCACGGCACCGAACACGTGCCGACGAGGGGGTCGGTGATCTTCGCCTCGAACCACATCGGGGTGTCCGACGGCCCGCTGCTCGCGATCTTCGCGCCACGGTCGGTCCACGCCCTGACCAAGCTCGAGATGTTCGAGGGGCGGCTCGGCCTGCTCCTGCGGGCCACGGGACAGATCCCCCTCGACCGCTTCCGGGCCGACCCGGCGGCCGTGCGGTCGTGCCTTCGGGTGCTGCGGGACGGGGGAGCGGTCGGCATCTACCCCGAGGGCAGGCGGGGTTCGGGCGACCTCGAGCGCTTCCACCGCGGCGCGGCGTACTTCGCCCTCGTTTCGGGGGCGCCGGTAGTGCCGGTGATCATGCTCGGGACCCGTGATCCGGGCGGCCGTTCGGGCTCGCTGCCGCCGCGTGGAGGGGTCGTGGACATCGTTTTCGGACCCCCGATCACGCTCGAGAAGAGCCCCTGGCCCCGCACCAAGGAACAAGTCGAGCGGTCCTCGATGTTGCTTCGGGAGCAGATGCTGGTCCACTTGGACCATGCGCGCGCGTCGACCGGGCGAGAACTGCCCGGTCCGTTGCCGCCGAACGACGTCGAACCAGACCCCGCTACCGGGGTTCCCGAGCGAGGAGCACCATGACCGAGGGCTACAACCTGCCCGAGCCCGCCGCTGCTGACGGGTCCCCCGAGGAGGTTCTCGGGCCGATCCCGGTGCTGGCCGTCGTGGGCCGTCCGAACGTCGGCAAGTCCACGTTGGTGAACCGCATCATCGGCCGCCGAGAGGCGGTCGTCCAGGACATCCCGGGCGTGACCCGCGACCGGGTCTCCTACGACGCCAACTGGAACGGCCGCGCGTTCACCGTGGTCGACACCGGCGGCTGGGACCCGGACGCGCGCGGACTCGCCGCAGCCATCAGGGATCAGGCCGAGATCGCGGTCACCCTGGCCGACGCCGTGCTCTTCGTGGTCGACGCCGCCGTCGGCATCACCGACGCCGACGAGGCCGTGGTCAAGATCCTGCGGAAGTCGGGGAAGCCGGTCGTCCTCGCCGCGAACAAGGTCGACGACCAGCGCACCGAGGCCGAGGCCTTCGGGCTGTGGAACTTGGGGCTGGGCGAGCCGTTCCCGGTCTCCGCGCTGCACGGACGCGGCTCCGGAGACATGCTCGACGCCATCCTTGCCGCCCTGCCGGAGCCGCCCCCCGAGCAGCTGGGCACCCTGGGCGGGCCCCGCCGCATCGCGATCGTCGGCAAGCCGAACGTCGGCAAGTCCTCGCTGCTCAACAAGCTCGCGCAGGAGGACCGGGTCGTCGTCGACAACGTCGCGGGCACCACGGTGGACCCCGTCGACGAGCTGATCGAGCTCGGTGGCCGCGCCTGGCGCTTCATCGACACCGCGGGCATCCGCAAGCGGGTCAAGGAAGCGTCCGGCCACGAGTACTACGCCTCGCTGCGCACCAGCACCGCCATCGACCGCGCCGAGGTGGCCGTCCTGGTCGTCGATGGCGGTCAGAGCATCTCCGAGCAGGACGTTCGGATCATCCAGACGATCCGCGAGGCGGGCCGGGCCCTGGTCATCGCGTTCAACAAGTGGGACCTCGTCGACGAGGAGCGCCGCTACTACCTCGAGCGGGAGATCGAGCGCGAGCTGGTCCAGGTGCAGTGGGCGCCCCGGATCAACATCACCGCCCGGACCGGCTGGCACGTCGACCGGATCGTGCCGGCGCTCGACAAGGCCCTCGAGGGCTGGGAGACGCGGATCGGCACCGGCGCGCTCAACGCGTTCCTGGGCCGGCTCGTCGCGGAGCACCCGCACCCGGTACGGAGCGGGAAGCAGCCCAAGATCCTGTTCGGCACCCAGCCGTCGACGGCGCCCCCGACGTTCGTGCTGTTCACCAGCGGCAAGCTGGAGGCGTCCTACGAGCGCTACATCGAGCGGCGGCTGCGCGAGGAGTTCGGGTTCGTCGGGACGCCGATCGTGCTGACCCAACGACCGCGGGAGAAGCGCAAGCGCTGATCCTCGTACAAGCACGCTCAAGGAGACGGATGCGTCACGCTGTCGGTTCGGCCGTCGTCGCTGCCGCTCTGGTCGTGGTGACCGGGTGCGGCGGGTCGAACAGCTCGCGTGAGCCCGAGGCATCCTCGGCCCAGTCCCCGAGCGTGGCGGTGACGCCGAGCCGCTCGCCGAGCCAGGCGCACTCACAGAGCGGGCCGTCGAGCCCGGCGACCCCGCGACCAGTGGTCTCCAAGCTGCTGGTGTTCGTGCTCGAGAACCACTCGCTGGACCAGATGCGCGCCCAGCTGCCGTACACGTTCTCCCTCGCCCAGCGCTACGGATACGCCACCAACTACCAGGCGCTGACCCACCCGTCGCTGGGCAACTACCTGGCGATGCTCGGCGGTTCGACGTTCGGCGTCACCGACGACGACCCTCCGTCGGCGCATCCGATCAGCGGCAGCTCGGTCTTCGGGCAGGCGCTGGCTTCCGGTCAGACGGCCGGCCTGTACGCCGAGGGGATGCCGACCCCGTGCGCCACGGAGAACGGCGGTGACCGCTACGTCGTGAAGCACAACCCGTGGGCCTACTTCGTCGATGAGCGAGCGAGCTGCCAGCAGCACGACGTGTCGCTCACGCCCCTGGCAGCAGACGCCGCCACCGGCCGGCTGCCCGACGTCGGGATGGTCATCCCCGACCTGTGCCACGACGCCCACGACTGTGATGCCGCGACTGCCGACGCCTGGCTGCGCACCCAGCTGGAACCGCTGTTCGCCGAGCCGGACTGGCGGGCCGGCCGGCTCGCGATCGTCGTCACCGCCGACGAGGACGACCACAACCAGGACAACCTGGTGCTCACCACCGTGCTGCACCCCAGCCTGCACGGCGTCGTCGTGGACACCCCGCTGTCCCATCTGTCGCTCGCGCGGTTCTACGACGAGGTGCTCGGGTTGCCCGCTCTGCGTGAGGCCGCGGGGGCGCCGTCGATGGCGGCGGCTTTCGGGCTGTCGGTGGCCGGCGCCGCCTGACCGCGCAGAGCCAGCGTGAAGACATCGTCGATGTCGAGGCAGCGGCGTTGGTGCACCGCCGTGGCGAGGGCCGCCAGGGGGTTGTGGACCGGGTTGTGGTCGGTGTCCTGCCCTGCCTCACCGGGTCTCGACAAGCTCGACCAGCGGGTGTCAACGCCTCCCCCTCTTCCGGTTGCGGACGCCGCGCGCTGCTCGACTACCGGCGTACTCACTGGCGCTTGCTGCTCTTCCAGCGGTTTAGTGGTCGATGTGTCACACCCGGTTCGAACCCTGCTGATCGTCGTGGCGGCGGTGCTGGTCGCTGTCGTCGTCGCGCTGGTCGTCCTCTACGGGGGCGGCAGCGGTGGGTCGGGCAGTGGAGGCGGCTACTGAACCGGATCTACTCGGTGCGCAGGTTGGCCCAGTCGACGGCGTCGAGCAGCCACGGCCG
>JAOPXC010000205.1 GCA_025965335.1 Nocardioides sp. | reverse complement strand
CTATTCCACCGGAGCTCCTCAGCGGCGGCGCGGCGAGTCGCTCTCACACGCGGCGGCGACCGCCTCGAGGTCGCGCGTCAGGACCTCGAGATCGAGGTCGCGGAAGTGGTCCATGACGCGCGCGCGGACGCTCGCCAGGTGATCGGGCCAGGCATCCTTCAGTCGTTCCATGCCGGCGTCCGTGAGGACCGCGACCTGGCCCCTGCCATCGACCTCCGAGCGGGTCTTCTCGATGAGCCCGTCCCTCGACAGCCGCTCCACGACGCGGGTCATGCCGCTCTGAGAGAACTTGCTCAGGGCCGAGAGCTCGCTCATGCGCAGCGAGTGGGTCGGCTGCTCGGACAGGTAGGCCAGCACGTGGTACTCGACCAGGTTCAACCGGGAAGACTGGAGCAGGTCCCCCTCGACAACACGCGGCGCCAGCAGCATCACCTGCACGAACGCCTGCCACGCCGCCAACTCGCGCGCCGTGAGCGGTCGCGGCTTGGCGGTACGCCGGTCAGCCATGCCGCGAGTCTATGTGCTTGCTCGAGCAAGGACGCTCTTCGTGTGCGTCGCATCTCGGCGAAGTGACGCAGCCCTGTCGCTGTTCACCGAGTTCGTGAGCTTCTCCGAGTTCGCGCCGGGCGCGCACCAGGCCAGCCCAGCTGAGCGAAACCGTCGATGCCGGTCAGGAGCCGGCGGGCACAGACTTCGTGAAGAACGGCTTCAGGGACTTCGAGAACGTCGCGCTCAGGTGCAGGTCGTCGAAGAACGTGTAGACGCCACCGATCTTGCCGTCGCACATGGTCGCGTCACAGAACTCGTCGTTGACGTCGACGTAGCGCGGGGTGCCGGACAGCGACTTCATCTTGTTCTTGACCCAGGTCCGCGTGCTGCCCTCGGCGGGGAGCATCACGTCGCGGGCCAGCTTGCAGACGTACGGCGTGTTGCCCTGGGGGCAGTCCGGCTTGCCGGTCTCCGGCGGGTGTCCCACCTGGCCGATGACGTCGGTCTTGACCTTGAGCTTGCCGAGCGTCTTGAGCAGGTTGGGGGTGCCCTCCTTGAAGAACTTCGACATCTTGACGACGTACGGGTCCTCCGGCTCGCCACGGAGCGCCGCCAGGTAGCGCTGCCAGGACGCACCGAGGACGAGCCGGAACGGCCGACCGCTCTTGTCGAACTTGCGCACGAGGTCGATCGCGATCTTGTTGAACTGGTAGCAGTCCAGCCTCGTGGGCGGGTTCGCAGCGAACTGGATCGGCGGGCAGCTCCCCTTGACGACCGCTACCAGGTTGACGTCCTTGCCCGCGATGGCGGCCTTCAGCGCCGGGATGAACATCCAGCCATGCGAGTCGCCCCACAGCATCAACGTGGGACGGTTCCTGTGGAAGGTGTTCAGGTAGCAGGCGAGCGGCTCGGACGGCATCTGGCCCTCGTTCGGCTTGCACCTGCTCGGCAGCCGCGTGTGGTCCTCGGCCGGGGCGACGGCGCGGTGCGACGCCGTGGCGACCCTGGACGCCTCCGGGGCGGGCGCGGCCGACGAGGCAGCGAGGGCAAGGGGGACAGAGAGGGACAGCGCGGTGGCCGCGACGGTCAGCATCCGAGTGAGGTTCATGACGGCCAAATGATGTCATCCCGAACCGCCGTGAGGAGGCATTTGTCCCAAAGGCACTCCCGATGTCGCGGCCGATTTTCCTCACGAGCAGGAACTCCTTTACAGTTCGGGCAGATGGTTGCCGTCTGCAACCAGTTGAAGGAGTTCTCGCACCCGTGCCATCCGCCCTCCGGGGACGCCAGAGCATCACGTTCGCCGTGCTCGCCATCGCCGTCTCGTCGTTCGCCCTGCTCCAGTCGCTGATCGTGCCCGTCCTGGCACGCATCCAGCTGGAGTACCACACCGACCAGACGACGGTGACCTGGGTGCTGACGGCGTACCTCCTGTCCGCCTCGATCTGCACTCCGCTCCTGGGACGTGTGGGTGACGTGGTCGGCAAGAAGCGGATGCTCGTGATCACCCTCGGCGCGCTGACCCTGGGTTCCCTGGCGGCGGCACTGGCTCCGAACATCGGGTGGCTGATCGCCGCGCGGGTGCTCCAGGGCGCGGGCGGCGGCGTCCTTCCCCTCTCCTTCGGCATCATCCGCGACGAGTTCAAGGACAAGGTGACGGGGGCGCTCAGCGTGATCGCCTCGCTCACCGCCGTGGGCTTCGGTGTCGGCATCGTGATCGCCGGCCCGATCGTGGACGGCCTGGGCTACCACTGGCTCTTCTGGCTGCCGATGATCACCACGATCCTGGCGGCTGTGGCGGCGTTCCTCTTCGTGCCGGAGTCCCCGGTGCGCACGCCGGGACGGCTGCCGGTGACCCCCGCGGTCCTGCTGTCGGTCTGGCTGATCGCGCTGTTGCTCGCTCTCAGCGAGGGCAACCAGTGGGGCTGGGCCTCCCCCCGGATCCTGGGACTCTTCGTCGTGGCCGCGCTGGTTGCGCTCGCGTGGGTGCAGGTCGAGAAGCGGGTCCCGGTGCCGCTGATCGACATGAAGATGATGCGGCTGCGCGGGATCTGGACGACGAACGTCGTGGCCGGCTTCGTGGGGTTCGGCATGTTCGCCTCGTTCGGGTTCCTCCCCCAGTTCCTCCAGACCCCGAAGTCGGCCGGCTACGGCTTCGGCGCGTCCATCAGCGAGTCCGGCAACCTGCTGCTGCCGTCCGCCATCGCGAGCTTCCTGGTCGGCTTCTCCACGGCGCGGCTGATCGGGGCCGTGGGCGCCCGCGCCGTCATCGTGGTCGGGACCCTGTCCACCGCCGTCGCCTTCGTGTCGCTCGCGCTCTTCCACGACCAGACCTGGCAGCTGTACGCCGCCACGACGGTCCAGGGCATCGGCTCCGGACTGGTGTTCTCCAGCCTCGCCGGTGTCGTCATCGCCTCGGTGCCACCCGAGCAGACCGGCGTCGCCAGCGGCATGAATGCCAACATCCGAACCATCGGCGGCTCGATCGGCTCGGCCGTCATGGCCGGCGTCGTGACCGCGCGCGTCAGTGCGACCGGGATCCCGGTCGAGGGTGGTTACACCGTTGGCTTCATCCTCCTTGCCGTCGGCATGGCGCTCGCGGCGGTCGCGGCGGCGTTCATCCCGGACCTCCACACCCAGGCGACGGACGGCCCGCTCCGCGACGCCGAGAACGCCGAGCTCAGCTTCGTGCCCGCCGCTCCGACCAGCTGACGGAATAGCGGGGGGCGCCCCGGCCTTCTGGTGCCATGGAGATCGAACAGGCACTACAGGCAGCCCGTGACCGCAACCAGTCCGTGCTCACGACCATCAAGAGCGACGGGCGGCCCCAGCTGTCGAACGTCCTGCACGCCGTCGGCGACGACGGTGTCCTCCGGATCTCGACGACCGCCGACCGCGCCAAGTACGCCAACCTGCGTCGTACGCCGTGGGCCGCACTGCACGTCAACGGCGAGAACTTCTGGTCCTACGCGGTCCTCGAGGGCGACACCACGCTCTCCGAGGTCGCCGCCGATCCCCACGATGCGACCGTCGACGAGCTGGTCGAGATCTACCGCTCCGTACGGGGCGAGCACGACGACTGGGACGACTACCGCGCCACGATGGTGACGGACCGGCGCGTGGTCGTCCGGCTCACACCGACGCACGCGTACGGCGCGCTGCGGTAGACCGCGCGCGGCCGGTTCCTCAAGAAAGCCTCAAGAAGGCGCAAGGTCTCCCCAAGACGCCTCCGGAGGACCATCGGCGGTGTCACTGTTCCCGAGTCCAGCCAGGACCTGACTCCAGGGAGCACCAACGTGCGCACTCGCCTCGCCACCATCGTCACCATCGTGGTCGCCGCCGCAACGGCTGTTGCGGTCCTCTCGCTCGTCGGCGCGACGACGGCCGCAGCCACGAACGATGACGATGACCAGGTCTGCGCCGGCCTGAGCTCGGGCAAGATCGACACCAAGGGCGACCCCCAGTCGGTCACCGTGACGGCTCCGGCAGGAAAAGTGATCGTTGGCTACTGCGTGAAGGCCGGCAGCGAGAAGCACGGAGACGGTCCGGTCTACGTGACGCTTGCCGTGCCAGTCACCTCGCTCGTCGTCCGGCACCCGTCGGGGAAGGCCGTCTCGCACTACTCGCTCGCTTACGTGACGACGACGCCGACCCCGACCCCCACACCCACCGTGCCGACGCCGACCGTGCCGACGCCCACCGTCCCGACGCCCACCGTCCCGACGCCCACCGTGCCCACGCCCACCGAGCCGGCCGGGCCGTTCGACTGGGAATGGAAGTACGACGCGCCGACCTGTGACGCGCTGACCGTGACCTACCCGTCGGACCTGCCGAGCGGCCAGGCGAACGACGTGAACATCCGCCTGGAGACAGACCAGGGACAGGTCACGCTGAACTACC
>JAOPXC010000200.1 GCA_025965335.1 Nocardioides sp. | reverse complement strand
CCAGGTCGGCTTCAACGAGGTCCGGCACAGCGTTCGCGAAGTCGTCCTCCGCTCTGGCGAGTTCGTTGCGCTGGAGGAAGAGGTTTCCGCGGTTGAGGCGGGCTCGGCCACGATGCTTCGCCGAATCCCCGAGAGCCGCGATCGCGACATCAAACTCTGCCAACGCCTCTTCGGTGCGGCCGCTCAGCATGATGAGCAGGGCCCGTTGACTGTGAATCACACCGCGCGTCGCGGGCGTGAGGCCCGGACGAGACAGGCCATGGTCACACAACGCCATGGCACCTTCCCGGTTGCCGGTCTCGGCCTCGACGTAGGCCAGGCTGGCTTCGATGGCGCCGCCCAGCTCGTCCTGGTCGGCGCGGGCCAGGGCGCGCACGAGCAGGCCGCGAGCGGTGGTGACCCGACCGGAGTTGATCGCCGCGACCCCACGTTGGTGAAGCTCGGAAGCGGAGAGCACGCGCCTAGTCTGGCGGCGTGGCCGTCACTACCTCCACCGCGGCGCGCGCACGACTCACGGCAGTGCCCGGATCATCGCCCTCCGCCAACGACTCCGCGATCTTCGCGGCCAACCTGGCAGCCATCACCGGAGCAGCGAACGACGTGCCGCTCCAGACGCCGAACCCGCCACGGAAGTCGTCCGGATCGATGGAGGCCCGGCTCCTTCCGACCGCGGTCGTTGTCCGCGCGAGGGGCTCCAGGCCACCCTGGAAGGTGTCCGGGAAGGTGCTCATGACAGCGGCCCCCAGCGCGTAGCACGTGACCCACGGACCGGTGTTGCTGAAGAGAGCGTCCGTGGCCCGGTTCGGGTTCAAGGCGCCGACGGAGACGATCGGTGGACACGCCGGGTCGACGACGACCGGAGGCTTGCCGCTCGACCACGGCGCGAAGGCTGCCGGGAAGCTCGGCCGGGTCGTCGCGTCGTTCCCGGCGGAGCACACGATCAGCGTGCCGGTGCGGGAAATGTCCTGCAGCGCTTCGAGGTACGGCGAATCGAACTGTGGGTCCAGCGGCGTCTCGTGGTAGTAGCCCATCGAGAGGCACAGCACGTCGATGATCTGCCCGCCCTCCTCACCGTCTCGTCCGCGTTGGGCGAGCTCGGCTATCTGCTTCAGTGCACTGATCAGGTCGGACTCGACGATGGGCCCCCAAGAGGGCGCGATCCGCCAGGACAGGATGTCCGCGTCCGGGCAGCCCTGATGGATCAGGCCCGCGATGAACGTGCCGTGCCCGGAGTCGGGGTCGATGACCCCATCGAGCGCGCCCACCAGGTCCCCGTGCAGCTCTGGATCGGTGGCCGGGTTGTCGTAGCCGACAACTTCCTGGTCGAGCCTCAGGTCCGTCCTGACCACATCGTTCAGCCAGTCGTGGCTGCCACACCCTGTGTCAAGGATTGCCACTACTGGGCGTCGCCCGGCGTAGTCAGGCAGACGATGGGGAGCGCCACCGGCGTAGGCGATCGGCTGACGGCCTCCGGAGCCGGGAAACGAATAGCTGTCGACCGGAGACGAGAGGTCCGCCGCCGTGGGGTTGCTGACGTGGAACGGGTCGCTGACATGGAAGGGGTTGCTCACATGAAACGGGTTCGACTCCATCGGGTGCATGTCGAGCACATGGTCCAGGCCAACGCCGCGGAGTGACTCCCGGCCGGCCAGCGCCCGGGCGTTCTGGAGCAGGACCCAGCCGTCTGGCGGCGGGGAGACCGAACCCGGCGTCACCGAGATGTCGATCCGCTGCACCCCGCGACGGTGCCCATGGTCCTTACCCTCGTTCTCGTAACTGAGGGTCCAGCTCAGCCGCTCGGCGGCGCCGTCGATGGCGCTTCTCGCGCGGTCGTCCGACGTCTCCGAGATGAGTAGTCGCGGCCCGATGTAGGCAGTGGGCAGAGGCCTGATGTCGTCCACGACCGGAGCCATGGACGGGTCCAGGCAACGCACGTTCGAGGGTGGCTGCGCCCAACGCGGCCAGTCGGTGACATCGCGTCCCGGAACTCTCCGCCGCGACTTGTCGAACCGAACCGGGCGCTCGTGGTCGGAGGTGCTCATGGTCGTCCTCGGGTCTCGGGGGGCGAAGGAACGGGATCAGATCTCGAAGGTCGGCGTGGCGAACGCGGGTCGGTCGGGATCATGCGGCTCGAGGCGGAGCCGCATCAGGCCGGTGGGGAGACCGGTGAGCTCGAAGCGGCCCGTCTCGCTGACCACCGCGGCGTAGGGATTGCCGTCGGCGGGAATGGCGCGGACGGTCATCGGCTCGGGCGGCACGATCCAGCCGTCGACCCGCGACTCGCCACCGTCGGCGGCGATGCGGAGCAGCAGGTCGGTGTCGCCGTGCACGAAGCGGAGCGTGTACGACGTGGTGGCGCTGCCGCGGGCACCGACCAGCTCGGTCGAGCGCTCGACGAGCAGCATCAGCTCGACGTCGAGGTCGGAGCCGGCCATGGCGGCGGCGGCCTGCATCCGCGCGACCAGCCCGTCGGGCACCGGGTCCCGCTCGGTCCAGATCGTGCGGACCACGTTCAGGAGGTCCTCACGGCTCATCTCGCTCATCAGCGGTCCCCTTCCGGCACGGCTTGCATCAGCGCGACCCGCAGCTTGGCAAGACAACGGCCACGGGTCGGACCGATGCTGCCGATGGGCATGTCGAGATCGCTCGCCAGGGACGCGTAGTCGGGCCGGTCCTCGAACGCCACGATCCGCAACAACCGTCGACATCGCCCCGGCAGCGCATCGACGGCCGCCCAGAGGCGGTTGTTCTCGTCCTGCTCCACGGCGCTGGACTCGGCGGACCGCTGGCTCGGCACGTGTACCGCCAGCTCCTCGTCCTCGACGGGTGTCGCCCGCGCCGCCGCACCGGCCACGCGCCAGGCCTCGCGACGGGCCGTCGTCGTCAGCCAGCCACCCACCGCGGCGGGCTCGAGGATGCTGGAGCTCTTGCGCACCATCGCCAGCCAGGTGGTCTGGATGACGTCCTCGGCGGCGTCCGGCTCGAGTCGGTAGGCCCGCACGACGTGCCAGAGCACGGGCGTCATCACCCGCACCAGCTCGTCCAGACCCAGTGGGTCCCCGGCCACCCATTGGTTGAACGCCGCGGTCGCCTGGGCCCAGACCTCGCCGGGGCGCGCCACCTCGTCGCGACGACGCGTGTCGTCGGCGTCGCCGGTTGCGTTCCTCCACATGCCTGATCCGACTTTCGTGTGGATGCTCGTCACGGTCACAAACCTCGAGGAGCACCGAGAAGCGCCGCTGATACGTCGACGCCCACCATCGCAGGTGACGTCGTCCGGCGAAACTGGGCCGTACGGGGCATTTTGGCGCCCACGGCGCCGCTGCGAGCCGGCCGCAGGCACCCGATAACCTCGTGGCGTGACCTCCCCGCGCACCCTCCCGACCCCCGGATCGGCCCTGACCGTGCGCACGATCTCCGCGGACGACCACCTGGCGTTCCTCCGCGCCCGGCGCTCGGCCTCGTTCCTGCAGACGCCCGCCTGGGGACAGGTGAAGGGCGAGTGGCGCAGCGAGTCGCTCGGCTGGTTCCGGGTCTCGACAAGCTCGACCGGCGAGGGCGGCTCGACCGACGAGGGCGGCTCGGCCACCGAAGAGACGCTGGTCGGTGTCGCGCTCGTCCTCTACCGCCGGCTCCCGAGGATCAAGCGCTACCTCGCCTACCTCCCCGAGGGCCCGGTCATCGACTGGGGCGACGACGACCTCGCCGCCTGGCTCACCCCGATGACCGCGCACCTGAAGAAGCAGGGCGCCTTCGGGGTCCGGATGGGCCCGCCGGTGGTCACCCGCCGCTGGAGCGCCGCGTCGGTCAAGGACGGCATCGCCGACGAGGCCGTCCGACGCCTTGGCGACCTCGTCCCGACCGACCGCGACCACACCGGCGCCCGCGTGGTCTCCCAGCTGCACGAGCTCGGCTGGCGGCCCCAGGTGGTCGACGGCGGGTTCGCGGCCGGCCAGCCGCGGTACGTCTTCCAGGTCCCGCTGCGTGACGAGAGCGGTGTCGCGCGCACGGAGGAGGACGTCCTCATGGGCATGAACCAGCTCTGGCGCCGCAACATCAAGAAGGCCGACAAGTCCGGCGTCGAGGTCACCACCAGCACCGGTCGCGACGACGAGGACGGCGACCTCAAGGCCTTCCACGACCTCTACGTCCACACCGCCGAGCGCGACCACTTCACGCCGCGCCCGCTGTCCTACTTCCGCACCATGGCCGACGCCCTCGGTGGGGAGGACCCCGACCGGCTCCGACTCCACCTGGCCCGCCACGAGGGCGACCTGGTCGCCGCCACGATCGCGATCCGGGTCGGCGCCCACGCGTGGTACTCCTACGGCGCCTCCTCCACCGAGAAGCGCGACGTCCGCGGCTCCAACGCGATCCAGTGGGCGATGATCCGCGATGCACTCGCGGCCGGGGCCGACGTCTACGACCTGCGCGGCATCACCGACACCCTCGACGCCGACGACTCCCACATCGGCCTGATCCAGTTCAAGGTCGGCACCGGCGGCGAGGCCGTCGAGTACGCCGGCGAGTGGGACCTGCCCCTCAACCGCGCGCTCTACAAGGCGTTCGACGTCTACATGAAGCGACGAGGCTGAACGTGGTCTCGACAGGCTCGACCAACGGAGCGGCGACATGAGCCTCACCCTGACCGTCGACGGCGACCGCTGGCGCACCCATCTCTGCACGGTCGCCGAGGCCAACCCGGGCCTGGTGCCGGTGACCAAGGGCAACGGCTACGGCTTCACCCTGGGCCGGCTGGCCCGCAAGGCGCAGTGGCTGGGTGTCGACACGATCGCCGTGGGCACCTACGACGAACTGCCCCACGTCGCGACCCGCTTCGCCGGCAGCCTGCTGGTGCTCACGCCGTGGCGGCCGTTCGGCGCGGCGGTCGAGCTGGACCCCGCGCTGGCCGGCCGGGTGATCCACACCGTCGGGCGCACCTGCGACCTCGACGACCTGCTGCGTCGCCGGCCCGACGCCCGTTTCGTGCTCGAGCGGATCACCAGCATGAAGCGGCACGGCCTGTCCGCCCGCGACCTCTGGTCGGCCGCGACGACGCTCGCCGCCCACCCGAAGGCCCGGCTCGAGGGCATCGCGCTGCACCTGCCGCTTGCCCAGGGGTCGCACCTCTCCGAGGTCAGCCGGCTCCTCAACGACGTGGTGGCCGCCGAGCTGACCACCCGGACGATCTGGGTCAGTCACCTGACCCCCGACGAGCTCGGCTCGCTGCGGTCGTCGTACGCCGACTACGCCATCCGCCCGCGGATCGGCACCGACCTCTGGCTCGGTGACCGCGACGCCCTGCGCGTGACCGCGACCGTCCTCGACGTGCACCCGTTGGAGCGCGGCGACGCGTTCGGCTACCGCGGCCGGACCGCTCCCAAGTCCGGCCACCTGCTGGTGGTCAGCGGAGGCACGTCGCACGGGATCGGCCTCGAGGCACCGATGGGTGACTCGTCGATGAAGGCCCGGGCCGCCACGTTGGCCCGCGGCGGACTGGATGCGGTCGGCTTCGTGCGCTCGCCGTTCTCGATCGACGGCAAGCAGCGGCTCTTCGCCGAGCCGCCGCACATGCAGGCTTCGATGCTGTTCCTGCCCGACGGGCCCCGGGTTCCCGAGATCGGCGAGCAGCTCGACGTCCGGGTCCGCTACACCGCGACGGCGTTCGACCGCGTCATCGTCACCTGAGGGGGCGCGGGCTCGCGCACCGGGTCTCGCTCGGGCCGCCACACGTCGCGGGCCACGAGCACCACGAGGTACAGCTCCGCGGCCATTCGTACCACGATCGCGAGCCAGTAGAACCCGACATCACCGCCGCCGCCGGGATCGAGGTAGCCACCGAGGTACCACCACACCGAGGCGAAGTAGAAGATCTCGCCCGCCTGCCACACGATCTGGTCCCGCCAGCGCGGCCGGGCGAGCGCCGCGAGCGGCAGCAGCCACAGGACGTACTGGGGCGAGTAGACCTTGTTGACCAGCAGGAAGCCCGCGAGGATCAGGAAGCCCAGCTGCGCGAACCTGGGTGTCCGCGGCGCGAACATCCCGAGCAGGAGCACGCCGATGCACCAGGCGCCGAAGAACACCCAGGACCACAGGTTGACGGTGTGGGCGGCGAACGCGAACGGGTGCGCCGAGGTGTCCTTGGCCTGCTGGATGACCAGCCAGATCGAGCCGAGGTCGGCGCCCCGATCGGAGTTGAAGGTCCAGAACACCCGCCACTGCTCCGGCCCGGTGACCAGCGCGGGCAGGTTGGCCAGGACCCATGCGCCCGCGGCGGCCACGGCCACCCGCAGGAAGTCCGGGCCCCGGCGATCGCGCAGGCAGATCACCAGCAGGCCCCCCAGCAGGAACAGCGGATAGAGCTTGGTGGCGGCACCGAGCCCGATCAGTGCGCCGGTCAGCACCGGCCGGTCCTTTGCCCAGGCCCACAGCGCCCCGGCCACCATCGCCGCCGCGAGCAGGTCCCAGTTCACCAGTCCGGTCAGGGCCAGCGCCGGGGAGACCGCGAAGGCCGCCGCATCCCAGGGCCGGCGCCGGTTCACCCCGGCGAGGAACCACGTGGCCAGCAGCGCAACCAGCGCGAGACCGAGCGCGTTCACGACCACGAACAGCCGGATCTCATGCTTGATCGTGTCGCTCGCCGACAACTTGTCGACCGGCTGCTGGTAGCGCGGGCTCAGGTCCGGAGAACCGTTGAGCCAGTGCGTGACCCAGGCCGTACCCCAGGCCCAGTAGGAGATCCCCACGGGATACTCCATGACGTCCGGGTAGCGGTTGCGAACCTGCTCGTCGCCGGTGTAGGGCCAGTTGAGCTCCGCGAACCCGCGACCGGTGTAGAGGTAGGGCAGGTCCGAGTAGCACATGTGGGAGTAGCGGGCCTGGCCGTCCTGCCAGGTGTCGGCGAAACAGTTGCCCTTCTGCTGCATGCCGATCGCGAAGCAGACCGCGGTGAGCGCCAGCAGGACCCGGGCCGGCGTCCACCACGGATGCCGACCCGCACGCTCGCCCACGGGTCCGCCCACGCTCTCGCTGAGCGCGGCCACCACCGGGTCGTCCCGCGTCGGATGGACGTGGCCGGAGGTCACCGGCCGCCCGTCACGCAGCACCCGGGGCTCACCAGGTCCACGGGTCCCACCAGGTTCGCCGGGGATCGACCACCAGCGCCGTGCGCGGCGCGGCGGCGCGGGGCGCGGCCGTCCGCGGCGCCGTTGACGTCGGAGTTCGCGGCGCCGCGGACGCCGGACTCCCGCTGTTCGACGGCGTCACCGGATCGCTCGGGGTCTCGCAGCCGCCGAGGACTGTGCAGGTCGGCGACGCCGACGGCGTGTCGCTCGGGGTGCTGGTGGGGGTGTCGCTCGGCGTCGAGGTGTCGCTCGGCGTCGAGGTGTCGCTCGGCGTCGAGGTGTTGGACGGCTTCTGCGTCCTCG
>JAOPXC010000176.1 GCA_025965335.1 Nocardioides sp. | reverse complement strand
AACCGCTCGGTGGAGCGGTCAGCGGGTTTGGGTTGCCGATCAGTGGGGTAGTAAAACCAACGTCCGACACGAATGTGAACACGTCGCGCGAGGCCCACGGATGGCACTAGCCAGCCGCCTCCGCTGGTCTCGAGGAAGTGCCACATGCGAAGGACCGCCCTTGTCGTTGCCTGTCTCATGTGCGCGGTCCTGGTCAGGTCGCCAGGGGTTGCCGCCACACAGGGTCGGCTCACCCTGCACCGGCCGACTCAGGTGAGCCAGACGGTGTACCGGCTGAGCGGACGGGTATCCCAACCCCACCGCAGCGTGGTCCTGCAGAGCCGGGTGGACGGACATTGGGTGAAGACGGCCCGGCTGCGAGCGGTGAAACGGGTGTACCGCACCGAGGTTGCGGCCTCGACGCACGCGCAGAAGTACCGCACCGTCGCGGGTCGTCTGCGCAGCAAGGTACGGACGGTTCCGGCGCTCCCGGCCCCGCTCGCCCCGGCGGACGCGTGCGGCGCTCCACTGATCGATGCGGACGGGACGCGTCGCGGGTGCACTTTCGCAGATGACTTCAACGGCTCCCAGCTGGACCGCACCAAGTGGGTGCCCCAGACGAACTTCATCACCGGTGATGGGAACGCGACCTACGCGTGCTACCACGACGATCCGGACAACGTCTCGGTGTCCGACGGCGCCTTGCATCTGAGCGTCCGCAAGGAGCCGGAGCCCCTGCCGTGCGGCCACGGAGACCTGGCTCCGTCACGGTTCACCGGGGGCGGGGTGTCGACCTACCACCTGTTCAGCCAGCAGTACGGCCGGTTCGAGGCGCGCTTCAAGAACACGGCGACCACGTCACCGGGGTTGCAGGAGGCATTTTGGCTGTGGCCCGACGACCGAGAGAACATCCTGGTGACCTGGCCGGAAGCCGGCGAGATCGACGTCATCGAGACCTACTCTCAGTACTACCTCCTCGGGATCCCGTTCCTGCACTACACCCCGAACGACAACGGTGGCCCGATCCCGGGGCTCAACACCGAGTGGAACTGCGGTGCGCAGCGTGGGGTGTGGAACACCTACGCGCTGGAATGGACGCCGCTGCTGTTGAGGATCACGGTCAACGGCGAGACCTGCCTGCTCAACACCTCGGCCAACGTGGCCTTCCAGCGCAAGTACATCCTCGCTCTGACCCAGGGACTGGGCACATCGACCAACGGTTACGTCAACAGCACGCCGATGCCGGCCACGATGAGCGTCGACTACGTCCGCGTCTGGGAGTGGGGCTCGAGCCTGTTGTAGCTCGATCGAACGACGAGACCCCCTGCCTGCTGAACCCTTGCCTGGCCAGTGCCCGCCGCCGTGGTCGCGGACGCGGACGCCGCACCCGTGCGAGAATCCCGCCGTGAGGTCCCGGGTCGCGGTCGTGCTTGCGCTGGCCTGTCTGACGGCCGCCTGCTCCGACGCGTCGCCGGCACCGAAGCCGGCACCGGGCTCGTCCGCCCGCACCGGGGCACCCTCGTACGACCCGCGGGCCGAGCCGTCGTACGCCGTCCTCCCGCTGGTCCCCGAGGCCGCGGCCGGCCTGACCGTCACCGACTTCGACAAGGTGCGCCTGCAGCTGGGGTCCTCCGAGCTGACCAGCAAGAGCCCCCAGGCGGACCGCGACGCCTTCTGGCAGCGCGCCGAGACCGAGACGGCGCTGCTGACGCGCGGCATGCTGCGCCCGGTCGACGCGAAGCTCGCCAGTGACTACGGCTTCACCCAGGACGACGTCGACTGGGAGGCGCACTTCTTCGGCGCCGAGGGCCAGGAGACCGGCTGGGTGCTGAGCATCCGGCTCATCGTCGACATGGACGCCGTCCAGCGCGCCGTCGATGCCGGCGTGGGTCCGCTGGCCGCCGGTGAGGTCGTCGCCGACCAGCACCTCGTCGTGATGGGGACCACCGCGGACGGTGAGACCAGCTGGGCGAACGATCCGACGCTGCCGGGGCTGGTCGGGGCGCCCGCCAACTCGACGTACGTCGCGCGCGGCTGCGTGCCGCTGGAGTCCGCGCCGGCCGACCTCGACCCGCTCGATGCGTACAGCGTCTCGTTCGAGGGCACGCTCGCGACGGCCCGGCTCGGTGCCGACCGCGCCGACCTGTTCGCGCGGCGCAGCCTCGACGACGCGCTACCCGCGTTCGTGACCGGCTTCACCGGTGGGGTCGCCGATCCCAGCACCGGCCGGATCGGCTACGAGATGGCCGACCCGCCGACCGCCGCCGACCTGACGCTGCGCGGCTCGCTGCCGTTCGCCGCCTGCGGCCAGGCCTGAGCCGAGCGACCCTCAGAGGTTCTCGGCTGCGTGCAGCGCGCGCACCGTCGGCGAGGTCTGCACCGTCGACGGGTCGGGGTGGGTGCCGAACAGGCGGTCGGCGGTGCCGGCACTCGTGACCGTGAACCAGTAGTGCTCGTTCTTGTAGTGGTGCAACCGGTGGTTGCGCCACACCGACCGGTACCACGTCGAGCGCGGCCGGTAGTCGCTGTGCACGAGGTAGTGCGTCCACTCGTAGGCGAGCTTGGTCCCATAGACCGTGACCAGCAGCGACAGGGCGCTGGCGGTGGTCGGCATCGCCAGCAGCGCGACGGCGACGTACGCCGGCAACAGCCACAGCAGCGCGGGCCACGGGATGAACACGAGTGGGATGTCCCGGGGCTCGGCGTGGTGCGCGCGGTGCTTGCGGGCGAGCAGGGAGTCGAGGGCGACCGGCCCCACCCGGCGCGGGCGCCAGTGCAGGATCACCAAGTGGATCACCCACTCGATCACGGGGAACAGCGCGACGAGGGCGACCGGGATCAGCAGTTCCCACCACGCGCCCCCACCCACCAGCGCCCTGGCGACGATCGCCGCGGTCAGGGCCGAGGAGATCATCCACGGGCTGGGGTGGCGCCAGAACGAACGCCAGGCGCCGGCCAGGGACACGGCCGCGCGACCCCGAGAAGTCGAAGCCTGTCCGGTGATCCGCTCCTCGTCGGCGGCCAACCGTTGCGCGGCCAGCCGCTCGACCTCGGGTGATGGCTTGGTCATCGGGTCTCCTCGGTGTCGCGGGCCGGGGTGTCCCGCAGGGCGGCCAGGGCGCCGAGGAGGCTGTCGGTTGCGGGACGCAGCACGCGGTCGGCGGCGGCGCGGGCGGTCTCGGGGTCCCCGGCCCCGACGGCCGAGGTGAGGACGCGGTAGGCGCCGATCTGCCCCACCTCGGCGGCCATCACCGGGCCCAGCGCCGCGAGGGCCGGCTCGTAGGCAGCCCGAAGGCTGTTGAACATCAGCCGGAAGACGATCGAGTCGGCGGCGTCGACCATCTGGTCCCAGAAGGCCAGGGCGTGCAGCTGGCGCTCGACGTCGTCGTCGGTGCCGGCCAGGGCGTCGACCGTGTCGGTGAGCGTGGCCTCGAGCGTGGGCCCGCCGCGTGCGGCGGCGAGCGCGGCCACGGCCGGGCCGATGGCGAGCCGGGCCTCCAGGACGCTGCGCGCCACGTCGGCGTCGAGGTCGCCGCGGCGTACCAGCAGCCGGGGCAGCAGGTCGAGGCCGGCGAACCGCTTGAAGTCGCGAACGGTGGTGGACCCACCGTGGCGCACCTCGAGCAGCCGGGTCTGCGCCATCCGCTGCAGGGCCTCGCGCACGGCGGGGCGGGAGACCCCCAGCACCTCGGCGAGCCGGCGCTCGCTCGGCAGCGGCTCGCCGGCCCCGATCCCCCCGTCGACCACCTCCGCGAGGACCTGGTCGAAGACCTCGTCGGG
>JAOPXC010000171.1 GCA_025965335.1 Nocardioides sp. | reverse complement strand
CCCGGTCTGGATCCGGTCGCCGCCGCTCCGGTAAGGGTTTTCACAGCCGTTACATGACGAAACAGAGCCCGAACACGGGGTGACCTACCTTCGATGCAGCCGAGGAGGTTTCGATGCCGCTGACCACCGTCGTGTCATCCACGCGATGACGCCACGCTCCGCCAGTTCCGACGAGTGGCACCCGGTCTGCCCGATCGCCGAGCTGGAGGTGGAACGGGGCGCCACCGCGCTCGTGCACGGGCAGGCCATCGCGATCTTCCGCACCCAGGACGACACGGTCTACGCGCTCGGCAACCACGACCCCTTTGCCAGGGCGTCGATGATCGCCCGCGGCATTGTCGGGCGCCGCGGCGACATCCCCTTCGTGGCCTCGCCGACGCACAAGCACGCGTTCGACCTGCGCAGCGGCAAGTGCCTCGACGACCTGCACGTCTCGGTGCCGGCATACGACGTGAAAGTGGTCGAGGGCGTCGTGCTCGTGGGGCACCGCAAGCCCGACTCCCACGTGGCCTGAAACCGGTCACCCAGTTGCGGCCGCGGCGGCCGTGGCCTCGTCCGCATCCTCCTCCGCCTCGACCCCGCCGATCCGGTCGTCGAGGTCGATGAGCCGTCGACCCAGCAGCCACGCGGCCCACGGGATGCCCAGGTAGTAGAAACCGCCGAATGCGTAGCCGTCCGCGAGGCTTACGGCATGGGTGACCTCGAGCCAGTGCAGGATCGTCACCGACAGGACCAGGTAGCCGACGAACATCAGCACCCGGGAGCCCTGGGGCAGGCGCCTGCTGGAGCTTCGGGTGAAGCCCGAGTCGCCGGCGATCGAGTACCCGATGCCGAACACCACGACGACGATGGCCGGCAGCCCGAACAGGCCGCCGAGGAACGCGATCCAGTCTCCCCGGCTCAGCGCCAGCCACGCGAAGATCGTGATGGCCGCGAGCGTCGCGGCGGCAGAGGTCTCGATGCGGCGCCACCTCACGGCGAGGATCGCGGCGGCCGCCACCGTGACCAGGATGTCGACCAGCTCGAACGAGAAGCCGGGATTCCACTCGCTCGCGTTGAGGATGAACTCGGGCACCAGCCAGACGCCCATCACCACGAGCCCCGAGCCGAGCTCGCGGGCCGTCGGCCTCCGGGTCCGGCCGTGCTCGGCGCCCCGCCGCAGCAGCCACAGACCTAGGACCAACGCCAGCCCGGCCGCGATCGGCTGGCCCCAGTTGAGCAGACCGAACACCGGGTACCCGTCCACGAAGCCGGGGATCTCGTCCGCGCCGAGTTCCACGACGAAGAAGACGCCCAGGGACACGACCACGACCTGGCCGATCGTGATCAGTGACAGCACGAGGGCGCCGCCGTAGAGCAACCGCTCCTTGACGGTGTCGAACGCCCGGGTCATCCCGAACCTGGCGACCAGCCGCACCGTGACGGCCAGCACGACGACCATGACCACGGTGTGGACGGCAGCCCACGGCCGTTCCTGGACGTACGTCGTCCAGTCGTCGCGGTGCCGCACCAGCACGATCCAGAGCTTCACGGCCAGCAGGGCGACCAGCAGCCAGCGCGCGACCCGGCGGGAGGCGTCGCGGGCCGCGACGGCGGCGCCTTCGGTGACGTCGAGGCTGAAGTCGATCACGAGCACGGCGGCGACGTAGATCAACGGGTTGAGCAGCCCGTCCGTCTCCTGGACGGCACCGTCGACGAGCACCTGGATCGAGCTCGGGAAGCCCTCCTCGACATACGCCTCGTAGATCCACAGCTGTCCGAGGAAGAACAGGCCCGCGCCCGCGAACACGAGCGTCCGCCAGACCGGCAGCAGCCAGCGGTGCACCCGAGGCAGCCGGGCCACCGCGATCGACAGCAGCAGCACCCCCGGCGACAGGTAGTAGCCGACGTGCACCAGGTCCGGTCCCCAGGCCAGGGCGCGCTGGTCACCGATCTCGAAGGACGAGGGCGAGATGAGGAACGCGTTGGTCATCATGAACGCAACGGCCGCGACGACCCGGAACACCGGCGAGGCGGTCAACGCGCCCCACAGGATCAGGGTCCATGCGATGAGGAGGGTCACCAGGGTGGCCGGCAGCAGCGCGCGTGGCAGGAACGCGAGCCGCTCGTCCTCCCCGATCGGCACCAGCTCGCCGCTGCGCCACACTTCGGCGAACAACAGCGAGCCCAGGAGCAGGGCGACCGTCACCAGGCCGACGCGGGCCGCGTGCCGCTCGACGAACGTCAAACCGCGGAGCTGGAGGTGGCTGTCGAGGACGGGGTCGCGGAACGCGGTCTCCCACACCGGCCGCGCCGGCCGGACCAGACGGCGGACGCGGCGTAGCCGCGCCGGGGCCCCAGGCGCGTACCCGGTCGAAGGCACGGTCTCGTCGGTCATGACCGCGGCTCCAGGATCACGACGGCGGAGCTGAGGTTGTGGATGGTCGGGATCATCAGTCCGCCGTCCGCGGAGCCGGCGACCGACGGGCTGCCCGAGAGGAGCACGGCCGTGGGCTGATAGGCGCCGAGAAAGGCTCCGGTGTGCAGGTCGTGCGCCGACAGCCGGTAGTCGCGCTGGGAGACGTCCTCGTTCCGCCCGGTCTCCGCGAGGTAGACGCGCCCCTCAGAGATCACCGGGGGACCGGCCAGCGTCGTCGACAGCTGGACCGTCCAGAGCTCGCTGCCCCGCGTGGCGTCGAACGCGGTGACCAGGCCACGGGAGTCGCCCCAGACCACCACCCCGTCGGCTGCCGCGGGGCCGCTGAAGATCGGGCTGTTGGAGCTCTCGTGGAGCCACCGGACCTTCCCGGTCCGGGCGTCGATCGCGGCCAGGCCGCTCGCCCGCGTCGTGGAGACCAGATCCGCGAAGACCAGGCCGTCGGAGTACGCCGCTCCCGCGTACAGCTGGACGCCGTCGATCCCCCAGAGCCGGTCGCCGGTGTCCCCGTCGTAGCGGGCCGCGGTGCCGGAGCCGTAGAAGACGTCACCACCCGGCAGCGGGAGCGGCCGGGTACCGGCGGTGGCGTCGTCGATCGGCGTGAACCAGCGGGGCGCCCCGTCCAGACCGGCGGCGGCGAGCCCGACGCCGTGCTCCGGCAGGAACACGGCGTCGTCGCCGATCGCCGGGAGCACGCCGGGGTACGGCGACTCGGCGGGAAACGTCCAGAGCTGGTCTCCCCCGGCGACCGGGTAGGCCCGGAACTCGTCGCCGACCTGGGTCACCACCAGGTCGGCCCCCGCCACGACCCCGGGCTGGAAGCCGTCGCTCGTGGCCACCTCCTCGGCGTCGTCCGCCCCCGTGCTGCGGTAGAGGGTGCCGTCTGCGCCGGGCACGAAGAGCGTGTCCCCGGTCATCGTCGGCGCGGCCACGGGCGGGGCCGGAAGCTCCCGGACCTCACTACGGAACGAGACACCGTTCCGTGCCGCGTGCGACGTCACGGGGTAGGCGAACAGGGCGGTCGTCTGCGCCGCGGAGTTCATCTCGGTGCCAATGACCAGGCTGCCGGCCACCAGACCCACCGGGACGTCGGGGTTCAGGTCGGCACCGGGCAGTGCCCAGGACCGGGTGACCCGCCCGTCCTCGAGGTCTCGGGCGTTCAGCTCGGCCTTCCTGGTCACCGTGACCACCTCGCCGCCCAGCACCACCGGTGACTGCACGGTCTCGTCGATGCGTCGGCTCCAGCGCTTGTCGCCGTCGTCGCGATCGAAGGACTCGACGCGCTCGGGTCCGACGAGGAGGGTCACGGCGTCGGAGGACACCGCGAAGTCCCCGGCGGGGTCGTAGCGGGTGCGGGTCTCCCAGTCGACGTCGCCGTCCGCCGCCTCGAGCGAGTAGACGACGCCGCCGTCGTCGGCCACGAACACCCGGTCGTCGAGGGCGGCGGGGCCGACCGCCAGGGCGCCGTCGAGCGACCGGGACCAGCGCTGCGAGCCATCCGCAAGATCGAGGGCGACCAGGCCCCCGCTGACATCGGGGACGACGACGAGATCACCCGCGGCCGCGGGTGCCGCACGGGTCCGGACCCCGAGGTCGTGCGCCCAGAGCACGCGGCCGCTCGCGAGATCGAGAGCCGAGACCACCCCGTCGTCCGTGACGACAACGACGGAGCCCCCGGACACCGTCGGCGACACCGAGACGACGTCGTCGAAGCGATGGACCCAACGTGCGGCACCGTCGTCGATCCCGAGGGCCCACAGGTTCTTCCTGCTGTCGGCGACCAGGACCTGGCCGGCGCCGATCGCGAGCGGTGCGACCACCGGTGCCCTGACCTGCTGGCGCCACAGCAGCTGGCCGTTCGCGAGGTCCAGGCCGCTGACCTGCCCGTCCTCCTCGCCGAGTGCCATCACGTCGCCGTCGGCGACCGGCGGGTAGGCGATGTCGGCGCTGCGCAGGTCGGTCCAGGCGAGCGTGGAGTCCAGCGCCCCGTCCGGTACGGCGCGGGTGCGGCCGGCGTCGAAGCCGATCGTGTCGCCGGGCTGCTGCTCCGCAACCACCGGCTCCGGTTCCTGGGCGAACCACGAGCCGGCGGCGCCGTGGAACTCCGTCAGCTCCTCGGTGACCTCGACGTCCTGGGCCGGGATCGAGTCCGTGGTGCGCACGGTGCCGTAGCCGGGGCAGGTCCACTCCTCGGTGGTCTCCCGGTCGCCCCCACCGCCCTCGAGCGTGAAGTCGAGGCCCGTCACGACGTGGAGGCAGTCGTGGAAGACCCGCCCGGCGACCGTCACGTCGCCGATGTCCTCGATCGTCGACTGCAAGGTCAGGCCCGCGGTGCCGATCGTGCCGTCGTACGACCAGGTGCCGCCCTTGTCGAGCGGCAGCTTGTACGCCGGGGCGGCCGGCTCGAGCCTCAGGAGCTCACCGTCCTGGCGGAGCCCGTCCTGGTACATCGCGTGGTCGTCGGCCGAGAGGTAGACCAGGTTGGACAACCGCCCCCGCCCGGGATAGGCGGTGTAGCTGCTGGCGACCGCGACGCCGTCCACCCGGTCTGGGTCCACGCCGGCCGCGTTGCGGACCTGCTTGGTGTGGGTGCCGGACGGCTTGCCGTGGTCGAAGACGTCGTAGACCCACGTGGTTCCCAGATCCGTCGGCTGCAGCTCGAGGAGCGGGTTGCTGGTCTTGTCCTGCTCGGAGAGCTGGACCGAGGCCGCCATCGCCGCGGGCACCAGCAGGACAGCCGGGAGCCAGGCCAGCAGGGATCGGACGCGTCGCATGGTGTCGGGCTAGAGCCCCGCGGGGATGGTGGCGGTGAAGATGTCGTCGCCGCCGAAGACCGAGTCCTGCCAGACGATCCGGTCGCCGGACACGGCCGGGAAACCCTGCTGCCCGCGCTCGGTGAGCAGGTCGTAGACGGTGCCGGTGCCGAGCGACCAGAGGTACAGGTCGGTGTCGGGGTACGACGCGCCCTCGGTGCGCGCGACGCCGCCGCCGAGCTCACCGATCGCGTTGGTCCAGACGACGTAGTCCGCGTTCACGGCCGCACCGAACGGGATCGCGGTGTCCGACAGCTCGACGACACCACCGGGAACGAACGCGGTTGCGTGACCGGCGTCGTCGACCCCGAGCACCCGGTCGCCGTACGTCGCGGTGGCCAGCACGGCGCCGGCCATCTGCCCGAGCTCCTGGAAGTCGCCGCCGGGCCGCCACCGCAGCACCCGGCCGCGCTCCGTGCCGAGGCCGACGGTGCCGCCGCCGGTGCCGATCGAGACGACGTTGTCGCCGCCGAGGTCGGGCAGGTCGGCCGTCGTCACCTGGCCGGCGGCGTCGACATAGCTGACGGTCCCGTCCTCGGAGGACTGCCAGGCGGCGCCGTCCTCGGAGCCCGCCAGCCCGGCGACCAGCGTGGAGGTGCCGATGTCGGCGAGGTTGGTCTTGGTGTTGTCGCTGCCGTAGCGCACGACCGACCCGGGCAGCTCGATGGCCACCAGGGCCTCGCCCGCGAAGCCGACCTGGATCGTGTCCGGGCTGGCCGCGAGGTTGCTGGCGCTGCCGCCGACCCGCGAGGTGGCCGGGAAGCCGAAGATGCCGTCGCCCTGGTTGAGGTCGAGCCAGGCGATCCGGTCGCCCGAGACCGTCGGCATCAGCTGGGTCTGCGGGGAGCTGCTCACCGTCAGGCCCGGCGCCGACTCGGGTGCGGCGCAGCCGTCGCAGAGGTGGTTCTGGTCGAAGATCTCCCGTTCGACGCGGAGGATCGTCGGGTCGGCCCGGGCGTCCACGGTGGTCTGCTCGATGGCGGCGCGGGCGTCGAGGAACCCCGAGGACGGCCCGAGCTGCGTGGTGAGGGCGGCGTACACGATCTTGTCGAAGTCCGCGGCCAGCGGGGACTCGTTGCCGCTCATGCCGTCGATCTGGGCGAGCCGCGACCGGATGCTCCAGAGCGCGTTGTTCCAGATCGAGGAGTTCAGGTGCACCCCGCCCTTGTCCTGGCTGTCCAGGCCCAGGATGCGCAGCCGCTGGGGCGCATTGAGGACGTACAGGTAGTCGTCCATGGTGTTGCCGTTGAGCAGGTAGCGCAGCGAGAGGCCGCCCTCGGGGTTCGGCCGGCACATCGCCGTCGGCTCGCTGAACCCGATGCAGCCGCCCTCGAAGAGCTCGGCGGTGTCGCTGCCCTTGAGCGCGTTGCCGATGACGTTGCCGAAGTAGTCGGAGAAGCCCTCGTTGAGGGCGCCGGACTGGCCGGAGTAGATGAGGCCGGCCGTCGTGTCGGTGACGCCGTGCGTGATCTCGTGACCGGCGGTGTCGATCTCGACCTCGGTCAGCTCGGCGGCCTGACCGTCGGGCGCGCAGGGATTGCCGTAGATCATCTGCGGGGGGTTCAGGTCACCGGAGAAGAAGGAGTTGCAGAAGCTCCCGTCGCCGAAGTTGACCGTGGAGACCATCGAGGCGCCCTGGCCGTCCCACGACGCCCGGCCGAGCGCCGCGTAATAGTCGTAGACGACCCGGCTGAGTGCCTGGGCGGCCAGCGCCTCCGGGTCGGTGATCGTGGTGCTGGTGTCGGTGTACAGCTGCCCCGGCAGGCTGCTCTCGTCGCCACTGTCCCGGGCGCTGTAGGTGTAGATGCCGCCCTTCCCGGTCGCCGGGTCGTACGTCGGCGTCGTCGTGTCCGCGAGCACGACCCCCGTGCTGGTCTGCAGGCCGTTGGCGGTGAGCGTGCCACCGATCGGGTTGTCCCCGGTGACCTCGACCGAGGTGCCCGCCAGGGCGCCGAGGCCGGTCAGCGGTGACAGTCGGCCGAGACGGTGCACGCCCGCGACCGCGGCCTGGGGCGCGTAGGCGACCGGAGTGCGGCCGTCGGCCGACGCGTCGCGGACCGCGAGCAGGGCGCCGTCCACCGCGCTGACGTAGTAGCGCCCGTCGGCGAGCGTGAAGCCGTCGCCCACCGCGGCCGCGCCGACGACCGTGACCTCCCAGGCCAGGTCCCCTTCGTCGTCGGGCAGCACCACCAGGCTCGGCCGCCCCTGGGCGGCGCCCCCCGACAGCCGCTCGGCGACCCGGGCCGCCCTGCCGGCGCCGATCGTGGGGCTGGTCGCGACCTCGAGGTCTCCGAACACGCGGCCCCGGACCGCGGTGACGCGCGGCTCGGTCTCGACCTCGCCGACGGTGAAGACCAGGACACCGTCCAGGACGGGTACGCCGTCGAGCTCCTGGGTGGCGCGGATCGTCCCGGAGCCCGCGCCGACGCCCGCAACGACGTCGGCCAGCGCGAGCTGACCCGCGCCGATGCCGAACAGGGCGTCGCCGTACTGGTCCATCAGCGTTCGGACCACGGTCGGCGAGTCGGCCCCGGAGCCGGCGAAGTAGCGGCCACCGCTGAGCTCGGCGAGGTAGCCGGTCACGTCGTCCTGGCGCCCGGTCCAGCCGGACCCGGTGCTGGTGCGCAGGTCGCCGAGGGCCGCGCGCAGCCGGGCCAGGCGGGCCTGGGCTTCCGCGCCGTCGCGGACGTAGGCCGTCGAGGCCACCAGCACGGTCGGCTCCGAGGCGTTCGGGTCGCCAAGGGCGTCGTCCTGGAGGGACGACCCGGCACAGGCCGTCAGCCCGACGGTGCCGGCCAGCGCGAGCGCGACCAGGCAGACACCACCAGGCAGCGGGCGGAGGCGCGAGGACCGGGCCCTGCGCGGCGAACGGAACGATCCCATCCCGTCAGAGCCCCGACGGGACGGTGGCAGTGAGGATGTCGTCGCCGCCCAACACCGAGTCCTGCCACACGATCCGGTTGCCGGACAGGGCCGGGAAGCCCTGCTGGCCGGGGGTGGGGATCAGGTTGTAGATCGAGCCGGTCGCGAAGGAGTACAGGTAGAGGTCGGTGTCCTCGATGCTCAGGCCCTGGTGCTCGGCGACGGCGCCACCGAGGGTGCCGACGACGTTGCTCCAGACGGCGTACTCGCCGTTCATGGTCGCGCCGAACGGGTAACCGTCGGTGCCGAGGTCGACCCGGCCCCCCGAGGTGTCGAAGGCCGCGACGGCGCCCGTCTCGTCCAGCGCGATCAGCCGGTCGCCGTAGGCGGCGACAGACAGGACCGCCTGGTCCATCTGGCCGATGCTGGTCACCTTGCCGCCGGGCTTCCAGAACAGCACGTGGCCGCTGTCGGTGCCCAGGCCCACCGTGCCGTTGCCGGCACCGACCGCGATCACCGGGTCGTTGCCGAACTCCTCGAGCGATCCCGTCGTGATCTTGCCGGTGGCGTCGACGTACTTCACCGCGTTGTCGTTGAACGAGACCCAGGCGGCGCCGTCGTCGGAGCCGGCCAGGCCCCGGGCCGCGGTCTCGTAGAAGTCCTCGGAGGCCAGGGCGGTGGCGCCGTCCGCGGCGTGGCGGACGACGGCGCCCGTGCTGTCCAGCGAGATGAGCGCGTCCCCGGCGAAGGCGACCTGGGCGGTGTCGGGTGACGTGCCCGTCTCGCCGCCCGTGCCGTCGAACGACGCTGTGGAGGGCGTCCCGACATAGCTGCTGGAGCTCAGGTCGATCCAGGCGATCCGGTCGCCGTGCACGGCGGGACCGACCTGCGTCTGGGCGGTCGTGCTGACGCCGATGGCCGGGCTCGATCCCGTGTCGACGCATCCGGCACAGATCTTGTCGAAGTCGAAGACCTCCCGGGCCACCCGCAGGATGGTCGGGTCGGCGCCCAGGTTCGCGATGCTCTGCTCGACCGCGGCGCGCGCGTCGACGAAGCCCGAGGTGGGGCCGAGCTGGGTGGTCAGCGCGGCGTACACGGCCTGGTCGAAGGCCTGGGCCAGGGGTGAGTCGTTGCCGGGGACGCCGTCGATCTGGGCCAGCCGCGCGCGGATGCTCCAGAGGGCGTTGTTCCAGATCGCGGAGTTGAGGTGGACGCCGCCGTTGTCCTGGCTGAAGCCGCGCAGCAGCTGGAGCCGGAAGCCCGGGCTCAGCAGCCGGAGGTATCCGTCGTAGGAGCTGCCGTTGAGCATGTCGCGGGTCGCCAGGACACCCTCGGACGTGGGCTCGCACAGGGTCTGCGGCTCGCTGACCGAGGCGCACAGGTCCTCGCCCAGGGTGGCGTCGTCGGTGCCCTTGAAGCGGTTGCCGATCACGTTGCCGAAGTAGTCGGAGAAGCTCTCGTTGAGGGCGCCGGACTGGCCGAAGTAGATGAGGTCCGCGGTCGAGCCCGTCACGCCGTGGGTGATCTCGTGACCGGTCACGTCGACGGTGACCAGCTGGCCATCCCCGCCGGGGCCCCGGCACGGGTTGCCGTAGATCATCTGGCCGAGCGCCGAGCTGAAGAAGGCGTTGCAGTAGTCGCCGCCGCCGACGTTGACCGTCGAGACCATGGAGTGGCCCAGGCCGTCCCAGCTCTGCCGGCCGAACGTGTCCGCGTAGTAGTCGTAGACCGCGCGGCTGTAGGCCTGGGCCGCCAGCGCGTCGGGGTCGCTGACCGTCGTGCCGTTCTCGACGTACGGCGTGCCCGGGAGATCGGTCTGGTCCTCGCCGCCACTGGCGTCGTACGTCTGGATGCCGCCCTCGCCCGTGGCGGCGTCGTAGCTCGGCACCGTCGTGTCCTTGAGCAGGATGCCCTGACCGGTTTGCACGCCGAAGGCGGTGAGGGCCTCGCCGTTGGGCCCCTGTCCGGACACCTCGACGCTCGCACCGGCCGCGGCCACTCCCGCCGCACGCAGCTGCCGCGGGAGTGGGGAGACGACGGGAAGGCGGCCGTTCACCCGGCCGATCGCCGAGCGTTGCGGGTGCGACGAGGACCGGGGCAGCAGCGGGGCCGCGTCCGTGCTCGAGGGCCGGATGGTCACCAGGTCACCGGTGGCCGCGCTGAGGTAGTAAAGGCCGTCGGAGAGGGTCGTCGTGGTCCCGGCGTCGACGACACCGGCGACCGAGACCTCCCAGGTCAGCTGCCCCTGGCCACCGGGAAGGACGACGAGCCGGGGGTCGGCCTGGACGGTGCCGCCGGTGAGCTGCTTCGCGATGCGGCGCGCGCTCGCGCCGTCCACCCGCGGATCGGTGTCGACCACGAGCCCGGGGAAGACCCGGCCCCGGACCGCGCTGAGCCGCGGCTCGACGTCGGCGGCCGCGAGCGTGAACGTCAGCACCCCGTCCAGGACGGGTACGCCGGCGACCACCTGGGTCGCGCGGATCGTGGCCGACCCGGCGTCGGTGGCCGGCGACGGCTCTCCGAGGGCCAGGTCGTTGGCGCCGACGCCGAACAGGGACGGGCCGTACTGCTCGAGGAAGGCCGTGATGACCTCAGCGGAGGAGGCGTCCTGTGCGGCGAAGTAGCGGCCGCCGGAGAGCTCGGACAGGTAGCCGGTCACGTCGTCCTGGCGGCCGACCCAGCCGGAGCCCGTGCTGTCGCGGAGATCGGCGATGGACGCCTGCAGCGCGGTCAACCGTGCCTGCACGTCGTTGCCGGAGCCGGCCGACTGCACGTAGGCAGCCGAGGCGACCAGCGTGGTCGGGCCCGCGGGGTTGCCGCCGAGGCCGCCTCCGGCCAGGTCGTTGCTCTGGCCGCAGGCGGAGACGCTGAGGACGGTCGCCAGGAGCGCGACGGTCGAGAGGACGCGGTGACGTAGGGAGATTCGACGCGGGGGAGCCATGGTCCCGCGATTGTGTGAGCGCTCCGGAAGGCTGTCAATCTCAAAAGGCAAAGCGAAATAAAGTCTAGGAAATCCCGTCTGGACGCTCTATTTCTGTGCACCATGCCATCGACCAACATGTGTCCGCCGTACCCGAAGCTCTCCTACCGGAGGTACCCCGCGTGACCTGCCCGACCTGCAACTCCGACAACCCGGACGTGGCCTTCTACTGCCACAAGTGCGGGACCTCACTGAGGGGCAGCGCGTCGACTCGCGCCGGCTCCTACGCCGTCCAGTCCTCAGAAGGCGTCAACCAGTTCGCGCTGATCTCGACGATCATGCCGGCCACCAACCGCGAGACCGCCGACAACTACCGCTGGGCGATGATCGCCAGCGCGGTCCTCATCATCGGCGCGACTGCCTTCGGCCTGCTGCCGATCGCGGTGGCGGCGGCCGCGTTCCTGATCCCGGTCGCCTACCTCGTCTACATCTACGACGTGAACCTGTGGGAGGACGCCCCGGCCCCCGTCGTCGTCGGCCTCTTCCTGGTCACCGGCGGCCTCTCGGTGCTGGTTTCGCTGATCTTCTACCGCTGGGTCTTCGAGTCCCAGTTTCTCGAGATGGTGGGTGGTTCCGCGCGCGGCGAGGCCACCAGCCTGTCTATACCAGCGTTGCTGATCTTCGCCATCCTGCTGCCCGTCGTGGCGGAGGTCGTGAAGAACCTGCCCGGTGTGTTGCTGGCCCGGATGCCGCAGTTCGACGACATGATCGACGGACTCACGTTCGGTGTCGCCGCGGGCACGGCGTACGCCGCGTTCGAGACGATCGTCGTCTTCTCGTCGGTCTTCACCTCCGGTGACTTCCGCACCGAACAGGGCCTGTCCACCTGGATCGTCGTCATCGTCAACCTGATGGTGGTCAAGTCCCTGATCTACGGCACGGCCACCGGCATCGCGGTCGCGGCGTTCTCCGGCAAGGGCGAGGGGTACGACGGCTTCACGCCGTACTACGTCAAGAACTTCGCGTTCGCCGCGGGCGTCAACATCCTGTACTGGCTGGGGGTCCGGCTCGCGGCGTACCTGCCGTTCGGCCAGACCATCGGACTCCTCTGGGGCTTTGTGATCCTCGGCGTCCTCGTGATCCGCATCCGCGTGATGATGCAGGCGGCGCTGCTCGAGGCGGCGATCGAAGATGCCGCGAAGGCCGGCACCTCCAAGCGGGACTCGTTCGTCGAGACGTTCTGCCCCGAGTGCGAAAACATGCTGCTCGTCGGTGCGCAGTTCTGCATCGCCTGCGGCACGTCGGTCCGTTCGACGTCGCACCAGGCTCGCAAACACATGAACTCGAGCCCGCAGGGTGGTGTGGCATGAGCGACCCGAACGCGCCGCAGGGCGTTCCCCCGCAGCAGCCCGGGCAGCCACCCGTGCCCCCGGCCCAGCCGCCGGTTCAGCAGCCCCCTGCCCAGCCGCCGGTTCAGCAGCCCCCGGCCCAGCCGCCGGCCCAACCGCCGGCCCAGCCGCCGCCGGTTCAGCAGCCCCCGGCCCAGCCGCCGGTCAAGCCGCCCCCGATGCAGCAGCAGCCTCCCCAGCAGCCCATGCCCCCGGCCCAGCCGCCTGCTCAGCCGCCGGCCGCGCCGCCGTACGCCGCGCCGCCGATGCCGCAGCAGCCGACCGGCCAGTGGGCCCAGAACCCGGCACAGCCTCCGCCCCAGGGCTACGGCGGCCCGCCGGGTGGCCCGCCGATGGGCCCGATGCCGACGGGTACGCCGGGCGGGAACTTCAAGTCCGGCAAGGGCAAGACGATCGCGCTGATCGTCGGTGGCGTCGTGGCGATCGGCCTGCTCGGCGGCATCGGCGCGGTGGTCTTCGGCGGCGGCAGCGACGGCGGCAAGGTCGACAGCGCGTCACCGGGTTCCGGTGGCGGAGGCATCCTGAACCCCTCGCCCGTGGGCAACACCACGCCGCCCTCGCCGACCCCGACCGACACGCCGACCGACACGCCGACCGACAGCCCGACCGACGCCCCGACCGAGGCGACGACCCCGCCGACGCCGACGGAATCGCCGACCACGCCGACCGCGCCGACCGGGAACTCGGTCACCATCGGGTCCGGTGTCGAGATCGCGGTTCCGGACGGCTGGGAGGTCATCGGCGACCCGGGCGACAACTCGGTGTACCTCGGCGACGGGGACGGCAGCTTCGTCTTCGCCCTCACCGGCACCGTGGACCCGTCGACGGACGCGGGTTCGGTGATCAGCCAGAACCTGGAGGTTCTGCTGCCGCCGGACTACTACAACGTGCAGACGTCCGAGATCACCCCGGCCGAGACATTCGGATCGGTGGTCTCGTTCGCGGTCATGGACTACAAGGGTCAGCTGGTCGACTCGCAGGGCAGCAAGGGGATCTACGGCCAGGTCTACGCCGGGGTCCGCCAGGACGGCACCGTGCTCATCATCAACCCGGAGCACAGCCCGCCCAAGGACTACGCCGCGAGCAGCGACTCGTGGGCCGAGGTCCTCAACGCGGCGTTCAACCTGTTCGCCTCCTGAGGCCGGGCCTCAGCTGACCGGGCCCGGTCGGGTCGACCTCGTGTCGATCCGGCCGGGCCCGTTCGGTCGTCCTGCGGTCGTCCGTTTCAGGGAGCCTGCAGCAGGGCGGTGGCGACGGCGGCGATGCCCTCGCCGCGCCCGGTGAGTCCGAGCCCGTCGGTGGTCGTCGCCGACACCGACACCGGTGCCCCGACGGCGGCGGACAAGGCGGCCTCGGCCTCGGCCCGTCGCGGGCCGAGTCGCGGGCGGTTGCCGATCACCTGCACGGCCACGTTGCCGATCTCGAACCCCGCCGACCGCACCCGTCGGGCGGTCTCCTCGAGCAGCGCCGCCCCGGATGCGCCGGCCCAGGCGGGGTCGGACGTTCCGAACTGCGAGCCGAGGTCGCCGAGGCCCGCGGCGGACAGGAGCGCGTCGCAGGCCGCGTGAGCCGCGACGTCGGCGTCGGAGTGGCCGTCGAGCCCCCTGGGCTCGTCGGGCCAGGCGAGCCCGGCCAGGTGGAGCGGCGCCCCGTCGACCAGGCGGTGCACGTCCGTGCCGATCCCGACGCGAAAGCCAACCGATGGGTAGTGCACGAAGTGATCATGCCTGAGACACAATCGACAGCGTGAAGACGTTCCGGGGCGCCTGGCCGCTCGCCGGGCTCGTGGCCGGCGCGGCCGGGCTGGCCACCAGCTACTTCGTCGCGATGGTGATGGCGATCCGCGAGTCGCCGATCGTGGCGGTCGCCGAGGAGGCCATCCGGCTGACGCCCGGTGGGATCGCCGAGAAGGCGATCCAGGTCTTCGGCCACAAGGACAAGACGGTCCTGGTCGTCGTGATCCTGATCCTGATGGGGTTCCTGTTCGCGTACGCCGGGCAGCTCGCCCGCCGCGCGTGGTGGGCGCCGGCCATCGTGTTCCTGGTCCTCGCCGGCGTCGGGGCCGTGGCGGTCATCGACCAGCGGGCCGCCACGACGACCGACGTACTCCCTGTCGTGGTGGGGTTCGTGACCTGGCTGGTCTGCCTCTCCCTGCTCACCGAGCCGCTGCGTCGCGGCGAGCTGCTCCAGCGCGAGGTCGCCGAGCACTCGCCGGGGACCAGCGCGGGTGGCCTCTCGGGCCTGCACGACCACACCCGTCGCGGGTTCGTGCTGCGCTCGGTGGCGCTGGTCGGCGTGGCCGGGGCGCTCGGGTTCTTCGGACGCACCGTGGGCGCCGGGCGCCGGCACGTGGAGGAGGCCCGGCGGCTGCTGAGGCTGAGCGGGGTGTCGTCGCCGCTGGTGCCGCCCAAGGCACGGCTGGACGTCACCGGCATCACTTCGTGGATGACCCCGGCGAACGACTTCTACCAGATCCACACCGCGATCATCGTGCCCGCCGTCGAACCCAAGAACTGGTCGCTGCGCATCCACGGCATGGTCGAACGCGAGATCGTGCTGACCTATGACGAGCTGTTGGCTCGCCAGACGACCGAGGCCTGGATCACCCTCAACTGCGTGTCGAACCCCGTCGGCGGCCCGCTCATCGGCAACGCCTGGTGGAGTGGCGTGCGGATCGCCGACCTGCTGGCCCAGGCCGGCGTCAGCCCCGACGCGGACGCCGTGCTCCAGACCTCGGAGGACGGCTGGACCTGCGGCACGCCGCTGGCCACGCTGACCGACGACCGCGACGCGATGCTGGCGGTCGCCATGAACGGCCAGCCGCTCCCCCTCGAGCACGGCTTCCCCGTGCGGACGATCGTGCCCGGGCTCTATGGCTACGTGTCCGCGACCAAGTGGGTCGTCGACATGGAGGTGTCGAGGTTCTCGGACTTCGAGGCCTACTGGACCGGCAAGGGCTGGGGCGAGCAGGGCCCGGTCAAGATGTCCTCGCGCATCGACGTCCCCGGCTCGGGTGACACCGTGGGCGGTGGGGACGTGACCTTCGCCGGGGTGGCCTGGTCCCAGCACACCGGGATCGAGGCGGTCCACGTCGCCATCGACGGCGGCGGCTGGCAGCCCGCCGAGATCTCGGCCCCGCCCACGAACGACACCTGGGTGCAGTGGGTCGCCCGGGTGCCGGTCGCGGCCGGCGACCACGTCGCGCGGGTCCGCGCCACGGACAAGACCGGCCTGGAACAGACCGGGGTCGAGCGCGATGTCCTGCCGGACGGCGCTACCGGCTGGCACACGATCGACTTCACGGTGGGAGAGTGACGCATGGCTGGCCCCACCGCTGACTTCTCCGAGTATTCCGGCGCCGCCCTCGTCGTCGGGGGCAGCGGCGGGCTGGGCCTGCCCATCGCCCGGATGCTCGCGAGCCGGGGCTCGCACGTCGCCGTCACCTATCGCTCGCACCCCGAGGCCGGCGAGTTCGCCGCGGCCGCCGCGCGCGAGTGGGGCGTGCGCGCGTCGTCGTACGAGCTGGACCTGGCGTCGGCGGAGCAGGCCGCCTCGGTCGTGACTTCGGTCGTGTCGCAGTTCGGTGGCCTGCACACGCTCGTGTACGCCGCCGGTCCGCACGTCCCGATGACGCACCTGTCCCAGGTCAGGCCCGCGGCGATGGCCGAGCAGCTCGCGGCCGACGCCGCCGGGTTCTTCGCGGTCGTGCACCCGGCGCTGCCGCACCTGCGCGAGTCCCAGGGCTCGATCGTCGCGGTGACCACGGCCGCGACCGCACGCTTCCCGGTTCGCGACGGGTTGTCCTCGGCGCCGAAGGCGGCCGTCGAGGCGATGGTGCGCGGTCTGGCCGCCGAGGAGGGCCGCTTCGGGATCCGGGTCAACGCGGTGGGCCCGGGGATGCTCACCGACGGCATGGCCGCCCGGCTGATCTCGTCCGGGGAGCTGTCCGAGGAGGCCCTCGCGGCCGCCCGCCGCAACATCCCGCTCCGCCGGTTCGGCACCGCCCACGACATCGCCGAGGCCGTCTGCTTCCTGGCCTCCGACCGGGCCGGGTTCATCTCCGGGCAGAA
>JAOPXC010000149.1 GCA_025965335.1 Nocardioides sp. | reverse complement strand
GAGATGATCGGGCCACCGAGGCCGCGGTCCTTGGCGATCTTCGCGGCGCGGATCGCGTCGATGATGATGCCGGCCGAGTTGGGGGAGTCCCACACCTCGAGCTTGTACTCCATGTTCAGCGGGACGTCACCGAACGCGCGGGCCTCCAGGCGGACGTAGGCCCACTTGCGGTCGTCCAGCCACTGGACGTAGTCGGATGGGCCGATGTGCACGTTGCGCGCGCCCAGGTCGTGAGCGATGTTCGACGTCACGGCCTGGGTCTTGGAGACCTTCTTGGACTCGAGGCGGTCGCGCTCGAGCATGTTCTTGAAGTCCATGTTGCCGCCGACGTTGAGCTGGTAGGTGCGGTCGAGCACCACGCCGCGGTCCTCGAACAGCTTCGCCATCACGCGGTGCGTGATCGTGGCACCAACCTGCGACTTGATGTCGTCGCCGACGATCGGGACGCCGGCGTCCTCGAACTTCTTCGCCCAGACCGGGTCGGAGGCGATGAAGACGGGCAGGGCGTTGACGAAGGCCACGCCCGCGTCGATCGCGCACTGGGCGTAGAACTTGTCGGCCACCTCGGAGCCCACCGGCAGGTAGGACACCATCACGTCGGCCTTGGAGTCCTTGAGCACCTGGACGACGTCCACGGGCTCCTCGTCGGACTCCTCGATCGTCTCGCGGTAGTACTTGCCGAGGCCGTCGTTCGTCGGCCCGCGCTGCACGGTGACACCGAGCGGCGGGACGTCGGCGATCTTGATCGTGTTGTTCTCCGACGCCTGGGTCGCCTCGGAGAGGTCGAAGCCGACCTTCTTGGCGTCGACGTCGAACGCGGCGACGAACTCCACGTCGCGGACGTGGTAGTCGCCGAACATCACGTGCATCAGGCCGGGGACGGAGCCGTCGGGGTCAGCATCCCGGTAGTACTCGACACCCTGGATGAGGGAGGTGGCGCAGTTGCCAACCCCCACAATTGCTACTCGTACCGAACCCATCGGGATTCCTTCCTCGTCGCTACTCGCTGTGTCATTCGGGGGACTTGGTGGTGTGCCGCTCAGCCCTGGGCCGGCCGCGCGGGTGGTTCGTGCGGTACGACCGGGGTGGCCGTTCCGGAGCTCCGGTCGCCGAGCGTGCGCTCGGCGTTGATCAGGTCGGACAGCCAGGTGACCTCGCGCTCCACCGACTCGACGCCGTGGCGCTGGAGCTCGGCCGCGTAGCGGTCGACCTCCGTCTGCGTCAGCGACAGCTGGTTCTGCACGCGGTCGAGTCGCTCCTGGAGCCGGGTGCGCCGGCCCTCGAGCACCCGCAGCCGGATCTCCATGTCGGTGCGACCGAAGAACGCGAAGCGGATGTCGAAGTTGTCGTCCTCCCACGCGGTGGGACCGACCTCCGACATCAGCCGCTCGAACTCACGGTGACCGGCCTCGGTGACCTGGTAGACGATGCGCGGTCGCCTGGTCACCGGGGTGACCAGGGCGGCGGTCTCCTCGATGAGGCTCCCGCGCAGCATCTTCTTGAGGGTCGGGTAGAGCGAGCCGTAGGAGAGCACACGCCCCCACCCGAGCATGAGGTTCAGCCGCTTGCGGAGCTCGTACCCGTGCATGGGTCCCTCGTGCAACAGTCCGAGGACTGCCAGCTCGATGGTTTCTGCACGACGTGCCATAGACCTATCGTAGCGATATATCCGGAAGTTGCGAATACCGGATGTGTTCGAGACGTCCACCACTCCACGCCCGGGGCCGGCGAGACGCCGGATTGTCCCCGGGCTCCGGATGCGTACCCTGTTCGGGGCGCGCGTCGGCGGGCCCCGGCGTACGCTTCCCCCGCCCGAAGCGAGCGAGCTTGCGAGCTCGCCGTCCAATGCCTCCCAGAGTTTCCGGAGTAACGACAAGTGAGTGGCAAGCGCAGGGCCGCCGGTCCCGCCCAGACGACGTCCAAGGGCGCGTCCGCGAGGAAGGGCCCCAAGACACCGAGGACCATGAAGCAGCGGGTGCTGCGGGTGGTCAAGTGGCTGTCCATCCTGGGCCTGGTCGGCGCCCTGCTGCTGACCTGCGGGTTCGCCTACCTCTACAAGACGATCAACATCCCGGACCCGAACAAGGACTTCGAGACCCAGACGTCGTTCATCTACTACCAGGACGGCAAGTCCGAGCTGGGCAGGTTCGCCACCCAGAACCGGGTGTCCATCCCCTATGCCCAGATGCCCGAGACGCTGCGCGACGCCGTGGTCGCCGCGGAGAACCGTACGTTCTGGACCGACAAGGGGCTGGACCCGCGGGGCATCCTCCGCGCGGCCTTCAGCAATGCATCGGGCAACTCCACCCAGGGTGCCTCGACGATCACCCAGCAGTACGTCAAGATCCTCTACCTCAACACCGAGCGCTCCTACACGCGCAAGGTCAAGGAAGCGATCATGTCGCTGAAGCTCCAGCGCCAGCAGAGCAAGAGCGAGATCCTGGCCGGCTACCTCAACACCATCTACTTCGGCCGCGGGGCGTACGGCGTCGAGGCGGCCGCGCAGGCCTTCTTCAACAAGCACGCGAAGCACCTCACGCTGGCCCAGTCGGCCGTGCTCGCGAGCGTGCTCAACAACCCGTCGCGTTTCGACCCGGCCAACGGCAAGGACGCTCGCGCCGCGCTCAAGGAGCGCTACGACTACGTGCTGAACGGCATGGTGTCGGCCAACACCATCACTGCCGAGCAGGCCGCGAAGGCGCAGAAGCGGCTGCCGAAGTTCCCCCCGATCAAGCCGGTGAGCACGTACGGCGGCCAGAAGGGGCACATGCTCAAGCTGGTGAAGGACGAACTGCTGACCCTCAAGGACCCGAACGGCAACTACTTCACCGAGGACGAGCTCAACGGCGGCGGGCTGCGCGTCACGACGACGTTCACCCCGGAGGCCATGAAGGCCGCGGAGGACGGCGTGAAAGCGGCGAAGCCCGCCGGCTTCGGCGACAAGCAGCTGCACATCGGCGTCGCGAGCGTGGAGCCGGGCACGGGCGCGCTGCGGGGCTTCTACGGCGGGCAGGACTATCTCGACTCCCAGATCAACTGGGCCGTGGCCGGCGGGATGGTGGGCTCGACGTTCAAGCCGTTCACGCTCGCGACCGCGCTCGACAACGGCTACTCGCTCAAGGACACGTTCGAGGGCAACTCGCCGTACGTGTTCCCGGGTGGCCTGAGCGTGAGGAACGAGGGCAGTGGCCCCGACGGCCTCGGCAACGACTACGGCGCGTCCGTCAACGCGACCTACGCCCTCGAGCAGTCGATCAACACGGCGTTCGTCGACATGTCCAACAGCATCCCGGACGGCCCGAACAAGATCTTCGAGATGGCCAACCGCCTGGGGATCCCGCCCAAGAAGGCGAGCAAGAAGTACCCCGGCATCCCAGACAACAGCAGGGACTTCGACGCCGACGCCCTGGTCACGCTGGGCAAGGCCCGGATCAGCCCGATCAACATGGCCAACGCCTACGCCACGATCGCCAACGGCGGGCAACGGGCAGACGTCCACGTGATCGACAAGGTGGTCGGCAAGGACGGGCAGGTGCTCTACAACTTCAAGGCCGCCAGCCAGGACGCGGTGAGCCCGGAGATCGCCGCGGACACGTCGTACGCCCTGCAGCAGGTCGTCCAGCACGGCACCGGCCAGGCCGCGCTCGCGCTCGGCCGGCCCGCGGCCGGCAAGACCGGCACCGCGACCAATGACAACGGCGACGTCTCGTCGGCCTGGTTCGTCGGCTACACCCCCCAGCTCGCGACCGCGGTGATGTACGTCCGCGGTGACGGCGACAATCGGCTGGACGGCTGGCTGCCGTCGTACTTCGGCGCGGACTATCCGGCCGACACCTGGACGCAGGTCATGCAGCGCGACATGCAGGGCCTCCCCGTCGAGCAGTTCCCACCGCCGGCCAACGTCGACGGCACCGCTCCCCAGGACGGCCACGCGCCGTACACCCCGCCGCCGCCGTCGCCTTCGAGGACGCAGAAGCCGTCCAACACCTCGACGCCGAGCGACACCTCGACGCCGAGCGACACCTCGACGCCGAGCGACACCCCCACCAGCACCCCGAGCGACACGCCGTCGGCGTCGCCGACCTGCAC
>JAOPXC010000269.1 GCA_025965335.1 Nocardioides sp. | reverse complement strand
GCCCGCAGCTCGTCGTACCCGAACAGCTCCTTGGCCCGGGCGGTGGCGGCCTCGTAGTTGCCGGAGTCGTACTCCAGGCCGGCCACCGTGGTGAACGGGAACTCCTCGTGGGTGATCCAGTTCTTCTCGCGGATCTCGAGCGGGTCGACACCGACCTCGGCGGCAAGCTCGTCCATGATCCGCTCGATGGCGTACGTCGCCTCCGGGCGCCCGGCGCCGCGGTAGGCGTCGGTCCAGGTCTTGTTGGTGAGCACGGTCTGGACGTTGAACTGGTAGGCGGGGAACTTGTAGATCGCGTTGAACATGAACGCGCCCAGCACCGGCACCCCGCCGCCCACGAGGGAGACGTAGGCGCCGAGGTCCGCGAGCAGCTCGACCTTGAAGCCGGTGACGGTGCCGTCCTTCTCTGCGGCAAGCGTCAGCTTCTGCCACTGGTCACGCCCGTGGTGGGCGGACATCAGGGACTCGGACCGGGTCTCGGTGTACTTCACCGGCTTGCCCAACCGGCGCGCCAGCAGGAACGTGATGAACTCCTCCGGCGTGGTCTGGAGCTTCCCGCCGAAGCCACCGCCGACGTCCGGGGCGATCACCCGGATCTTCGACTCCGAGACCCCGGTCACCGCCGCCAGCAGGAACCGCAGGATGTGCGGGATCTGGGTGGACGACCACATCGTGATCTGCTCGCCGGTCGGGTCGACGACCGTCGACCGCGGCTCCATGAAGGCCGGGATCAGCCGCTGCTGGCGGTACTCGCGCTCGAGGACGATGCCGTCCCCGCGCGCCTTCTCGATGGCCCGGTCGACGTTGCCGCCCGTACCGGCCGCCTCGGAGTCGAACACCCAGAGCGCCGACTTGTTGGTGCGGAGGTCGGGGTGCGCGAGCGCTCCGCCGTTCTCCGGCGTGGCCGCCGCCGCTTCCTTGAGGTCGAGCGCGGCGGGGAGCTCGTCGTAGTCGATGTCGACGAGCTCGGCTGCGTCGCGGGCCTCGGCCGCCGTACGGGCCACGACGACGGCGACGATCTCACCGGCGAAGGCCACCCGGTCCACGGCGATCGGTGGGTGCACGGGCGTGACCTGGTCGGGGGTGAGCGGCCAGGCGTTGGGCAGTCCGCCCTGCTCCTCGGCGACGTCCTTGCCGGTGATGACCGAGACGACGTTGGGGGCCTGCTCGGCCGCCGACTTGTCGATGTTGGTGATCGTCGCATGCGCGAAGGGGCTGCGGACCATCGCGACGTGCAGCATCCCCGGCAGCGTGATGTTGTCGGTCCAGCGGGTGCGACCGGTGATCAGGCGCTGGTCCTCCTTGCGCCGGCGGTCGCGACCGATCTCCCTGGCCGCCTCGACCGGGCGTTCCTGGGTGGCGGTCATGACGCGCTCCCCGCGCCGGCGGCGTGCTGAACGGACTTCACGATGTTGTGGTAGCCGGTGCAGCGGCAGAGGTTGCCCTCGAGGCCGAGCCGGATCTCCTCCTCGGAGGGGTGCGGGTTCTCCTTGAGCAGGTCGACGCTCTGCATGATCATCCCGGGGGTGCAGAAGCCGCACTGGAGCCCGTGGCACTCGCGGAACGCCGCCTGGACCGGATGCAGCTCGCCGTTGACGGACAGGCCTTCGATCGTGGTGACCTCGGCGCCGTCGACCTGGACCGCCAGCACGTTGCACGACTTCACACTGGCGCCGTTCAGGTGCACCGTGCACGCGCCGCAGTTGCTGGTGTCGCACCCGATGACGGTGCCGGTCTTGCCGAGACGCTCGCGGAGGTACTGCACGAGCAGCATCCGCGGTTCGACATCGTCGGACACCTTCGCGCCGTCGACGGTGAGGCTGATCCGGGTCATGACTCTCCCTTGCATGGCGACCGCTGTGACACCGGTCACGTTAGGCAGCCCGGGTTGGGCAATGGTTGGGGGCGGGCATCTCGGGCGCGAGGAACGAGCGCGCGGGGTAGGCCGTCCCGGTCGAGCAAGCGTCACGCCTGAGCCCGCGAAGGCGGGACGGCGCGTCGAGACCTCAGCGGGCGTCTCGGGCGCGAGGAACGAGCGGGCGCACGCCGGTGCGCGAAGGCGGGACGGCGCGTCGAGGCCTCAGCGCTGCGCGACCGCGAGCCGGCCCTTGAGTAGCGGGACCGCGGGGTGGCCCCTCCCGCCGAGGGAGGCGAGGCAGACCTCGATCACCTCGGAGTCGTACGGCGCGAGCTCGCTGTAGCGCACGACCGCGTCGGGTGCCGGGTCGGCGAGGAGTGCCTCGCGCACGGCCACGGCGACGTACTCGGCGAGCTCGTTCAGCGCCGGGGAGTTGGTGCCGGGCAGCAGGTCACCGCCATACGCCTCGACGGCGGCGGCGACGTGTCCGCGGCGCAGCAGCGCCAGCACGTGGTCGACGTCGGTCTCGACCGGCATCTGCAGCCGGTAGGGGCGCGAGGACAGCTGGCCGCCGAGGGCCTGCCGCAGGTGCGACACCTCGGCCTTGAGCGTCGAGAAGGTGACGGCCTGGTCGCCGTACACCATGGCGTGCAGCTGCTCGAGCGAGAGACCCTGCGGGTTCATCGCGAGCAGGGCGAGGACCTCGGTCTGGCGCCGGTTGAGCAGCAGCCGCTGGCCGTCGAGGCGGGCCTCCGCGGTGCCGAGGAGCGTCATCACGAGTCCCGGGTCGCCGGTGTCGTCGGGGCTCGGTGCGGACGGGTGGTGACGGGAGGTCGGCATCGCCGTCTCGATCAGCCGGGCCAGCACCCGGGCCGTGGCGAGCCCGATCGGGTGGCTGCGGTCCCACGTGGTCGAGAGGTCGATCACCCCGAGCTTCACACCCGTGACGGGGTCGAAGACGGGAGCCGCCCAGCAGACCCAGTTGTGCACGATCGACGCGTAGTGCTCGGCGCTGAAGACCATCTCCGGCGTCTCGAGCCGGTTCGCCAGGTCGAGTGCGTTGGTGCCGACCGACTCGTCGTCCCAGCGGCCGCCCGGCACGAAGTTCACCGTTTCGGCCTTGCGCCGCATCACGCGACCGCCGTACGTCCAGAGGATCCGGGTCTCGGCGTCGGTGATGGCCAGGACCAGGTCGCCGTCCTCGGCGGTCCGGCGGAGCTCGGACTCGACGCGCTCGACGGCGGCCTGCAGGGGCGAGCCACGCCAGATCGACGCGGTCTCGGACTCGTCCGCCAGCGGCGCCTGCGTGACGTCCGGCGTGATCGCGGCACCCGAACGCGTCCAGCTGGTGAGGATCTCGGGGCGGACCAACTCCGCGACGGAGTCGCCGTGCTCGACGAACGAGGTCCACGCGCGGACGGCATCGAACCTGCGACTGTCCAGCTCGCTGCGCGTCATGTGCATCCCCACGATCGGTCTTTCCAACCTAACACCGGGCGGGTGACGGCGGTCACAGCCGATCGACTGTTGCCTGCGCCTGTGCGGTCCCGGTCGCGTCGTCTGGTGCCGCACGACGGAGGTCGCCCCGAGCCTCGTGGGCAACGACGGGCCGCACGCGCACCCGCCGCTGCAGCCCATCGTGGTGGGCGATCGCGGAGCGCGAGCTCGTGGCGCGTCAGGCGTCGAGCTGGCGCCGGAGGAACGCCACGGTGCGCACGATCGAGTCCTGCCAGCGGGCGTAGAAAGCGTGCTCCTCGCCCGGGTACTCGACGAGCGTCGCGTCGACGCCCGCGGCCTCGAGCAGCCGGTGGGTGGTGCGGGACCAGGCGGGTGGGCAGGTGCTGTCGGCGCGGCCGTGGAACATCAGGACCGGCTCGGTGATCCGGTCGAAGTACGTCCGGGGCGACAGGCCACGGTAGAACGCCGGGCTCTGTCGGGGCGTGCCGAACCGGGCGAACATCGCCTGCGCCGCCTCGGGCCGCTCGGGGATGGTCCAGCGGCGCACGTTGTCGAGGAAGCGCGAGCTGACGCCGGCGTACACCACGGCTGCATCGACCAGCCCGGGCGCGGCGACCAGCGCGTCCAGGGTGACCCCGCCACCCATCGAGCGGCCGAGCATGGCGGTCTTGTCGGGATCGACGTACGGCAACTGCTCCAGCGCAAGGACGGCGTTGATGCTGTCTCGGGCATAGCCCAGGCGCGACTCGCGCTCGAGGTCGCCGGCCGGGTCGGACGCCGCGTGGCCGCGGTAGTCGGTGTGCAGCACGACGAACCCTGCCCGCGCCAACCAGTCCTGCTCGCGGGCGAGGCCCTGGCCGGTGACGTAGTACGACGGGTCGATGTAGCCGTGGTTGAGCACGACCGCGGGGAACGGGCCCCTCCCGTGCGGGCGCACGAGCACACCGGAGACCGTCGTGTCGTTGCTGCGGTAGGTGACCTGGGAGCGCGTGTACGCGTCCGTGCGGTACTCCGTGCGGAGCAGCCGCAGGTCACGGCCGTCGAAGTCGGCGCGCATGAGGGCGGGCAGCGAGACCGCGTCGGTGACGGGTGGCAGCGTGTCGGTCGTCTCGGTGGGGGGCTGGGTGGGGCCCGAGGTCGGGTCCGGGGTGTCGACCGGGCTCGACCCGGGAGTGCCCGCAGACGACGTCGGCGCCGCCCCCGGGCCATCCCCGGTCGAGCAGGCGGCCAGGGGCAGCACCAGCAGCGTCGCCACGGTGCTTGCCGTTCGCCTCATGTCAGAGCAGGTCCCGGTGGATGCGGCCCTCGACGGCGCCGAGTCGCTCGCCGCTGCCGCCCCACCGGCCGGCGATGATCTCGGCGGCGATGCTGATCGCGGTCTCCTCCGGGGTGCGGGCGCCCAGGTCGAGGCCGATCGGACTCGACAGCCGGGCGATCTCGTCCTCGGTGACGCCGGCCTCACGCAGCCGGTCCAGCCGGTCCTCGTGGGTGCGACGCGAACCCATGGCACCGACGTACGCCACCTCGGGCAGGCGCAGCGCGACCTCCAGCAGGGGTACGTCGAACTTGGGGTCGTGGGTCAGCACGGTGATGACGGTCCGGGCGTCGATGTGGCCCGCCTCGACCTCGGCGGCGAGGTAGCGGTGCGGCCAGTCGACGACGACCTCGTCGGCCTCCGGGAAGCGGGAGGCCGTCGCGAAGACGGGGCGGGCGTCGCAGACCGTGACCTCGTAGCCGAGAAAGCTGCCGACCCGGGCCACCGCGGCCGCGAAGTCGATCGCGCCGAAGACCAGCAGCCGCGGCTTCGGCGCGAACGCCCACACGAACACCCGCATCCCCTCGCCGCGCCGCTCGCCGTCCGGCCCGTAGCCGAGCGTCGCGTTGTGCCCCGCCGCCAGCAGCCCGAGCGCGTCGTCACGGACCGCGTCGTCGGCCCGCTGGGAGCCGAGGGACCCGGCCGATCCGGATACTCCGTGACGAAACTGCTGTGATTTAGCCGGATTGAGGACACTTTTGTCACGGACTACCTCCTCCGGACGTACGACGAGCCGGCGGCCGAGCCAGGCGGGGTCGGGGTGCTCGACGACGGTGGCCAGGGCGACGGGGCGACCGGCCTCGATGTCGGCGGCGATCTCGGCCAGTTCGGGGAACGTCTCGCGGTTGACCTTCTCGACCCAGACGTCAAGGATCCCGCCGCAGGTCAGGCCGACCGCGAACGCGTCGTCGTCGGAGACGCCGTAGCGCTCGAGGACGGGGTGACCGGACTCCACGACCGACTCCGCGAGCTCGTAGACAGCGCCCTCGACGCAGCCGCCGGAGACCGAGCCCACGGCGGTGCCGTCGGCGCCGACGAGCATCGAGGCGCCGGGCGGCCGAGGTGCGGACTGGAACGTCGCCACCACCGTGCCGACGCCGACGGTCTCGCCGGCCGCCCACCACTTCATCAGCTCGCGCAGCACGTCACGCACGGGACACCACCTCCACCAGGGTGGCGTAGGTCGCGAGCGAGTGGCCGGCGACGAAGTCGTCGACGTGCGGCAGGACGGCGAGGACCCCCTGCTGGACCGGCTCGTACCCCGCCTTGCCGCGGTGCGGGTTCACCCAGACGACGCGATGGGCGATCCGGTGCAGCCGCCGCATCTGCTCGGCCAGCACCGTCGGGTCACCCCGTTCCCAGCCGTCGCTGAACACCACGACGACCGCCCCGCGGGCCATCCCGCGCTGGCCCCACCGGTCGAGGAAGAACCGCAGGGTCTCGCCGAGCCGGGTCCCACCGGACCAGTCGGGCACCGTCTCGCCCGCCGCGACCAGGGCCCGCTCGGGGTCGCGGATCCGCAGGGCACGGGTCAGGTGGGTGAGCCGGGTGCCGACGGTGAACGTCTCGACCACGCCACCCGAGGTGCGGCTCGCGACCGTGAACCGGTGGGCGAGCCGCAACAGGGCGTCGGCGTACCCGCTCATCGAGCCGGAGACGTCGACGAGCAGCACCACCCGTCGCGCTTTCACACCCCGGCGCCGCCACTCGATCGCGGCCGGCTCCCCCATCCGGCGCAGGCTGGCGCGCAGGGTGCGGGAGGCGTCGACCTGGCCGCGGTGCCACGGCTGGTGCCGGGCGGTACGACGCAGCGGTGGCCGCGGGTGCAGGGTCGCGAACATCGCGGACAGCCGGTTCTTCTCGGCGGCCGACAGGGCCGCGACGTCGCGGTGTCGCAGCACCTCGGCGTCGCTGGCCATCGCCCGGACCAGCTCGTCGGCGGCGTCCCCTTCGCCCGACCCCGGGCCGTCGGTCTCGGGCAGGTCGGAGAAGCTCGGCACCGACGGCTGGGCGGGACGGGCCCGCGGGAGGCCGTCGCGCGCGTTGAAGTAGGCCTCGAAGACCTGGTCGTAGCGCTCGAGGTCGTCGGGGCCGCCGCACAGCGTCGCCCGCCCGGCGCAGTACGTCGCGCGCTGGTCGTCGAACCCGAGCAGGGCGACGGCCGCGAGGAAGCCCTGGGTGCGGTCCTGGGTGACCCGCACGCCCGAGGCGCGCAGGGCCCGGGCGAAACCGAGCAAGACCTCGTCGGGCTGCCGCAGGGTGGGACCCGTGCCGATGCTCATGCGGTGAGCATCCGGTCCAGGGCCTGGCGCACCCGGTCGGCGTCCTCGCGGTACTTCACCAAGGCACCCAGGGTCGCCGACGCCGAGGCGAGGTCGAGCTCCGCGGTGCCGAGGTGATGCAGGGCCCGCGCCCAGTCCAGCGTCTCGGCGACCCCGGGTGGCTTCTGCAGGTCGTCGCGGTCGCGCAGCTGCTGCACGAGCGTCACGACCTGGCGGCCGAGCGCCGCGGACACCTCGGGTGCGCGCGACCGCACGATCTCGACCTCGCGCTCGAGGCCGGGATGGTCGATCCAGTGGTAGAGGCAGCGGCGTTTGAGGGCGTCGTGGAGCTCGCGGGTGCGGTTGGACGTCAGGACGACGATGGGCGGCGTCGCCGCCCGGATCGTGCCGAGCTCCGGGATGGTCACCTGGTAGGTCGACAGCACCTCGAGCAGGAACGCCTCGAACTCGTCGTCGGCCCGGTCGACCTCGTCGACCAGGAGCACCGCGGGGCTCAGCTGCAGCGCGGCCAGCACCGGGCGCGCGAGCAGGAACCGCTCGTCGTACAGGCTCTTCTCGGCCTCCTCCGCGTCGGCGCCGCCGGAAGCCTCGAGCGCGCGCAGGTGCAGGATCTGCCGCGGGAAGTCCCAGTCGTAGAGCGCCTGGGTCGCGTCGATGCCCTCGTAGCACTGCAACCGCACCAGCGGCAGCCCGAGACTCTCGGCGATCGCCTCCGCCAACGCCGTCTTGCCGGTGCCCGGCTCGCCCTCGAGCAGCAGCGGCCGCTGCATCCGCAGCGCCAGGAACGTGACGGTCGCGAGGGACTCGTCGCACAGGTAGCCGGTCTCGGCCAGGCGGCTGACGACGTCGCGTGCGGACTCGGGCTCCATGTCCACGAGGCTAGCCGCGGGGGTGTTGGACAGAGGTTGGGGGCGTCGGAGCTAGCGCGAGCCGGGGCGGGTGTCGACGTCGCGGCCGGTGGCGAGGTCGCCGCACTCGACCAGGTCGACGTCGCGCGCGGCCAGGTAGTCACGGGCGCCCCGGTCCCCGGACGCCTCCGCCACGATGCCCGCCCAGTGGTCGCGGCCCAGGAGCACCGGATGGCCGGGGCGTCCGTCGTACGACGCCCGGCGCAGCGCGGCCGACTCGACGCCTCCGGCGACGATCCGGGCGACGACCGCGCCGGTGACGTCCGGCAGGTCCACCAGCGTGACCACCGCCGCCGCGGCGGAGGAGCACTCGAGTCCCGCCAGTCCCGCCCGCAGCGAGGCGGACATCCCGTCGGCCCAGTCGGCGGCCACCACCACGGACACGTCCTGCCCGTCCAGCAGCGGTGCGGCCTCGTCCGCGGCGGCACCGAGGACGACCGTGACCTCGTCACAACCACCCTCGCGGAGCGCGCGGACTCCGCGGACCAGCCAGGAGCCGTGGTCGTCGCGCACCAGCGCCTTCGGCTGACCCATCCGGGTGCCCGCGCCGGCCGCCAGCAGCAACCCGTGGATCGTCACGGCCCCAGCATGACCCAGGGCGGGCGGTCCGCGGCGCTCAGCCGGGGAACGCCTCGGCGTACAGCGCCTGCAGCGCCGGCGTGACCGGGCCGCTGAAACCGCAGACCGACACCCGCCCACCGGTCGCCGAGACCAGATAGGTCCCGCCGACCTGGAAGTCGACCGCGCCGATCAGTTGGGCGAGCTCGTCGGGAGGCGCCTGGACCTCGACCAGGTCCGTCTCGGCTCCGGCGTAGAAGTGGCCGGGCACCAACGTCACCACACCGGCGCTGATCGCCTGCACGGTGCCCTCGAACGCGACTGCCTGGTTCGCGAGCACCTCGGCGGTCGGAACCATGCACCTGCCGGCGGCCGTACCGCCGGTGAGCTCCGTGACCGTGGGCTGGGTGGAGGCCGTCGGGACCTTGTTGTCGCCCCCGGAAAGGCTCTGGAACCCGAAGAAGCCGACCCCCGCGATGATGAGGACGGCGGCGGCCGCCACCAGCCAGGTGAGCGGGCTCCGGTCGTGGGTGCCGGTCCCGCGGGACTCGGTCGTCGGGTCGCTGCTCATGGTGTCCTCCAGGAGTCGGGCCACCCGGTCGGGGTCGGCCGGCGGCAGGGAGGCGGCCGGATCTGCGTCGCGCAGTCGGGCGCGGAGCTCGTCGTCAGAGTCGAACCCTGCGCTGTCGGTCCTCGGGTCGGTCACGGCTTCCTCCCTTCTCTCGACCCTTCATGTCCGGACACCGGCCCGGCCTTTCGCAACTCTTCCTTCAACTTCGCGCGGGCGCGGTGCAGCCGGATGCTCGCGGCGTTGGGGGTGATGTCGAGAACGGTCGCGATCTCGGCCGGCGCGAGCTGCTCCCAGGCCCACAGCCGCAGCAGCTCCGCGTCGTCCGGGCGCAGCGCGGCGAGCGCCCCGGTCAGGGAGTCGTCAGGAGGCTCGGGCCCGTCCGTGCTGGTGGCCGGCGGGTCGACCACGGAGATCCTGGCGGCCAGCCGCTGCTGACGTCGCGAGCTGCGTTCGGCGTTGGCCAGGCAGTTGCGCGCGACGCCGTACGCCCAGGGCAACGGCTCCTCGGGCAGCTCGTCCAGCCGGCGCCAGCAGACCAGGAGGGTGTCGGAGAGGACGTCGTCGGCCGTGGCCGGGTCGGTACGCCGCGCCAGGAACCGCCGCAGCGGCTCCATCAGGGCGGGCGCGAGCTCCTCGAAGCGCGCGCGGCGTTCCGCTGCCTCCTCCTGGACCGACACAGCGCTCACGCTTTCACATGTCCCGCCGGGTCCACATCCGCTCGACGCTCCCCCACCCTCAACAAGAGCCGGGTCGGCGGAAAGCAGCAGGGCCCCCGCCGAAGCGGGGGCCCTGCTGATGGAACGGTGTGAGGCGTGGACTCAGAAGTCCATGCCGCCCATGCCGCCCGACGGGTCGCCCATGGGGGCGGCCTTCTCGGGCTTGTCGGCGACGACGACCTCGGTGGTGAGGAACAGCGCCGCGATCGAGGCAGCGTTCTGCAGGGCGGAGCGCGTCACCTTCGCCGGGTCGATGATGCCCTCGGCGATCATGTCGACGTACTCACCGGTCGCCGCGTTCAGGCCGTGACCGGCGGGCAGGTTGCGCACCTTCTCCGCGATGACGCCGCCCTCGAGGCCGGCGTTGATCGCGATCTGCTTGAGCGGGGCGTCGGTCGCGAAGCGCACGATGTTGGCACCCGTGGCCTCGTCACCGGTGAGCTCG
>JAOPXC010000123.1 GCA_025965335.1 Nocardioides sp. | reverse complement strand
TGCGTGGGCCGGCATCATCGGGCTGGGCGTCGTCCTGTTCCTGCTCGCGCTCGCGCTCGCCTACCGGGCCGGCCGGCGGATCAGCGAGCCGCTGCTCGAGGTCGCCGCGACGGCCCACCGCCTGCGCGCGGGCGAGCTGACCGCCCGCGCACCCGTGCGGGGCACCGAGGAGACCCAGGAGCTGGGCCGGGCCCTGAACGGGCTGGCCGAGCGCACCGCGGAGCTGCTGTTGAAGGAGCGGGCCGCGGTGGGCGACCTGTCCCACCGGCTCCGGACGCCGGTGACGGCCCTGCGGCTCGACGCCGAGGCGGTCGCCGACCCGGAGCTCGCCCACCGGCTGCAGGAGCACATCGCGGTCGTGCAACGCACCGTGGACGCGATCGTGCGGGAAGCGCGGCGACCGGTCCGCACCGACCTCGCACCCCGGTGCGACGCGGCGGAGACGGTGCGCGCCCGGATGGACTTCTGGAAGGTCCTCGCGGAGGACCAGCACCGCGGGCTGGACGTGGCGCTGCCGGCGGGCCCGGTGCCGGTCCCGCTCGCCCAGGAGGATCTGGCCGACCTCGTGGACGTGGTGATCGACAACGTCTTCGCCCACACGCCCGAGGGCACCGCCCTGCGGGTGGCGCTCACCACCAGGGAGCCCGGCACCGCCGTACTGACGATCAGCGACGACGGTCCCGGCTTCTCCGGCCGCACGGGTCCCGCCCGGCCCGGGTCGAGCGGGCTGGGGCTGGACATCGCCCGGCGTACGGCGGAGGGATGCGGCGGCCGGCTCCGCCTGTCGACCTCCCCGCGGGGCGGGGCGCTCGTCGAGGTGGTCCTCCCACTGACCGGGCGCTGACGCCGTCACGTCAGTCTTCGGGGCCCCCGGAGCCCTCGTCCCCCGGCCCATCCTCCGGCCCATCCTCCGACTCCGTGGCGTCGTCCTCGGCGGGCTCGACCTCGTCGTCGGCGACGTCGTCGTTGGGCCCGACTTGGTCACCCGAGGTGGATCCGGAGCCTCCGGTCGGGGCAGCGGGAACGACCGGGGCCGCCGGGGGCGGAGCGGCCGGCTGGGGAGCCGGCGCGGACACGACGACCGTGCGGACCACGTCGGTGACGCAAACCCCCCTCTCCAGCTGCGCGGGGGCCCGGCACGGCGCCCAACGGAACGTCGTGCCGGGACGCACCGCCTGAACAGCGGCGACCGGCTCGACCGAGGAGGTCAGGACCGGTGCGCGCTGGGCGACGGAGGTGGCGGGGGCTGCGACCGAGGAGGCGAGCTGGTAGGTCAGGGCCGAGGCCCCGGACCCGGCGGCGAGCGCGGCCGACATCAGTCCAACGGTGATCAGCTTCATGGGGCCATGTTGTGCCGCCGACTGATAGGCGCACCTCGCGAGAAGATCAAGTTTAGGTCAAGCCCGGCACATGACCCGGGCTTAACACCGCGATGAGGCCGTCTTGTCGCGCGCTCGGCCACGCTGCTCGCATGACCGACCTCCCGACGAGACGCGACCGCTACCGGCTCGCCGTCACCGCGATCACCGGCGTGGCCGCGGCGGCGGCGCTGACGTCCACGGGATGGCTGGCCGGTCTGGCCGCGAGGGACTACGGCTACGAGCAGGCCCAGCGGCAGGCCGAGCAGGCCGACGCCGCGGCCCGGCAGCAGGCGGTGGCCGCCCGGGCCGCACGGGCCCGGGCGCGCTACGACGCGCGGCTCGCGCGCTTCGCCAATCAGCAGCTGCGTGCCGCGCGGACCACGGTCCTCAGGGAGCGGCCGACCCGGACCCGGGTGACCACGCGCTACGTGACCGCCACCGGCGGCGCACCGTCCCTCGGCGGCGGCGGGACCGTGACGTCGACGACTCCGGCGGCCGGCGCGCAGCAGGCACCGGCACCCGCGTCGGGCAACTCGTCCGGTCCACCGCCCGCACCGCCACCCCCGCCGCCGCCCGCGCCGCCCCCGGCCCCTTCGAACGGTTCGTGATGGCGGGCGAGTCAACCGTGGTTTTCCCGGCCCTGGGCACGAGTGTCTTCGTCGCGGTCCGGGACCCGGCGGACCGGGCGGTCGCCCATCTGGTTGCCCGAACGGTCCTCGACGACGTCGACCAGGTCGCGAGCCGCTTCCGCGACGACTCCGACCTCACCCGGGTCAACCGGCACCCCGGACGCTGGGTCGAGGTCGACCCGCTGCTGGTCGCGGCCGTCGCCGTCGCCTGCGAGGCGGCGTGGCAGACGGGTGGACTGGTGCACCCGCTCCTGGGCCGGCCGCTCGTGCTGCTCGGCTACGACCGCGACTTCCAGCTCATCGGCGAGTGCGACGAGACCCCGGGCTCCCCGAGCACCGACACCGGCCCCCCTCCGGGTGTCGATGCGTGGCGACGGATCGACCTCGACAAGTCCCGGATCCGGATCCCCGAGGGAACGGCGCTGGACCTCGGCGCCACCGGCAAGGCGTGGGCCGCGGACCTGATCGCCGCGGCGTTCGAACACCGGCTGCGGGGGTCCGCGATCGTCAGCGTCGGCGGCGATCTCCGGATCGCGGCCCCCGACGGCCTCGCCTGGCCGGTGGCCGTGGCCGAGCGCCCCGGCGACGACCCCGACGCCGTCGTCGAGCTCGACCGTGGCGGACTGGCCACGTCGAGCACCCAGGTGCGCCGGTGGCGTCGGCACGGCGCAGATCGCCACCACCTGCTCGACCCGCGCACCGGTCTTCCCGTGGCCCCGGTGTGGCGAACCGTGACCGCCACCGGCGCGACCTGCACCGCCGCCAACACGGCCTCGACGGCGGCGATAGTCCTCGGCGAGGCGGCCCCCGCGTGGCTGGACGCGCACGGGATCCGGGCCCGCCTGGTCGCCACGGACGGCACCGTCCGCGTCGTCGCCGGTTGGCCCGACGAGAGGAGCGCCGCATGACCGACGGCCCCTTCCTGTGGTACCTCAACCGGAGCACCGGGCTGGTGATCCTGGTCCTCCTCAGCGCCTCGATGGTGCTCGGCGTGCTGTCGCTCGGCGGCCGACCCGGCGGCCGGGTCCCCCGGTTCGTGACCCAGTCGCTGCACCGCAACCTCTCGCTGCTGGCGGTCGTCGTGCTGCTCGTGCACATCTCCTCGGCCGTCGCGGACACGTTCGTCGACATCCGCTGGTGGCAGGCGCTGGTCCCCGTCGGTGCGACGTACGAGCCGCTGTGGCTGGGTCTCGGCACGCTCTCCCTGGACCTGATCGTGGTCGTCGTGGTCACCAGCCTGCTTCGGTCGAGGCTGGGCCACAGCGCCTGGCACGTCGTCCACCTCGTCACCTGGCTGGCGTGGGCGCTGGCGATCGCGCACACGGTCGGAATCGGCACGGACGTGAAGGGCGGCACGGGTTGGGCCGTGGTCCCCACGATCGTCTGCGTCGCCGCCGTGCTCGGAGCGGCCGTCCTGCGCGTCGTCCGGGGCCCGCGCTCCCGAACCACCATGCCCGCGCTGGCGCCGCCGCGGAGCGTCGCATGAGCACCGGGGTCCCGTCCCCCGTCCCGGTGACGGACGACATGCGCGTGTACCCGGGGTCCGCCTTGTTGGCGGGCATCGGGGATGGCCCCTCGCTGTTCGCCCACCGGGAGCGGTACGGCGAACTCCCGGCGCTCGGCCTGCCCGCCCTGCAGGCCCTGGTCTCGAGTGTGGGCCTGCGCGGGCGGGGCGGGGCGGCGTTCCCGTTCGCCCGGAAGCTCGAGACGGCCGCCAAGCGGCG
>JAOPXC010000104.1 GCA_025965335.1 Nocardioides sp. | reverse complement strand
CCTTGGCGCTGGAAATGGCGCGGAAGCGGCCCCCACCTTTCCCTTGTGGGGGCCGCTTCGTCGTTCCCTGAGGCGAGCTGGTCCCTGTGGCCAACCCCAAAGGGACGGCTACTTCTTGTGCTTCTTGGGCTTCGGCTTCGTGATGGTGAGCTTGACCGGCTTTGCGGTCGCGCCCTCCACGGTGCCGGTGGCCCCGAAGCTCGCGACGATCTGGTGCGCGCCCGGCTTGTTCATCTTCGGCAGGTTGATCGTGGCTTTGCCGTGGTCGCTCGCGCCCAGCCTGTTGGTGAGCTTCTTGCCGGCCACCTTGACGGTGAGCTTGCCGGTGACGTTGCTGACGAACGGGCTGGTGACGGTGACGGTGAGCTTCCCCTTGTCGCCGGCCTTGACCTTCGCCGAGCCGAGCTTCGCCTTGATCGACGAGCTCACCCTCCCTTGGTGGACCAGCTGGGTCGTGCCCAGGTCCCGGACCCTCCCCGGCGCGCCGGCCTTCGCCAGCGTCCGGGAGGAACGGGTCGTGGGCCGGACCATGAGGGGCCGACCTTCCCCGTACGACTGCATCCGGTAGGCGTCGCCGTCCTCCGCGCCACCCACAGCGGAGAAAACGATGATGTACGGCACGTTGCTCGGGACCTCGACCCGGTAGGCGCCGTGGTTGTGCCTGCCGTCCGCGGGCGTGCCGCCGTAGCTCAGGTTGGACGCGAGCGGCTGGGTCGCTGCGGGGTCGTTCGGCCACACCTCGACGTTGACGTTGTCGATCGCGTGATTGGCCTGGTCGGTCAGGACTCCCTGGATCCACGTGGTCCCGGTGGGGGGCACGGGGGCAGGAGGTACCACCGGCGCGACCGTGGGCGCGGCCATCGTCGCGGAGGCCGGTAGCGCCTGGGGGGCGAGAACCAGGCCGCCGATGACGGCGAGCACGGCGACGATGGGTTTCCTGGACCTGCGCGTCTTCCCACCCGGGACTGGAGTGTCAGCGTCGGCGGTGGGCTCGGGTGCGTCTGGACCGTTGGGACGAGACATGTATTCCTCCTCGATTGGAAGGTCAACGGTCACAGGCGTGGTCAGGCGGCCGCATCAGAGAAGACCCGAGCCGACTCCCTAGTGGCACCCCAGTCGGCGCCGCACTCCCCGGCAGCCCCGGCCGGCGCCCGCCAGCCAGCACCCTCGGGTCGGTGCCGCCTGGTCAGCTCCCGACCGGTGGGCTGCCTTGACAGTGACAGCGCTTCCCGGTTCGACGTAACCGCTCCGGGCGGCCTGCGTTGACACTGCAGAGGCCGGGCGACCGCCCGGCCAGATGTGGAGCAGCCCACCCCATGATTGTCGCCCCCCGTGCCCGACGCTCCCGCTGGGTCGCCTCCGCACTCTGCTCGCTCGTGGTGACGTTCGTGGTCGTGACAGTGGGCAGCGGAACGGCAGTGGCCGCAGACCCGCACGCCGACCGTCGGGTCACGACCTGGGCCCGCGCCTCGTCGGCGACTATCACGCCCGGCGTGATGATGTACACGGCTGGTGCGCAGTGCACCAGCAACTTCGTCTTCACCGACTCGTCCGGAGGGGTGTACGTCGGGTACGCCGCCCATTGCGCCGGGCGCGGCGGGGCCACGGACACCAACGGCTGCAAGGTGGGCTCGGTTCGCCTGGGCACCAAGGTCACGTTCAACGACGGTGGCAGCCTGTTGGGCGAGGGGACGCGAGTGGGCCGCGGCGTACTCGCCTATTCCTCCTGGATCACCGAGAAGAAGCTGCACACCACCCACGCGAACACCTGCGCCTACAACGACCTGGCCCTCGTGAAGGTGTCCCGCCGCGACGTCAAGAAGGTCAACCCGTCGGTGCCGTTCTGGGGTGGACCGACAGGGATCGACACCAACGGGCTGTCGGCCGGCGACCGGGTCTTCACCTACGGCAACTCAAGTCTTCGCGCCGGCCTGTCCCCCCTCTCGCCGCACACCGGGATCGGCATCGGCGACCTGGCCACCGACGGCGGCTGGTCACACCCGCTCTACACCGTGTTGCCCGGCGTGCCCGGCGACTCCGGGTCCGGCTTCCTGTCCGAGCGCGGCTTGGCGATCGGCACCTTGTCGACGATCGGCCTGGCTCCGCTACCCCTCTCGAACAACATCGGAGACCTGGCCAAGGAGCTGGCGTTCGCCCGAGCCCACTCCGGGATCTCCGGGCTCAGGCTCGCCAAGGGCACGGCCCCGTTCTCACCGATCCTCTGACCGACGACGACAGCTCGGCCGGGCTCCGCAACCCAACCCGTGTGAGAACCTTTGAGCATGTCCGAGTCGGCCGAGGAGTCAGTGATTCCGCGCCGCGGGCGACCTGGATATGACCAGCAGACCGTGCTCCGTCGCGCGATCGACCTGTTCAACCGCCAGGGCTACGACGGCACCAGCATGGGCGACCTCGCGAGAGAGCTCGGGCTGACCAAGTCGGCCATTTACCACCACGTGCCGAGCAAGGAACATCTGCTGGCGGCCGCCCTGGACGAGGCCCTCGACGGACTCACCGAGGCGATCGATGCGGCAGTCGACGCGGGGCCCGGGACGAGTGCGGCGGCGCGGCTGCGCGCCGCCGTCCAACAGTCGGTCGCGATCCTCGTCGACCACCTGCCCGCCGTCACGTTGCTGCTGCGGGTGCACGGCAACAGTGAGCTCGAGCTCGCTGCCCTCAAGCGCCGCCGCGCTCTCGACGACAAGCTGGCGGAGCTCGTCCAGGCGGCAGTCGACGAGGGGGCGCTGCGCGCCGACATCCCCCCGGACCTGATCAGCCGGCTGCTGTTCGGCATGGTGAACTCGCTCACCGAGTGGTACCGACCGGGCGGCCCGGTGGACGCCGACGTGCTGGCCGCGTCCATCGCGGCGCTGGCCTTCGACGGGCTCGCCCGACGGCCAGACGACCGCTCCTAGCCTCCCTCGGGGTGGGCGTCAGGCGTCGAAATCGACGGTGACGCTGTCGCTCACCGGGAAGGACTGGCAGGTCAGGACGAACCCCTGCTCCACCTCGGCCCCCTCGAGGGCGTAGTTGCGCACCATGTGCACGTCGCCGTCGGTGACCTTGGCGCGACAGGTCCCGCACACGCCGCCCTTGCAGGCGAAGGGCACGTCGGTCCGGGTGGCCTGGGCGCCGTCGAGCACGCTCTGGGCGCGGGGCATCGCCGACGTGGTGGTCCGGCCGTCGAGAACGACCGTGACGTCGCTGGTGTCCCCCGACACGACGGGGTCCGCGCGATGCAGCTCGGGTGGCGGTTCATCGACGTAGAACAGCTCGAAGTGCACGCGGGCCTGGTCGACGCCCAGCTCGGTGAGGACCTGGCGGGCGTCGGCGATCAGGCCGAACGGTCCGCACAGCCAGACGTGGTCGAGGGCCTTGAGTGGCACCAGCATGGTGAGCAGGCGCCGCAGCCGGTCGGCCTCGAGCCGGCCGGAGAAGAGCTCGACGTCGCGGGGCTCGCGCGACAGCACGTGCACCAGGTCGAAGCGGGGACCGTAGCGGTTCTTGAGGTCGGCGAGGTCCTCGGCGAACATCACCGAGCCGCTGGTGCGGTTGCCGTACAGCATCGTCACCTGGGCGTCGGGGTGTCCGAGCACCGACGCGGCGATGGACAGCATCGGTGTGATGCCGGAGCCGGCCGCGATGCACAGGTGCCGCCCCCCGCCCTGCGGATCGGCACGGAAGCTGCCGCTCGGGGCCTGGACCTCGATGCGGTCGCCGGGACGTACGTCGCGGACGAGCCACCGCGAGAACAGTCCGTCGGGGATCTCGCGTGCGCCGATGCGCGGCCGCTCCCCCACTGCGGCGCAGATCGAGTACGAACGCCGCTGCTCCTGGCCGTCGATCATGCGACGCAGGGTCAGGGCCTGTCCCGCGTCGAAGTCGAACACCTCGAGCAGCTCGTCGGGTACGTCGAAGGTGACCGCGGCCGCGTCGTCGGTCAGGTGCTCGACCGAGGCCACGGTCAGGGTGTGGAAGGTCGACCTGGCCGAGGTGACGGACGGGGCCGCGGCCACGTCGGACGAGGTCATCTCAGATCTCCTTGACGTGTTCGAAGGGCTCGAGGCACGTCGTACAGCGGTAGAGGGCCCTGCAGGCGGTGGGTCCGAACTCCGAGGTCACCTCGACCTCCGCAGAGCCGCAGCGGGGACAGGTGAGCGAGCGGCGAGTGGGCAGGAACGACAACGGGATGGGTCCGTCGTGGCGGGGGGCCGGACCGGGTGCGGACAGGCCGTGGTCGGCGAGCGTCTGTCGTCCGCGAGGCGTGATCCAGTCGCTGGACCAGGCGGGGTGCAGGCTGACCCGCACCTCGGCGCCGAAGCCCGCGTCCTGGAGCCGACGAACCAGGTCGTCGCGCATGGTGGCCATCGCGGGGCAACCGGAGTAGGTCGGCGTGATGGTGGCGACGACGCGTCCCTCCTCGGTGAGCTCGACGTCGCGCAGCACGCCGAGGTCTTCCAGGGTGAGCATCGGCATCTCGGGGTCGGTGACCGAGGCTGCGACCTGGCGGGCACGGTCCAGTCGCGCCGAGCGGGCAACCGTCGCCGTCGCCATGGTCACCACGTCCCCATCGGGTGCGCGCGGGCGACGACCTGCATCTCGGCGAGCAGCCTGCTGAACGACTCCGTGTGGAGGCCGTGGCGGCCGGTCCGGTGCTGGACCCCGGCCAGCGGGGCGATGTCGGGTCGCGCGATGCCGCTCAGCCCGAAGACCTGCTCCAGCAGGACGTCGACCTCGTCGGCCACGGTCGAGGGATCGACGCCCACGCCGGCGGCGGCCACCCGTTGCTCGACGTCGTGGGCCGTGAACAGCTCGGCGCGCATCGGCCAGGTCGCGGCGAGCCCGGCCACCAGGCGCCGTCGCGACTCCTCGGTGCCGCGCGCGAGGGTGAGGAACCAGCGTCCGGCGTAGTCGCGGTGATAGGTCATCTCCTTGACCCCCTTGACCGCCACCGCCGACAGCACGTGATCGCGGCTGACGGCGAGTCGCTGGAACAGCGCGAGGCGCCAGGTCGAGAAGAGCAGCAGCCGGGCCATCGTCACGGCGAAGTCGCCGTTGTCGGTCTCGACGAGACGGACGTTGCGGAAGTCGCGGTGGTCGCGGAAGAACGCCAGGGCGTCCTCCGGCGGCACCGGAGACCCAGCCGGCATGGTCGGTACGACGGTCGGGTCGGCGGCCGCCGCGCGGGCGAGCAGCAGCCGCGCCTGTCCCAGCAGGTCGAGGGCGATGTTGGCGAGCGCGACGTCCTCCTCGAGGTCCGGCGCGTTGCTGCACCACTGCGACAGCCGCTGCGACATGACCAACGCGTCGTCCGCGACCATCAGGCAGTAGACGGCCAGGTCGTGGTGGTCGACCCCGTCCGGGACGGTCGTGTCGACCCCTGCGAGCGGATCCTCGAAGTCGGTGCCGAACGCCCAGTGCGAGTCGTCGCTGCCGAGCAGGCCGTCGTAGACGGAGTCGTGGTCGGGCAGGTGGCTCGGGTCCGGGGTGCTGTTCATCGTCGTGGGCTCGGTCATCACATGTGGGGGACGTTGTCGGGGATCTCGTAGAACGTGGGGTGCCGGTAGACCTTGTCGCCGCTGGG
>JAOPXC010000102.1 GCA_025965335.1 Nocardioides sp. | reverse complement strand
TCCGGCGCGGCGACCCGCTTCGGCGGCTCGGCGACCAGGCGCTCGCGCGCGGAGGCGTCGTACCGCTCGGTGCTGTCGTGCGAGGGCTCCATCAGCCGGGACACTACTGGGCGCCCCCGACTTGGTCACTCGACTCGTATCGGGCCAGGCACCTCGAGTTCCGGGTCCTGGACGTGCCGTCACTCCAATACCTGATGGTCGACGGCCACGGAGACCCGAACACGGCGTCCGAGTACGCCGACGCGATCGGGGCGCTGTACCCGATCACCTACCAGATCAAGTTCGCCAGCAAGCAGGAACTGGGGCGCGACTACGTGGTCCCGCCCCTAGGCGCTCTGGTGGGCGTCTGACATGGACGTGTTCACCGCTGCCAGGGACAAGTCCCAGCCGAGTGAGCCGGGAGTTCAGGCGGCGTCGATTGGTCAGAAGTCGTACGAAACTCGGTTGACGCCTGCGGTTTGTGACCAATCGACCAGCGATCGCGCAAGGCCTGATCAGGCGTTGGCTGTAGCTTCCGACATTTTCAGTTGGTCGAGACATGCACGTGGTCGTAGTGGTCCGCGGTGGCCGAGCCGCGCGAGGGCATGAGCCGCCAGCCCTCCGAGGAGCGCACCGGTGTCCAGATCTGCTGGCGCCAGATCACGTCGTACAGGTCGAGCTCGGCGGCGTGCGCCTGCAGGAAGTCGGCGATGGCCGTGCCGAGCGTCACGTCGCTGGTCATGATGTCGAGGGCCCGACCCGAGGCGTGCTCGCCGTGGTCGTCCCAGCCGCCGTACGACGTGATCTGCGGGAACGCGTGGCACACGGTGCGGTAGACGAGGACGGCGCTGGAGGTCAGGCCGCTCTCGACACTCCCGTCGGGGCAGGGCGCGTCGGACAGGCCGGCGCCGAGGCCGAGCGGCTTCTCGCTGCTGAGGTAGCCCTTGGTCACCCAGCGCGACTTACCGTCCAGCACGACCTCCTCGCGACCGTAGAGCGTGCGGGCGGTGACGAGGACGTGCTCGGCGGCGGCGAGCACACCGAGCTGCTTGGCCGTCTTGTCGGGCGCGGTCCAGATGTTGAGGGGGGCCGTGGTCCACAGCTTCGTGTGGGCGTTCCTGACCGCGCGGAGCGTCGAGACCCGCGCCAGCGTGGTCTCGACCCTGGTCGGCAGGGTCTTGACGGCGACGCGGCTGTTGGAGCGGGACACGGTGACGTGCCGGTCGCTCGGGAGGTCGGCAGCAGCGCTGGGGGTGGCGGTGTGGGTGGCGCTGTTGGTGGCGACGCGATCCACGGCCGGGTTGCTGGTCAGGACCCCGGCGGTCACTACGGAGGCGGTTGCCAGGAAGGCGAGGGGGCCGGCTATGACTCCGGCTCTTGGGATACGGCGGGCATTGGTCTCCCGCTTGTGGCTTTGTTGGGCCACAGCGCTGAATCCTTTGCTGTTGCTGACAGGGGACATCCGAGAGCCGCGGCTTCGTGGGTAACGAAACCGCACCGGTCACCGACTAAAGCACAGGCCCCCTGGGGTCGCCAATCCGGGTCCACAGGTGGGGGTGATCCCGGTCACCCGCCGGTGACCTCGGTGGTCTCCTCCTGGAGGTGGCAACCGCTCCCGTCGCGGTCCTCCAGCCACCCCTCGGGGAGCACGACGCGGTCGCGTGGCGACCCCTGCCGGCCCCGGGGCGACCCGAGCTCCTGGACGGGGAACGGCTCGGCCGGGTCGAGGTCCGCCAGCAGCGCATCGAGGCTGGTCAGCGAGCTGACCAGGGCCAGCGAGCGACGCATCTCGCCGCCCGCGGCGAACCCCTTGAGGTACCACGAGACGTGCTTGCGGAACTCCTTGCAGCCGCGCTCCTCCCCCATGTGCTCGCAGAGCAGCTCGGCGTGGCGGCGCATCATCGACGCGACCTCGCCGAGGCTCGGCAACGTGGCCACCGTCTCACCAGCGAACGCGGCCGCGAGGTCCCGGAAGAGCCACGGGCGGCCCAGGCAGCCGCGGCCGACGACGACGCCCGCCACGCCGGTCTCCTCGACCATCCGCAGGGCGTCGGCGGCCTCCCAGATGTCGCCGTTGCCGAGCACGGGGATGTCGACGTGCTCGACCAGGGCACCGATCGCGTCCCAGTCGGCCGCCCCGGAGTAGGCCTGCGCGACCGTGCGCCCGTGCAGCGCGATCGCGGCGCAGCCGGCTTCCTGCGCGAGCCGCCCGGCATCGAGGTAGGTCAGGTGGTCGTCGTCGATCCCCTTGCGGGTCTTCATGGTGACCGGCACGTCGTACGGCGTGGCTGCCGCGACCGCGTGCTCGAGAATCTCGCCGAGCAGCCCGCGCTTCCAGGGCAGCGCTCCGCCGCCACCCTTGCGGGTGACCTTCGGGACCGGACAGCCGAAGTTGAGGTCGATGTGGGCCACGCCGTACTCGGCGCAGAGGATCTCGGCCGCCTTGCCGACGTAGACCGGGTCGGTGCCGTAGAGCTGGACCGACCGCACCGTCTCGAGGTCGTCGAAAACGAGCATGTTGGTCGTCGTCTCGTCACGCTCGACCAGGCCGCGCGACGTGATCATCTCGCAGACGTAGAGCCCCGCGCCCTGCTCGGCGCACAGCCGTCGGTAGGCCGCGTTCGTGATGCCCGCCATCGGCGCGAGCACCACGGGGGTGTCGACGCGGACCGACCCGAGGGTCAGCGAGGTGGGCAGGGGCATACCGCCATTGTCGGGCCCGTCGGGACGAGCCCCAAAATCAGCCCTTGCGCTGGCCGCCCTTGCCCTTGCCGCCGTTGCCCTTGCCGCCCTTCCTGGGCAGGTCCTTCTTGATCGTCTTGATCTCGCCGGTCCACACGATCGGCGTGAACTCCTCGGTGGGTCGGAAGCTCACGGCCGTGAGCTTGCCCTTGTCGGGCGCGAGGAAGACCAGGCAGGCCAAGGTGTTGTCGCCGGGGCCGAACTGCTTCGGGAACGGCGTGCTGGGGCAGGGCCCGAACTTGCTGGCGAACGACGAGGGCTCGATCAGCGTGTTCGTGCCGTCGACGATGTAGAGCGGCACCGGTCGGCCACCGAGCTGGGTCTCGCCGACGTTGCCGACGGTCACGTACACGAAGTACGGCGTGGACTTCTTGGTCGCGTCGTTGAGCTTCCAGCCGACGAAGGACTGCTTGAACGTCGTCCTCTCCAGGCGGGTCACCTTGATGTCGAGCACCCCGACCGGCGTGTTCTTCGTGGGCTGCCAGGCCACGACGGCGTCGTCGCCGAGGGCCAGCTGCGTGCCCTGCGGGGTCAGCTCGACTCCCGGGGGCGCCGGGGGCGTCGACGATCCGGTCGCGGACTGGCCGCCGGAGGTCGACGTCGAGGGGGTGGGGTTCCCCTTGGAGTCTCCCGAGCTGGAGCAGCCGGCCAGCAGCGCTGCCCCCAGCAGGACGGCTACGCCGTGTGCCAGCACCCGATTCATGCGGTCATTGTGCACGTGCGGTGCCCGCGCTTTGGTCAACATCCGAGGAAGCGCTCGGCAAAGTACGACGAGATGGCGTCGAGGCCGATCCGTTCCTGCGCCATCGTGTCGCGCGCACGCACGGTCACCGCGTTGTCCTCGAGCGTCTCGAAGTCGACGGTCACGCAGAACGGGGTGCCGATCTCGTCCTGACGCCGGTAACGCTTGCCGATCGCGCCCGCGTCGTCGAAGTCGACGTTCCAGCTGCGCCGCAGCTCGGTGGCGAGGTCCTTGGCCTTGGGCGAGAGGTCGGCGTTGCGGCTCAGCGGAAGCACCGCGACCTTGACCGGCGCCAGGCGCGGGTCGAGCCGCAGCACGGTGCGCTTGTCGACACCGCCCTTGGTGTTGGGGGCCTCGTCCTCCTGGTAGGCGTCGACCAGGAACGTCATCAGGCTGCGGGACAGGCCGGCCGCCGGCTCGATGACGTACGGCGTGTAGCGCTCGTTGTTGGCCTGGTCGAAGTAGCTGAGGTCCTTGCCGGAGTGCTTCGCGTGCGTGGTGAGGTCGAAGTCGGTGCGGTTGGCGATGCCCTCGAGCTCGCCCCACTCCGACCCGGCGAAC
>JAOPXC010000095.1 GCA_025965335.1 Nocardioides sp. | reverse complement strand
TCGTCGTCAGTCCACACGCACACGTCGAAATGGCGAAAGGGCCAAGATCAGGGCTGAGCCGACGAAGATCGCCACGGCAGCGGCGAGAGTCTGGCGATAGCCGAAGCGATCGGCCAGCAGACCGGCGACCGGTGAGACCACGACGATCACGGCACGATTGAGTGAGCGCAAGGTGGTGTTGGTGCGTGCCTGCAGCTCGTCCGGGGTGAGCGCCTGACGAAAGCTCATCTCATGGGAGTTGCTGGTTCCCATGGCCCAACCGTGGCACAGCTGTCCGGCGGCCAGGACCGCTGCCCCAGCCCAGCCCGTCGGCACCGATGCCGCCACCAGCATGATCGCGACCCCGAGCGCCGTGCCCGAGTGAGAGCAGATGATCGCGCCGCCCGTGCCCAGACGAAGGCCGACCGCGGTGCTCATGGAAGCGCCGAGCAGCGCCCCGAGGCCCGCGACGGCGAACACGAGGCCCAGCTGCAACGGGGTGAGGTTCAGCTGGAAGTAGGCGTAGGGGACGACCAGCACGAGAAGCACCGCCTGGCCCGCGAACCAGACGTGCGTCGAGACCGCCAGGCGACGGAGCCCCGATTCGCCGTAGACCCATCGCGCTCCATCCCTGACCTCCAGCGCCAGTCCTCGAGCCCCGACCTTCGCGGGCTTGTTGGCCGTGGGCTCCGAGACGCCCTTCAGTGAGGCGACCATCACCGCTGAGAACAGGTAGGTCAGTGCATCCACCAGTACGGACAGCGGCGCGCCGACGACCCGGATCAGGACGCCGGCCAGGGCGGGGCCCGCGGTCTGCGCCACCGCGCTGGCGCCGTCGAGCCGTGCGTGTGCGCGCTGCAGCTGGCCACGCGGGACGAGCCGCGGGACGAAGGACATGGAGGCCGCGTCGTTGACCAACGAGGCGGTTCCGAACAGGAGGATGACGATCAGCAGCAGCGGGAAGGTGAGGACGCCGAACGCCCAGGCCAGCGGGATCAGTCCGAGCAGCGCGGCCCTGGCGACGTCGGTGATGATCATGACCGGCCGCCGACGAACCCGGTCGACGAGTGCTCCCACGACCAATCCAAGCAGCAGGTACGGCAGCCAGCGCGCGGAGTTCAGCCAGCCCACCTGCGCGGCACCCCCGTGCAGCGTGATGAGGAGGAGGGTCTGCAACGCCAAGGACGTGATTGCGCTCCCCAGACCGGAGACCGCCTCGCCCCACCAGAACCGTCCGAACTCGGATGACCGGTCGCCGGACTGCGTCGGGGAGGCCACACCCCACACCCTCACAGACCGGCGCGCGGAGTTATTCGGCCCGTGGCTGCGGCTTGAAGCGGCGAACCTCATGGGCCCAGCCACATGCCTCCGCAACCTTGCCCGCCCACATCTTGGCGGCCTCGTCATCGGCCACGTCCACCAAGGCGAACCCGCCCAGCCACTCCTTGGTCTCGACGTATGGTCCGTCGGTCATCACCAAGGTGCCACTGGTGGTGTCGGCGCTGTAGACCGGGCCCTCCTCCTCCAGGCCCCCGGCGAAGACGTACACGCCGGCCGCCTTCATCTCGGCCACAACCGCCCTGGCGAGCGGTCCGCGCCCGCGGAACCACTCCTCGGTGTGGTCGCCCACCCACTGTTGGTTGAAGTAGATGAGGTACTCGGTCATGGCCGCTCCTGCTCCTATGGCGGACCCAGTGGTCCGCGTTCACCTACCCCACGAACAGCGACAGGCGAATCCGACACGGTTGTCCCGGAAATGACACACCAATGTTGGCGTGGCAGCGGAGAGCACTCGCCCGCACATCAAGCATATGAGTGTGTTTCGAGCTGTCTCAGGACGTCCCAATCCCAGCCATCGGGGCCAGGGTCGTGAGCGAGCCGGCTGAGCCTCTTGGTGTCAGGAGGAAAACAGCTTCCACTGCCCCTCGGAGACGACGTCGACGGTGCCGTCGGTCACTTTGATGGCGGTCTGGTCGTCGATCGCGTACGCCGGACCCGGGATACCGGCCGCCCATCGCGCTGCTTCGGCCATGGAGTTGCCTGGCATGTCCTCGTGGTCCACGTGCGGGAAGATCGAGAAGTCGACGATCCCCAGCGTGCTGTCGTCACCAGGGGCGGGCGGCTTCCATCGGACGAAGTCCTCCCCGATACGGGGGGTCATCACCATGCTCCCCGCGCTCAGCCCCACCCAGACCGTCTCGCTCAGCGACGGCAGGAGATCCGCCAACCCGGACTGCCGCATCCAGTGGCACAGGTACAGGGCGTCGCCGCCATTCACCAGCAGGACGTCTGTCTCCCGGACCCAGGGGACCCAGAGTTCTTCGTCGATGCTGGGCAGCGCGGTGAGCTCCAGCACTCCCAACGACTTCCAACCCAGCTCGCACATGGGGGTTCTGGCTTCTCGTCCGCTGATGAAACGCCAGGCCACGCCAGGACCGGCCTGGGGGTGCCCGTACGAGGCGGTGGGGATGCAGAGGGCGTTGGAGTCGGCGATCGGCTTGCCCAGTAGGTCGACCAGCGCGTTGTGGATGCTCGTGTTCGTGACACCAGCGGAAGTGAGAAGAAGCCTCAAGCTTGCCTCCTGTACGTAGCGGTCATGACGCTCTCCTCGACAGTCCGGAGAGCGGGTGCATGGGGAGCCAGACTGGGCACCATAGCGAAACTCATCGCCGTTGGGACCCGTCAATCCCGCCCCCCGCACACACATCGGCACAGACGGACACCGGAGCCGGTTAGGCTCTGGTTCCAACGAGCGCGAGGAGACATCATGTCCGGCAAGTTCGGTGGTTCCGCGGTGATCGACCGGCCCATTGCCGAGGTCTTCGACTTCCTGGCGGCCGGGACCAACGATCCCAAGTTCAGTCCGCGGGTGCTCTCGATCCGCAAGGAGCCGGACGGCCCATCGGCGGTAGGCACGATCTTCATCAGCCAGGTCAAGGACGCGGGCATGAAGACCGACCGCCGCTTCGAGCTCACGGCCCTCGAGGCGCCGACGAAGATTCGGTGGGCCGAGCGGTCGAGGAACTCGGTGACCGTCCCCGAGGGTGGCTACGACCTCGAGGACCTCGGCGGCACACAGACCAGGGTGACGATCTTCAACACCCTGGAGGGACACGGCTTCGGCAAGCTGATCGTCGGCTTCGCGCTGAAGGCCGCAGTCAAGGACGCGGACGCGTTCGCCCAGCGCATCAAGGTCGCCGTCGAGTCCGGAGCCTGAGGGGGCTCACCGCAACGACTGCCGGCTCAGTCCGGGCTCGCTTCCAGGACGGCCAGGTCGCGCTCGGCGTACAGCCGGTGCTCCCACTCCTCGTTGAGCACGACCAGGAGGCACTCGCGGACCGGGAAGGTCTCGCCCTCCGGTGGCCAGCCCTGACCAGCGAGCGGGTTTGTCATGCTGTCCAGCTGCGCGTCGGTGAGGCCGTCCACCACGCCACGGACCAGAGCCATTGCCTGGTGACGCAGCTCGAGCGCCTCGTCGAGCGACGGGCGCGCCTCGCGGTCGTGAGGAACCCCCGGAGTGGGCCGCATCTGGTCCCACGGCAGCGACAGCGGGTGCCACGGGCTGGGATCGTCGAGGAGGCACCGCCCGACCCAGGACTCGCTGGCGAACGCCAGATGGCGCAGCGTCTGGATGAACGACCACTCCCCGTTCACCGACTCGTGCAGCTGCTCCGGGTCGAGCCGGCGGGCGCGCGCGAGCGTGGCCTCCCAGAGCCGCGTGTTGAGGTCCCAGGCTTCGCGGAACCCGTCGGCCGTTGTCGGCCGGAACTTGGGACGGTCGGGATGGCGGCGGTCGAGCTCGGCCTCGATCAGGGGGGCCACGTCCACGCCGTTGATGACGAGGTTCTTGATCTCGCCACTGATGGTGGTGTCGACCACCTCGACGCCCTGCATGGTCACCCGGTACAGGTCGGCGTTCTGGATGGTCGAGTCGTTGAGATACACGGTCGTGAACCGTGAACCCGACAGGTCCGCCCGCTCGAACTCGCTGCCGGTGAGGTCCTGGAAGTCGTTCATGGGGTCAGGTTAGGACGCCCGAACCGCCGGGATCACGGTCTGGCAGATCAGCCGGACGCTCTCCCAGGACGGCTCGGCGGGCAGCCCGCCGCAGGCGGGGTGGCTGGTGACGATCCGGATGTCGCCGGCCAGGCACCGGGCAATCAGGTCGGACGGCGTGAGCACGACGTAGGTCCCCGCGGCCTTCATCTCCTCGACGGACGAGGAGTCGTCGCGGACGTAGGACTTCGTGTTCGCGCCCCGCCAGGACGCGTAGGCCTGGGCGTCGGCGAGGAGATGCTGCCCGTGCTGCGCCCAGAACGCATCGGGGTCCTCGGAGCAGAAGACGTTGGCCGGACCGGGTGGTGCCTGCATGGTGAAGCCGGGCTCGCGGCCCTGGGCGCGGCACTCGTCGTCGTACACCCGCTTGAGCTCGGGATCCGAGTCCTGGGGCTGGAAGTGGAGTCCGAGTCGGGCCGCACGCCGAGCAGCGGCTGCCGAGCCGCCACCGTAGAAGAGGGTCGGGTGCGGCTGGGAGTACGGCGTTGGGGTCACCCGGACGGTGCGTCCCTCGTGCTCGAACTCCTCGCCGGTCCACGCCTGGAGCAGCACCCCGATGGCCGCCTCGATGTCGCTGCCGCGGGACGCCCAGGCCCTGTTGAAGAGCGCGTACTCCACCTCGCGATAGCCCAACCCGATCGTGTAGGTGACGCGTCCACCGCTGAGGTGGTCGAGCACCACCATGTCCTCGGCGAGCCGGATCGGGTCGTACAGGTTGACCAGTAGCGCCGACACCGAGATCGGGATCGTCGACGTCACGGCGGCGAACGCGGCCGCGACCGGGATCGGGCTCGGCAGGTAGCCGTCACCCGAGCTGTGGTGCTCGGACAGCATCAGCGCGCCCATGCCGTGCTGCTCGGCGTACGCCGCCTGCTCGATCGCGCGGCCGAAGATCTCCCGGCGGGCCTCCGGGTCGGCGCCGGGGGCGCGGAAGTCGTAGCGGGTGAGGAACCGGGTGCGGGCCATGCCGTCACCCAACCAGAGAACTGGAACAGGTTCTACTGCAGCGTCACAGCGTGGTCGCGCGGTTCACCCACGTCGAGGTGGCGACCATGCCGACACAGGGCGAGGGGTGCGGGCCTGAGCTGGGAATGAATCGGACCACGGTCCGGTTATGGTCATCAAAGATTGAATCACTTCGACCCGCCAGGAGTAGAGATGAACTTGTTTAACCGCAAGAGCGACGTGATCGAGCACGACTTCGACGCCGCCACCAACGCCGTGGAGGACATCTCCGGCGACTACACGATCGACGCGGCCCACAGCCGCATCGGATTCAGCGCCCGCCACGCCATGGTCACGACCGTCCGCGGCCAGTTCACGGAGTTCGCGGGCACCGCGCACATCGACGCGGTCGACCCCTCGAAGTCGTCCGTGACCGTGACCATCAGGACCGCGAGCGTCGACACCGGTGTGGCCGACCGCAACGCGCACCTCAAGTCGGCCGACTTCTTCGACGCCGAGACCAACCCCGAGATCACGTTCGTCTCGACCGAGGTCTCCCGTGACGGTGACGACTGGACGATCGTCGGCAACCTGACGATCAACGGCATCACCAAGCCCGTCACCGTCGAGTTCGAGTCGACCGGCTCGGCCCGTGACCCGTACAACAACCTCCGGGTCGGCTTCGAGGGCGGCACGACCATCAACCGCAAGGACTGGGGCCTGACCTGGAACGCTGCGCTCGAGACCGGCGGCGTCCTCGTCTCCGAGAAGATCAAGCTCGAGTTCGACGTCTCGGCCATCCAGAGCGCCTGAGTCACCGCTGGTCTCGACCAGCACAGCTCCCCAACGGGGCCGTCCAGAAATGGGCGGCCCCGTTCCGCATTTGCTGATTCCATGTCCTGCATGTCAGACGAGCTCGACCTGCCCACCGGCCTCACCAGCCGACCGCTGACCCTCGAGGACGCCCCGGCGGTGCACGCCGCGATCGAGGCCGAGGAGCTCGTCGATCTCGGCGAGGCCGAGATGACCCTCGAGGACGTGCTGGCCGACTGGCAGCGCCCGTCGTACGACATCTGCGCCAGCACCATCGGCGTGTTCGACGACGACCGGCTGGTCGGGTACGGCGACCTGAGCGGCGGCGACGTCGCCTACACCGCGGTGCTGCCGGAGCACCAGGGCCGCGGCATCGGCACCGCGATCGCGGGCTGGCTCCAGGCGAAGGCCCGCGCGGCCGGCGAGGCCCGGATCGGCACCCAGGTCCCCCAGGGCAGCGCCGCCGACCGGCTGATGGCGGACCTCGGCTACGAGCTGCGCTGGACGGCGTGGGACCTCGAGCTCCCGGAAGGCGCCGATCTCTCCGCCGAGCCGCTTCCCGACGGCTACACCCTGCGCGATGCCACGGAGTCCGACCGCGCGGCGGCCTGGACGCTGATCGAGGACGCCTTCCTCGAGTGGTCGGAGCGCGACCGGATGACGATCGAGGACTTCGGCGCCCGGGTGTGGGAGCGCCCCGGCTTCGCGCCGTGGAACCTGCGGCTGCTCGAGAACCCCGACGGCGAGCTCGTCGGCGCCGTGCACGTCTTCCTCGCCGGCGACAGCGGGTACGTCGCCCGGATCGTCGTCCGCCCCGACCATCGTGGCCGGCGGCTGGCCCCGCCGATGCTCGTCGACGCCTTCGCCCTCGCCCGCGAGCACGGCGCCACCCGCTGCTACCTGTCCACCGACACCCGGGCCGGCGCCCGCGGTCTCTACGAGAAGGTCGGCATGGTCGTGGCGTCGACCTGGGTGAACCGTTCGATCGATCTCTGACCCGGACCTAGAACAGGTTCCAGTTCTTCTGGGAGGCTGGGCCCATGGCCCGCACCCAGTTCGTGACCCGCTACGACTTCCGCGCTCCGGGCGCGGACACCTCCACCCGCCAGGAGATCTTCTCCCGCGCGATCGAGCAGGCGGCCTACGTCGAGCGGCACGGCCAGGGCGCGATCATGGTGTCGGAGCACCACGCCTCCGACGACGGCTACCTGCCCAGCCCGCTGCTGGTCGCCGCCGCCTTCGCGGCCGTCACCTCGAGCATCCCGATCACGATCTCGGCGCTGCTGGTCAACCTGTACGAGCCGGTCCGGCTGGCCGAGGACATCGCCGTGCTCGACCACCTCAGCAAGGGCCGGGTCAGCTACACCTTCGGGCTCGGCTACCGCCCGGTGGAGTACGAGCTCTACGGCCGCTCCTGGCCGACCCGCGGACCGGACATCGAGGCGCGGATCGGCCGTGTGCTCGAGATCTGGGCCAGCGGCGAGGTCACGCCGGCGCCGTACTCGCAGCCGCACCCGTTCCTGTTCTACGGCGGCGGGTCACCGGCCGCCGCGAAGCGGGCCGCCCGGCTCGCGCTCAACTTCCAGCCCCAGCACGCCGACGCCGCGCTCAAGGACCTGTACGACGAGGCCTGCCGCGCCGCCGGACGTGAGCCCGGCTTCGTCATGCAGGCGCCGGGCGGCGGACCCGCCAACGTCTTCTGCGCCGAGCGGCCCGAGGAGTTCTGGGAGCGCTACGGCCACCACCTGCTGGCCGACGCGGTCGGCTACCAGTCCTGGCACGGCGAGGCCGGGTCGTACGTCGTCGACCACTCGACGTCCGTCGGGGAGATGCAGGCGGCCGGGGTGTACGTCGTGCTGACCGCCGACGAGCTGGTCGACAGCTGCCGCTCGGGTGAAATCCGGCTGGTCACCAGCCACCCGGCGTGCGGCGGCCTGCCGCCGGAGCCGTCGTGGGAGAGCCTCCGGCTCGTCTGCGAGACCGTGATGCCGGCGGTGCGCGGGTAGCTCAGAGGACGCCGCGGAGGTCCAGTCCCGGGGGTGTCGTCAGCGGATCGGCGAACCCGGATCGAGCCCGCGATCTTCGAAGACACCTCCGAGAACCAGCGGCTGGTCATCGCCGGGGATCTCCGGAGGTTGCGCGGCTTCGCCCGTTCAGGCCCTCGGGTCGGCTTCCAAATCCCGCAAGGCGCAAAACGCCAGATCCAGCTCACGGGAGAGCCGCCCCACGGCGGCGACCGCCGGACCGAGGTCCCGCGCCGCCCCGAGCAGCTCCAGCTCGTCGCAACCCGCGGCAACCATCGGCATTCCCAGATTGAGCGCACTTCCCTTCAACGCGTGCGCCGCGTGGACGAGACCTTCGGCGGAACCTGCCTCGAGCGCCCCGCTGATCCGCACGAGGTCGCCCGGAGAAGTCTCGAGGAACGAGCTCACCGTTCGCTCGAGCAGAACGGTGCCGCGTGGTCCCATGGACCTGAACTCCTCGAGACGGGACTGGTCCAACACCTCGCCGGAGACCTGGGTGGTCTCGTCCGCGGACTCGCCCTCTTCGGGGGCGGGTGCCCGAACCCAGCGTTCCAAGACGGTTGCCAACGAACTGGCGGCGATCGGCTTGCTGACGAAGTCGTCCATCCCGGCGGCCAGGCAGCGCTCCCGCTCACCCTCGGTGGCGGACGCGGTCATGGCGATGACCGGGATCCTGCGAAGGCCGTCCTCCCGGGCCCGGATGGCACGGGTGGCGTCGTACCCGTCCATCTCGGGCATCTGACAGTCCATGATCACGGCCGCGAACGGTCCGCGGTCCAGAGCAGCCAGCGCCTCAAGCCCGTTGCCGGCGACCTCGGCCGTGTAGCCCAGGAGCTCCAGCATTCCCACGGCCACCATCTGGTTGACATGGTTGTCCTCCACGACCAGGAGGTGGCCGCGGTTGCGGGCCGGGGGCGCCCCAGCAACTCGGGCTCCGACGGCGCCTCCGGGCCTGGTCGAGCGCGTGGCGTCCAGGAGCGCGATGTGGAGCTGGGAGAGATGCACGGGCTTGCTCAACCAGCTGGAGATTCCGGCGTCGCGGGTCTCCTCGATGCTGACGTCCGCGCCGGAGGTCAGCAGCACCAGCCCGGTGCCGGCGAGCTCAGGCGTTCCCGAGATACGTCTGGCCAGCTCGATGCCGTCCATTCCGGGCATGAACAGGTCCAGGACCGCCAAGGCGAAGGGGTCGCCGCTTGCTACGGCGTCCGCCAGGTGACTCAGCGCGGAGCTTCCGTGCTCGACGACCT
>JAOPXC010000085.1 GCA_025965335.1 Nocardioides sp. | reverse complement strand
CGCGTGGCGCCCGTGCTCGTTCGCGTCCCGGTAGTCGAGGAAGCGGCGGGTCTTCAGCGAGTCGACCAGGGATGCGTACGCCGTGACGTCACCGCGGTCGCGTGCGGCCAGCCGCGACAGCGCGTCGACGGTGTCCGGATGGTGCGTCGCCAGCTCGCGAACCGCGTCGATCGCGGCCTCGCGGGTGAGCCTGGTCAGCCAGTCCGCGACGACCGAGACCGAGTCGTCGGCCCGGACTTGCGGGCCTGGGGCCTCGGGCTCGACCTGACCGGCCGCGGTCAGCGCCGTGGCGACGACGTGCTTGCAGATGTCCCCGCGGATCCCGACCGGGCACGTGCACGACCAGGTGCGGTCGCCGAGGACGACGTCGTACGTCGACGTGCCGCGCGCCAGGGCGGACACCGAGTCGGCCGTGACCGCCGTGAGTTCGACGAGGCCGCGCCCGGCGTAGTCCTGGCCGCGGGCGTACGAGCCCTCGTCGGCGAGCTCCGCGACGGTCAGCCAGTCCACGAGACGAAGTATCTCGTCCGCCGTTGCCGCGCCGCACCCCCGCCGACGGCCGGCTCGGTCTCGGGGAAGACACGTGGGTCACGGCCAGGTGGACCAGCCGTAGTTCACCAGGTTGACCAGGTGCTGCCCGCCCGCGAAGACCGTCCGCGTCGGGTCCAGGAAGTCGGTCTCGAACCCGCTCTCGATGCCGACAACCCGCGGCTGGTCCTGCACCCAGCCCCACAGCGGGCCACCGGACCAGCCGCCAAGGGCGAACTTGTAGGTCTCGATCTCCAGCCCGTCGCCGTCGTCGTCGATGTCGACCACCCGCAGTGGCGACTCCAGGGCAGGACGCTCACCGGACAGGAAGGAGACCGGGTAGCCGGTGCTCGACCAGTTGGGGTTGTAGTAGAAGTCCTCGTTGTTGCTCCACCACGACCCCAGCCAGCCGGCTCTGTCGCCGATCCGCCAGTCGAGTTCGCAGATGACATAGTCCAGTCCGGTCACGTCGCTGGTGTTCTGAACGCCTCGCCACGACAGCACGTACGCATCGCCGAAACGGGGGTCGTTGCCGTTCCTGTAGGCCGGCGCAAAGCGGATCGCGGCGTCCGACGTTCCCCAGGGCACCGCGTGGCTGGCGGTCAGTAGCAGCCGCGGTCCGACCAACACCGCGCTGCCTACCCAACTCTGACCCGGGCGGTTCATCCAGAGCTTGCCGACGGTGGTCCAGGGCCATCCGGTGGTGATCGACTCCGCGATCGTCGTCCGGTGCGACGCGAGCGAGGCAACGCTCGGCGCCAGCACCGGCCGGATGCGCGGCTGGTAGTTGACGTCCAGCCATCGCGGCCGATACGCCTCCGAGACCTTCCCGCCGTACTCGCGGAGCTCATCGATGCTCGAACGGCCTCCGTCAACCGCTTGCGGCTCGACTCGACGAGGTCGAGCCTCACCCCGCATGATCAGCTGGCCACCCTGCTCCTGCACAAGCTCGGCGCGGTCGAGGACGTAGGTGCTCTCGTCGGCGCGCTCCGGCATCGGTTCGGTGGCGAGTTCGTCCGGGCGGTCGTACACGTCCTGGACATCACCGTCCGCCGCCGCATACCTGATCCTCATAGCACCCTCCCTCGTTGCCGGACCGGCGGGACACGACGTGGGTGCCCGTCGTTGTTCGCGAACCATCGTTCTCCTGTTCGGCAACGGCTTCAATCGCCCACTCAGGGGAAGTAGCCCCGGCACCACGTTGTGGAGCACGGACCTCGAGCCGCCGTGGGCGGTTCCCCACAGATTGACGAACGGGTCCGGCGGACGGCCACGGGGCGGCGAAGGCTTGGCGCATGCCCACGTCTCGACTGCGACCTGGTCACGGACCTTCCCGCCCACCCGTGGCTGTCGATGCTCGGGCCCCGTGACCTCGACGCGCTGCCGGAGGTCGATGGCCTCATCTCGTACGACGATGTGGCGCCTCTCGTCCCGGACCGCCTGCTGCGAGGTGCGGTGTCCGTCGGCCCAGCGATCGCCGTGGGCCGACACCTGATCTGGTCGCTGCTCCTGCATCCCGGGATCGACGACGCAGTACGACGGACCTTCGTCGGGCCCGCGCACGCGAGAGCCTGGCGGATCCTGGCCGGGGTTGCGCAGCAACCGTCTCGACCGTCCCCGCCGGTGGTTGAGGAGGTTGCGCAGCATCCGTCTCGAAACCCCCCGGCACCGGCGCGGGGCGCCGGGTTTCGTGCACAGGCTGCCGGTTGTGCGGGGGTGTGCACAGGTTTGGGGGTGGGTCCGCGAGAGTGGTCGGGGATTGGTGCTGGACTGGTCCTATGACAGTAATGGCCCGGCCTCCCGCAGAGCACGTGGTGAGCCGGGCCGTCGCGACGATGCGCACCGAGGTCGGTGGGGTTGCGGACTCGTCGTTGTGGGCGATGAGCCCGGCCGAGGCCGCGGCCACCCTGATCGAGGTGACCCGGCTCAGCGCCCAGGTCGCCGAGCTCGCGCTCCGCGTCGCCGCGCACGCCGAGACCGTCCAGGTCGGTGACGCGACCGGGGCGGTGGCCACCGGTGCCTGGTGGGCCCACCAGACCCAGCAGACCCGCCTCGCGGCGGCCCGGTCGATGCACCTGGCGGTGGCGTTGGCCGGGCCCAGGCAACGGGTCCGGGCCGCCCTCGCGGCCGGGGAGCTCAACCTGGACCAGGGCGAGGTGATCGTCCAGGCCCTCGCCGCGCTCCCGGGCGTGGTCACCGACGAGGTGCTCACGCGGGTCGAGGCACACCTGATCACCCAGGCCGCCCAGTACGACGCGAAAGCACTACGGGTCCTGGGCCGGCGGGCGTTGGAGGTCATCGCCCCCGAGGTCGGCGA
>JAOPXC010000044.1 GCA_025965335.1 Nocardioides sp. | reverse complement strand
CGGCCTCGGGGTCATGGGCGCGGACGGCGGCGCGGACCGAGGAGACGGTGCGCTCGTTGAGGAACTCCTCCTTGCCGGTCACCAGCGTGACCCGGCCGAGGACGTCACCTGCGCGGGGGGTGGAGGGACTCGCCATGGTGGGCCCAGCCTGTCACAGCGCGCCGACGGCGGGGCCGGCTCCCCGTCAGCCGGAACGGGGCGACGAGAGCCGGGCTGCCGGCTCGGCCTCGTCGCTCCCGAGCCCGCTCCGACCGGTGCTCGAGGTCGTCCAGTCGACACCGTCACGGAGCGCCCCATCGATCAGGTCGCGCACGTGCTGCTCGTCGGATGACGACGCGACAAAGACGGTCCGGAACTCGCTGGTGCCCGGGCATCGGGCCCGCGCCGGTATCGTCCGTGCCCCAACTATGGGCCGCCGGAGGTCAGCGCCACCACCGAGTCGCCGCGCCGGGCCACGCCGACGTCGCCGTCGAGGTCGGTGCGCAGCACCGTGGCGCCGGTGGCCGCCAGCGGCTCCAGCGCCTCGGGCGCCGGGTGGCCGTAGTCGTTGTCCGCGCCGACCGACACCAGCACCAGCCCGGCCCCGAGGGACTCGAGGAAGTCGAGGTCCTGGTAGCGGCTGCCGTGGTGCGGCAGCTTCAGCACGTCGACGCTCAGCCCCGGCAGCATCCGCGCCAGCGCCGCCTGGCCCTCCGGCTCGACGTCCCCGGTCAGCAGGAGCCGCATCCCGCGCACCTCCACGAGCAGCACCACGCTGGCCTCGTTGGCGGTGCTGCCGTCGCCGGGACCCACGGTCGGGGAGTCGGCTGGAGGCCAGAGTGCCTGGAGGGTGAGGTCGCCGATCGTGCGGGTCCGGCCGAAGTCGGCCGCCGAGACCGGGACGCCCGCAGCGGCGGCCTCCTCGCTCACGAGCTCGGCGCCCTGGGGCGGATCCAGCAGGCGGGTCGTCTCGATCGCGCCCACGTTCCTGCCGTCCAGGACACCCTCCAGGCCATCCACGTGGTCGGCGTGGAAGTGCGTCAGCACAACCAGTGGGACCTGCTCGATGTGGAGCCGACTCAGGCACCGGTCGACCAGCCTCGGGTCCGGGCCGGCGTCGACCACAACGGCCGAGCCCGGTGCGGCGTTCAGGACGAGCGCATCGCCCTGGCCCACGTCGCACATGACCAGCACCCAGTCGTCAGGAGGCCAGCCGGGCGTGGGCAGCCGGACCAGGACGGCGAGCACCATCACCAGGGCGCAGCCGAGCGCGGTGGTTCTCCGCCGCAGGAGGTACGGCGCCACCAGTGCGGCCGCCACGCTCAGAGCCGTCAGCACGGTCAGCGGGACGAAGCCGGTGCCCCACTCGACCGCGGCCGACGGCAGGGACGCACCCCGGTGCGCGACCTCGACGATCCAGGCGACGCACCAGCCGGCGGCCGTGCCGGCCAGCCGCCCGGCGGGATCCCACACGAGCCCGAGCAGGCCACCGACCAGCCCGAGCACGGTCGCCGGACCGACCACGGGAGCGACCACGAGATTGGCGGCCACGGCGACGAGGCTGACCTGTCCCGAGATCGCCGCGACCAGCGGGGTGCAGGCCAGCTGCGCGGCGGCCGGCACGGCGATCGCCTCCGCCAACCACCGCGGCAGCCAGCGGGCCAGGTCGTCGCGCCACCCCGGCGCGAGCACCAGGATGCCCGTGGTGGCGAGCACCGACAGGGCGAACCCGACCGACGTCGCCAGGGCGGGTTGGGCGAGCAGCAGCACGACCACGGCGACCCCGAGTGCCCGGAACCCCCGCTCCCGCCCGTTCACGCCCATCGCGAAGAGCGCCACGGTGCCCATCACCGCTGCCCGAAGGACGCTCGGCTCGGTGCGGGCGAGCAGGACGAACCCGGCGATCCCGCACGCCCCGACGACGTAGAGCCACCGACCGCGCACCCGGCTCCACCGCGCAGCGGCGAGCAGGAAGCCGACCACCAGGGTGAGGTTGGTGCCCGAGACGGCGAGCAGATGGGTGAGCCCGGTGTCCCGGAAGTCGTCGGCCAGGGCGTCATCGAGGGCCGTGTCGTCGCCGTCGACGAGGGCGGGCACCAGCGCGCGCTGGTCGGCGGGCCGTGCGGCGACCGAGTCGCGGAGGGACTGTCGCAGCGCGTCGGCGCCGCGCCACCAGAGGTCCGGCGGCGCCAACAGCACGGGCTCCCCGCTCGCGCCGAGCACCGCGGCCACGTCGGAGCCGTCGGAGGGTCCCAGGCGGCCCCCGGCCCGCACGGTGGCCCCGAGCGGGACGTCGCCCCACGCCGGGTCACCGATCAGCAGCACCGGCGTCGCGAGCTCGAAGGTCGCACCGCGACCGGTCGCCCGGTGCACCTCCAGGCGCACCAGCACCTGGTCGCCGAAGCGGCCGGAGAGCACGCGCGGGTCGGAGCTCACCGTCGCGTCGACGCTCACCACCGCCCGCTGCGCGCCCAGGTCGGCGACCGGGTTGTGCCCCACCTGGTGCTGCCGGACCAGGCCCGAGCACGCCACGGCCGCGAACACGAGCAGCACCGCAGCCCCGGTCAGCGGAGCCCGAAACCCCGACCGTCGGAGGACGACCACCGCGGCCAGGCCGCCCGCGCACCCGACCGTGACCGCCGGTCCGGCAAGCAGCTGTGCCGCCAGCCCGCCGAGCCAGGCGCCGAGCGCCAGCAGCGGCATCCTGAGGTCAGGAGCCCTCACCTCACACGGTCACGTACGGGGCGATCTGGCCCAGCGTCGCGTCGCCGATGCCGTCGACCTCGAGCAGCTCGTCGACCGAGCTGAACCCTCCGTGCTGGTCACGCCACGCCAGGATCGCCTGCGCGGTCACCGGGCCCACCTCGGGAAGCGTCTCCAGCTCGACCTGGGAGGCCGTGTTGAGGTCGACCAGCGGACCACCCGGCGCACCGGGCGTGGGCACCGCCGAGGCGGCGGCGCCGACCGGCGCCGGCAGCCCGATCACGATCTGCTCCCCGTCGACCAGGACTCGAGCCAGGTTGACCCCCGACAGGTCGACACCGTGTCTCGCGCCGCCCGCGGCGGCCAGGGCGTCGACCACCCGGGAGCCGGAGTCGAGCACCGCGATGCCCGGTCGGCGCACCTTGCCGGCGACGTCGACCGTGACCTCGCCGGCGACCTCGCCCGGCCCCCCTGCGGTCGTGGCACCCGTGCTGAGGGCCGCCGACGGCAGGTCGACGAGCGGGCCGGTTGGCGTGCCGCCGGTGCTGAGGGGTGCGACGACCTGGGGGTCACCCCGCACCACCCACCAGCAGGTCACGGCGAGACCGATCGCCACCAGGACGGCGACGACCGCCACCTGACCCGGGCCGAGGGCGACCCGGCCGCGCAGGGTCGTCGGCAGCGTGTCGGCCAGCACCCGCCCGGCTCGACGGGCGGCGTGCCGCCCGGGAACCGGGACGTCCGGGACGTCGTCCGGCGGCGCGGGCGGCAGCTCCTCCGGCGGTTCGGGCTCGGCGGACGGCCCGCCGGTGTGGTGCTCCCACCTGACCCGGGGCCCTGCGGCACCAGCCACCGCCTCCGTCGGCCG
>JAOPXC010000440.1 GCA_025965335.1 Nocardioides sp. | reverse complement strand
GTCGCCTTGAACGCAGCCGCGGCGTAGGCCCCGCCGATGGTTGCCTGGGCGGGTGCCGTCGGGACCGCGACGAGGCCGACGAGCAAGCCGAGGACAGCCACACTGCTGCGTAGATTGGTCATGGCCGGGAGTTTAAAGTCCTGATGGGCATTCCCCGGCCGGTCTAGACGTGCGGCACCGACGGCAGAACCGCGGCCAGTCTGCGCCGTTGAGTTGGCCGTGGTCTCCGGCCGGCGACCTGCACCGAATCCTGCCGCGAGTGGGGCCCGGAATGACACCAATCGAGATCGACGAGCCGTCGACGCCCGACACACCCCCCGAGACTCGAATCCGCCGCCGCAGGAGGTCCCGGGGCCCCAGGGTGCTCCGGACGGCTGGTCTGGCCCTGATCGTCGCAGGCAGCGTCGTGCTCGCGTGGCTGGGATGGCAGTTCTGGGGCACGAACTGGGTCTCGCACCAGCGGCAGGCCGAGGTCGTGCAGCGTCTGCAGGAGGACTGGGGCAACGGCGACGCCTACGCGGACACCGACTTCGGTCGGGCGACGGGGATCCTGCGGGTGCCGCGGTTCGGCGAGGACTACCAGATCCCCATTCTCGAAGGGAGTTCCGACGAGGTGCTCGCCGCGGGGATCGGTCACCTGGACGACACCGCCGACGTTGGCGAGGTCGGCAACTACGCGCTCGCCGCCCACCGGATCACCCACGGTGAGCCGTTCGCGAACCTTCCCGATCTGGGTGCGGGCGACCTGGTGTACGTCGACACGCTCTCGACGACCTACACCTACGTCCTCGACACCGGTGGTCACGATCTCGTCGTCCCGTTCACCGATTCCTGGGTCATCGACCCCTTCCCGCGGAATCCGGCCCCGGACGGCGCGACCCCACCGGGCGACGTCGGCAAGCACCTGATCACGCTGCTGACCTGCTCCGAGATCTTTCACACCGACAACCGAACGGTCGTCTTCGGCCACCTGCTGAAGAGCGCTCCGAGGGTCCCGAAAACTTCTCCGTAACCGGTCGCACAGGTCGTCGTTGTACCGGGGAGGTGCACACGAGTGTGCCCGCCGCTCCCTGTCGCCAGGACGCGGTACCCGTGTCTCGAAGGGTTGTGCCGCGTGATCAAGAAACTGATCCTCACAGCGTTGGCAGGTCTGGTCGGCTTGGGGCTGACGGCCGTTCCCGCAGCCGCGGCGCAGCAGGACCCGTACGTCGCCAGCGTCGCCACCCACTGTGCCTCCGACGGAGTCCGGGCCGTGCGGCTCGGCAACAGCTTCGTCACCCAGGTCGAAATCAGGGCGAACGGAAACACCCGTCCCAAGGGCACCGTCGAGGTGACCTACACCCGCATCGCCGGCGGTTTCTCCGCGACGCGAACGGTGAAGTACGTCGGTCACGCCGTGGACGTCAAGTCCCCGGTGCTCACCAGGCTCGGCAAGTACAGGGTCCGGACGGCCTTCACCCCCGCCGACGGCTCGCGCTTCCAGTCCTGCTCGGGTTCGTTCGTGCTCGGCGTCAGGAACGGGGTCGCCCCCAACGACGACGGGCCCGACCCGGCGGCCGGGCCCGACGGCAACGGGATCCTGCCCAACACCGGCGGGCCGGACCTGTTCTGGCTGATCCTCGCGCTGGCGCTCGTGGGCGGCGGGGCCGCGCTGGTCTTCGTCGATCGTCGACGCCGTCGCACCCCCACCTCCGCACGCCTCGTGCTGGAGTAACCAACCTCCGAGAGGGGACGGCTCGTCGGTTGACGGGCCGTCCCTTCTTGCGTTGGGAGGCGGCCTACGTCTTGCGTGCCAGGAATTCCGTCATGGCAACGCGTGCCTCCTCCGAGGCGAACAACCGGGCGCTGAGGGCGGCAAGCTCGTCGCCGTGGGCATCGATGCTGGCCACCAGGTCCCGGTTGAGGATGCGCTTGGACTCCCGCAGGCCCTGGACCGCCCCGGTCGCGAGGGACGCGCACACGCGGGCGACCTCGTCGTCGAGCGACTCGGCAGGCACGGCCTTCGTGACCAGGCCGTACGACGCCGCCGCCGAGCCGCCGAAGACCTCACCCCCCAACGTCGTCAGGCTTGCGGCGCGCGGGCTCATCCGGTGATGGACCGTGAGGGAGATGATCGCCGCCGCGAGGCCGAGCTTCACCTCGGTGAGCGCGAAAGTGGCGTCGTCGGCCGCGATCGCGACGTCGGACGCGGCGACGATGCCGATGCCGCCGGCCCGGACCGCGCCGTGCACCCGGGTCACCACGGGCTCGTCCATCGTGACGATCAGGCGCTGCAGGTCGACGATGCGCCGCGCGCCCTCCTCCATCCCCCCGGACGCTGCCTCGGCCAGGTCGGCACCCGAGCAGAAGACCCGACCCGTGGCCCGGATCAGGACCACCTTGACGTCGGGGTCGGAGCTTGCTGCCTCGAGGTGGGCGAACAGCTCCGTGACGAGCTGGCGCGACAGCGCGTTGCGGTTGTGCGGTGAGTCGAGGGTGAGCGTTGCGAGCCGGCCCGCCACCTCGTAGTGAACAAGCTCCGTGTGAACGGGCTCTGCAGGCGTGTCATCGGACATGGCCGTCATCCTGCCGCACCCCCGACATCCGAACGGCGGTCCGCTCCGAACACGCTCCATGAGGAACCGCCCGCTCCACGCCTTGTTCGGCGTCCTTGCGACCCTCCTCGGCGTGGCTGTCGGCCACCTGGTTGCCTCCCTGCTGATCCCCTCGTCCTCACCCGTGCTCGCAGTCGGTTCCACGGTCATCGACCACACACCCCACCAGCTGAAGGACTGGGCGATCCGGAGCTTCGGGAACAGCGACAAGGCGATCCTGGTCGACTCCGTCCTCGGGGGCGTGCTCGTGCTGGCCGCGATCGCCGGGCTGCTCGCCCTGCGCCGCTTCGCCTACGGCGCCGCGCTGCTCGTGATCCTCGTGGCGGTTGCCGCGGGGGCCGCGGTGACCCGGCCGACCGCCGGCTTCCAGGACCTGGTGCCCAGCATCGCCACCGGTATCGCCGGAGTAGCCGCACTGTGGTGGCTGACGCGCGCCGCGGGCTCCAGGCCCGAACCGGATCCCGCGTCCGAACCGGGCGCGACAACGGTCGGGCCCACCCGCCGCGGCGTGCTCGTCGCCGTCGGCGCGCTCGGCGTTGCCGCGACCGTCATGGGTGGCGCCGGCCGGTCGATCTCGAAGTACCGCACCCGCCCCGAGGACGTCACGCTCCCGGCGGCCGCCGACCCCGCCCCGCCGTTCCCGGTCGGACTGGACGACAAGGTCCCCGGCATCAGTCCGTTCCGCTCCAGCAACGAGGACTTCTATCGGGTCGACACCCGCCTCGACGTGCCGATCGTGAGCATCGAGGGCTGGACGCTGACGATCGACGGCGACGTCGAGAGGGAGCTCACGTTCACCTTCGACGAGCTGGCCGCGATGCCGCTCATCGAGCGCGACATCACCCTCACCTGTGTGTCGAACAGCGTCGGCGGCAAGTACGTCGGCGGCGCCCGCTGGCTCGGCGTACGGCTCACCGACCTGCTCGACCTGGCCGGTGTCGGGGACCAGGCCGACCAGATGTTCGCCACGGACGTCGACGGCATGACGATCGGCACCCCGCTGGAGCTCGCCACCGACGGCCGCGACGCGATGATCGCGATCGGCATGAACGGCGAGGCGCTGCCCCGCGCGCACGGCTTCCCCGCCCGCGTCGTGATCCCCGGCCTCTACGGGTTCATCAGCGCCACCAAGTGGGTCACCAGGATCACCCTGACGACGTACGAGAAGGACCGGTCCTACTGGACCCAGCGCAGGTGGGCCACCGACGCACCCATCAAGCTCTCCAGCCGGATCGACACGCCCAGGGCCTTCGAGACCGTCAAGGCGGGTCAGGTCCTGATCGGCGGCATGGCCTGGGCCCAGGATCTGGGCGGCGTCGCCAGGGTCGAGGTGCGCATCGACGGTGGGGCCTGGCAGGAAGCCCGCCTCGGCCCGGACGCCGGCAACGACTACTGGCGGCAGTGGTACCTGCCGTGGTACGCGCAGCCCGGGGATCACGCGCTCGCGGTGCGCGCCGTCAATGGCGGCGGCGAGGTCCAGTCGGCGGTCCGGGCCCTGCCCTTCCCCGAGGGATCCAGCGGCATCCAGGACCTGCAGGTCACCGTCGCCTGATCGGCGTGACCCGACAGAAAACCTCCCGCCGGACCAATCCGGCGGGTGAGCGACAACGAACAGCAGCTGTAATCCCGACAACGGAAGGCACCACCATGAAGCCGCACACCCTCCGCCGTACCGGCGGCATCGCCGCCGTGGCCGCCACTCTCTCCCTGAGCCTCGCGGCCTGCGGCAACGACAGCAACGCCAAGAGCTCCGACAGCCCCACGCCCACCAGCTCGGCGCCGGCCGCCAACGCCATGGACGCCGGCGCGCAGGTCTTCGGGGACGCGTGCTCCTCGGTTCCGGCCGACGGCAAGGGCTCGTTCAACGGCATGGTCACCGACCCGGTCGGCACCGCGGCCAGCAACAACCCGCTGCTCGGCACCCTCGTCGCCGCTGCCGGCGCGGCCGACCTCGTGGACACCCTGAACTCGGCCGAGGCCCTCACGGTCTTCGCTCCGACCGACGACGCCTTCGCGAAGATCCCCGAGGCCGACCTCAACGCGGTCCTCGCGGACAAGGCCACGCTCACGAAGATCCTCCTGCACCACGTGATCGCTGGGCAGCTCGACCCCGAGGCCGTGGTCGGCACGCAGGACACGCTCAACAAGGACACCGTGACGGTCGAGGGCGACACCTTCGGCATGACCGTGGAGGGCGCCAACGTCCTGTGCGGCAACATCCCCACGGGGAACGCGACGGTGTACGTCATCGACTCCGTGCTGATGCCCTCCTGACGTTTTGTCGGCACCCGAACCAGGACAGGATCGATCCGTGGACCCGACCAGGCCATCGGCCTCCGGTGCCCCCTTCGAGAAGGGGGCACCGGCGGTGCCCGAGCTCGCCCAGCTGCTCAAGGCGTCGGCGCGCGGTGACCAGGCCGCATTCGCCCGGCTCTACGACGCCACCTCGACGCGGGCCTTCGGGCTCGCGGTCCGGGTGGTGCGTGACCCCGCCCAGGCCGAAGAGGTCGCCCAGGAGGCGTTCCTCGAGATCTGGCGCACCGCGGGTCGGTTCGACCCGGACCGGGGTAGCCCGCTCGGGTGGCTGCTCACGATCGTCCACCGCAAGGCGGTCGACCGGGTCCGCTCCGCGGAGGCGTCCACCCGCCGCGACAGGTCGTACCACTCCCAGAACCAGCCGGTCGCGCACGACGCGACCGCCGAGGCTGCACACGCCTCGCTCGAGGCCCACCGCGTGCGCAACGCCCTGACCAGTCTCACCTCCGTCCAGCGCGAGGCACTCGAGCTCGCGTACTTCGGGGGCTACACGCACACAGAGGTGGCCAGCATGCTCGACCTTCCGGTCGGCACCGCCAAGACCCGCATCCGGGATGGTTTGATCCGATTGCGCGACACGATGGGAGTGGGGTCGTCATGAACATGAGCGACATCCACGCGTTGTCCGGCGCCTACGCCGTCGACGCTCTTGACGACCTCGAACGGGCCCGGTTCGAGCGGCACCTCGCCGAGTGCGACGCCTGCACCGCCGAGGTCGGGAGCCTCCGCGAGACCTCGGCCCTGCTCGCCGAGACGAGCGCCGCAGCCCCGCCCGTCCAGCTCCGGGACCGGGTGCTGGCCGACATCGCCACGGTCCGGCCGCTGCCGCCCGTGGAGGCCGAGCAGCCGACCGGGGGTCGTAGTGGCCGGCGCCGGCTCGCGAGCCTGATGTCCGCCGCCGCCGTCATCGCTGCCATCGGGGTCGGCTCCGTGGTCTGGCACCCCTGGGACCCCGACACCTCCCAAAGCCCACCCAGCGCGACCGACCTGGTGCTCGCGGCACCGGACGCCGAGTCCTTCTCGAGGACCCTCAACGACGGTTCCACGGCCACCGTCGTGCGTTCCAGGTCGCTGAAGCAGGCGGTCGTGGTGACCAAGGGGATGAAGCCTCCCGCGCCCGGCACGACCTACGAGCTCTGGCTGCAGCACGGCCAGGAGATGGTGCCCGCGGGCTTCATGGTCAACCCCGACCGCCCGGTGCTCATGACCGGCGACGCGGCCTCCGCCGTCGGCGCCGGCATCACCATCGAGCCCGAGGGCGG
>JAOPXC010000406.1 GCA_025965335.1 Nocardioides sp. | reverse complement strand
AGGTCTACGACCACATCACGGCGGCCGGCGAGGCGATCAAGGCAGCCGTCACGACCGCGCTCACCGATGCCGGCGTCCCCCATGTCGTCCAGTCGTCCGGCACGATGTTCTCGGTGTTCTTCACCGAGGGCGGTGTGCGCGACTTCGGCGATGCCTCGCGGACCGACTCTCGTGCGTACGCCGCCTTCTTCCACGCCATGCTCGAGCGTGGCGTCTACCTGCCGCCGTCGGCGTACGAAGCCTGGTTCCTGTCCTCAGCCCACGACGACCGCGCCGTATCAGCGGTTCTCGCCGCCCTGCCCGATGCCGCGCGAGCCGCGGCCGCCACCGAGAGGGACCGATGAATCACCCCGACACCGTCGTCCACCTGCTGCGCCACGGTGAGGTCCACAACCCCGAGGGGGTGCTCTACGGCCGGCGCGACGGCTACCACCTCTCCGAGCTCGGCAAGCAGATGGCCGAGAAGGTCGCCGACGCCGTCAAGGACCGCGACATCGTCCACCTTCGGGTCTCCCCGCTGGAGCGGGCCCAGGAGACGGCCCGGCCACTGGCGCTCGCGCGCGGCCTCGACATCGTCACCGACGAGCGGGTGATCGAGTCGACGAACGTCTTCGAGGGCCGGCGCTTCGGTGTCGGTGACGGTGCGCTGCGCACGCCGTCGGCATGGCGGCACCTGTGGAACCCCTTCAAGCCTTCGTGGGGCGAGCCCTACAAGGACATCGTCGCGCGGATGATGGCGGCGGTGCACGACGCCCGCACGGCGGCGGCCGGCCACGAGGCGGTGCTGGTCTCCCACCAGCTGCCGATCTGGACGACGCGGCTGCACGTCGAGAAGCGGTCGTTCCTGCACGACCCGCGCAAGCGGCAGTGCACGCTCTGCTCGTTGACGTCGTTCCACTTCGTCGGCGACCGGCTCAGCCAGGTGTCGTACAGCGAGCCGGCCGGTGACCTGATCCCCACCGGGGACAAGAAGGCGCCGTTCTCCGCCGGTGGCGCGCCCGAGGAGAACAAGCCCTGACGATGTCGTCCCGGACTCCCCGTACCTTCCCCGCCGTCCTCGGTCTCGCGCTCGCCAGCGTCCTCCTGCTGGCGGGCTGCAACTCGCTGGGCGGCACCAACAGCGGCGGGTACATCGAGGGCAACGGCCAGGTCCGCCAGATCGCCGTGGCGGACCGCGCGGACCCGGTCCAGCTCGCCGGCGAGACGCTGGAGGGCGACCCCATCGACCTCGCCGACTTCCGCGGCCAGGTGGTCGTGGTCAACGTCTGGTGGAGCCAGTGCGGCCCGTGCATCTCGGAGATGGCGATGCTCACCAGGACCGCGGGCGAGTACGCCGGCAAGGCGTCGTTCGTGGGCATCAACACCCGGGACAGCAGCGCCGACAACGGTCTCGCCTTCCAGCGGGACCGGGGCGTCGACTACCCCTCGATCTACGCGTCGGGCGACAAGGGTGGCGAGGCCCTCCTCGCCTTCGACGGCAGGATCACCGTCAACGCGGTTCCCACGACGGCGATCCTCGACAAGCAGGGTCGGGTCGCCGCCGTCATCAATGGCCCGATTCCCTCGCAGCTCACCCTCACCGACGTCATCGACGAGTTGGCCGCCGAAGATGGCTGACTGGTTCTCCGAGGCCGCGGGCTCGGGGTCGCTGATCCTGGCCGTCCCGGTCGCGATCGTCGCGGGGCTGGTGTCGTTCTTCTCGCCCTGCGTGATCCCGCTGCTGCCGGGCTACCTCTCCTATGCGACCGGGTTGTCCGGGGCCGACCTCGCCTCCGGTGACGTGCACCGCGGGCGGATGCTGGCGGGCTCGGTGCTCTTCGTGCTGGGCTTCTCCGTCGTCTTCGTGACGCTCGGCGTGGTGACCGGGTCCGTCAGCAGCTGGCTGATCCTCAACCAGCAGTTGCTGAACGTCGTGCTCGGCGCCCTCGCCATCGTGCTCGGTGTCGCGTTCCTGGGACTCGTGCCGTGGCTGCAGCGCGACTACCGGGTCCATGCGGTGCCGGCCGTGGGACTGGCCGCCGCGCCCCTGCTCGGGTTCCTGTTCGGGCTCGGCTGGACGCCCTGCATCGGCCCGACGCTCGGCGTCATCTTCACCCTGGCGGCCAGCGAGGGCACCGCCGCCCGCGGCGGCGTCCTGCTGGCGTTCTACTCCCTCGGGCTCGGGCTGCCGTTCATCGTCGCGGGGCTGGCCTGGCACCGGGCGCTCGGCGCGTTCGCCTTCTTCCGTCGTCACCAGCAATGGGTGACCCGGATCGGCGGTGTGATGCTGATCGGCGTCGGCGTGCTGCTGCTGACCGGCTGGTGGGCCGAGCTCGTGACCTGGCTGCAGCTGCGACTGATCAACGATTCGAGCGTGGGCCTGTGAGTGCTCCCCCCGAGGGGCACGAGCGTCGCCCCGGGGAACTGAACCTGCGCGAGCTCGGCCGCTGGCTGTGGCGCCAGCTCACCTCGATGCGCACCGCGCTGATCCTGCTCCTGCTTCTCGCTCTGGCCGCCGTGCCCGGTTCGATCATCCCCCAGAAGGGCGTCGACGCCCTCAAGACCTCGAACTGGCAGGACCAGCACCCGAAGCTGACGCCGATCTACGAGAGGCTGGGGCTGTTCGCGGTCTACGACTCCCCGTGGTTCTCGGCGATCTACCTCCTGCTGGTGATCTCGCTGGTCGGTTGCATCGTCCCGCGGACCTGGGTCTATGCCCGGGCGATCCGGGCCGACCCGCCGGCCGCTCCGCGCAACCTGAGCCGGCTTCCGGACCACGCGTCGTACGACACCGACGAGCCGGTGGACGAGGTCCTGGCTCGGGCTCGGGTGGTGCTGCGGGCCAAGGGCTACCGGGTGCGTGCCCCCTCGGGCGCGGAGGACGACGCGGTCAGCGCCGAGCGTGGCTACCTCCGCGAGGTCGGCAACCTGGTGTTCCACCTGTCCGTGCTCGTCGTGCTGGTGGGCTTCGCGATGGGCGGGCTGTTCGGCTACAAGGGTGGCGTGATCCTGGTCGTGGGGGACACCTTCGCCAACACCCTCACCCAGTACGACGACTTCGTGCCCGGCAAGCTGTTCGACGCTGCCGACCTGGACCCGTTCTCGTTCGTCGTCGACCACTTCCAGGTCGACTGGCTGAAATCCGGACCCCGCCAGGGCATGGCCCGCGGGTTCGACGCGCAGCTGCGCTACAAGGAGTCGCCGGGTGCCGCCGAGAAGTCCTACGACCTGCGGGTCAACCATCCGCTGACGGTCGGCAACACCGAGGTCTTCCTCATCGGCCACGGCTACGCACCGGTCGTCACGATCCGCGACGGCGAGGGCAACATCGCGTTCCGCGGCCCGACCGTCTTCCTCCCGCAGGACCAGTCCTTCCTGTCCTTCGGAGTGATCAAGGCGCCGTTCGCCAAGCCCGCCCAGATCGGTCTCGAGGGGTTGTTCTACCCGACGTTCATCAATCTGAACGGCGACCCCGTCAACGTGATGGGTGACCTCAAGAACCCCAAGCTCTCGATGCTCGTGTACACCGGCGACCTGGGGCTGAACGACGGCAGCCCGCAGTCGGTCTACGTGTTGAACAAGGCCGGCACCCAGCAGGTGAAGAACGACAAGGGCAAGCCCCTGCGGCTCGACCTCAGCATCGGCGACAAGATCAAGCTGCCGAACGGGATGGGGACCGTCAGCTTCGACGACGTCGTCCGGTGGAACCGGATCCAGATCAGCCAGACGCCGGGCAAGCGAATCGCGCTCGGCGGGGTCGTCCTGGCCCTGATCGGACTGCTGGGCTCGCTGTTCATCCGGCCCCGCAGGACCTGGGTTCGCGTCCGCCGCGAGGGTGGCGTCACACTGGTCGAGGTGGCGGCGCTGGACCGGTCCGGCGGCGGCGACGTCTCCGTCGTGATCAGCAATATCGTCTCTGCGCTGCGAGGCGACCCGCAGAAACCCGGACCCGAGGAGAAGTCGTGACCGACGCCGCGTGGGAGACCCTCAGCAACCAGGCCGTGGCCGCGTGCGGGGTGATGTACTTCCTGGCGCTGCTGGCGCACCTGGTCGAGTGGAGCTCGCTGCGCAACCTCCCGGTGCACGCCGAGTCGGTGTCCGCGGCCGAAGCGGGCAGTGTCGCCGTCGTGACCGGGGGTCCGGTCGCTGACGGTCCGGCGGTACGTCGTGCCGAGGTCTTCGGGCGGCTCGGTTTCCTGCTCACGATCATCGCCGTGTCGGTGCACGCGATCGCGCTGGTCGGGCGCGGCATGGCTGCGGACCCGAACCGGGTGCCCTGGGGCAACATGTACGAGTTCACGCTGTCCGGCACGTTCGTCGTCGCCCTCTTCTACGTCGTGCTGCACGGACGGTTCGCGCTGCAGTGGATGGCCCCCGTCGTGGTCGGACTGGTGCTGACGCTGCTGATGGTGGCGGTGATCTGGCTCTACGACCCGGTGGCGCCGCTGACCGAGGCGCTGAACTCCTACTGGCTGGTCATCCACGTGGTCTCGGCGATCCTGGCCACCGGTGCGTTCACGCTGGGGGGCATCGTCTCAGCCGTCTACCTGATCAAGGCGCGCCGTCCCGACACGACCACCGGCCTCCTGGCCCGGGTCCCGGCGCTGCCGGTGCTCGACCGGATCGCGTACCGCATCCATGCCTTCGGGTTCCCGGTGTGGACGTTCGCGGTGCTCATCACCGGGCCGGTCTGGGCACACCAGGCGTGGTCGTCGTACTGGAACTGGGACCCCAAGGAGGTCTGGGCGTTCATCACCTGGGTCGTCTATGCCGCCTACCTCCATGCCCGGTCGACGGCCGGCTGGAAGGGGCGCAACGCGGCCCTGTTGGCGTTGCTCGGGGTGGCGACGCTGTGGTTCAACTTCATCGGGATCAACTACTTCTCGACGACGAGCCAGCATTCGTACGCCAGTGTCGGCGAGGTTCAGGACGAGGGCTCGTCCTCCGTCGGGCTCTAGCGCGGCGCGCCGATCCGCCGGTGCCGTTTGGGCCGGTGAGGCGTTGGAACACCGCGGCGTCGCGGCCCTGGGCGCTCAGCCGTTCTTGGAGTCGGGGTCCTCGGGGTGGCGGCGCTTGCGGTCGAGGTCGCGCAGGAAGTCGTCGTCGTCGTCGGGGCCCATGGGGCGCGGCGGGGGGGTTGGGTGACGCGGAGCCTGGCTGCGGGGAAGGACTCCCCGGCGCTGGATCATCCGCGTCGTCAGGTAGATCGCGACCGCGAAGACGATCACGACGAGGAGGAACTTCGCCACCCCTCCACTGTAGGGGCCAAGTGGTGAGCGCCTACCCTGAAGGGGTGAAGGAGTTCGTGATCTACACCGCTCTCAGGATCGTGCTGTTCGCGGCGTCCCTGGGGATCGTGATCGGCGTCTGGATGCTGGTCGGGGACCAGGTGCCGCTGCTCTGGGCGGTCGCCATCGCGTTTCTGGTGAGCGGCATCGGCTCGTACTTCGTGCTCAACCGGCAACGTGCTGCGTTCGCCGCGAAGGTCGAGGAGCGTGCGGCTCGGGCCACCGCGGCGTTCGAGGCGAGGAAGGCCAAGGAGGACCTCGACTGAGGTGGATGTCCGGCCGGACCTCGGTCCGGTCAGCGCTTGCGGCGGTTGAGCTGCCGGTCGATCCGGCTCTGCGGCTGGCCGAGGATCTTCGCAAGCAACGGCGCGCGCATCCGCCAGGCGACGATGCCGCCGACGACGAGGATCACGAGAATGAGGAACCACATACCGCCAGCGTACGCCGGGCCCGTCGGGCGGGTCTTTCCTGGCCCGGGTACCCCTAGCCGCAGGCGATGAGGGCTCCCGCGACGAGCGCTGCCCAGAGCAGCTCCGCCAGCCCGGTCTGCTGGAGCACCGGGATCAGCCCCGGTCCGGTGGCGCCGCCCAGGACCGTGCGAAGCGCCGGGACGGCGAGCACCACGAACGCCAGGCCGACCAGGGCACACCAGCTCGTGACGGCCGCGACGGCGACGACCGCGACCGCGGCCAGGACCACGAGCACCAGGTAGAGGAGCCGGGTGCGGCGATCACCCAGCACCACCGCCAGGGTGCGTTTGCCGGCGACCGTGTCGGTCGGGATGTCGCGCAGGTTGTTGACCACGAGGATCGCGCAGGCCAGCGCGCCGACCCCGACCGCGGCGTACAGCGCGGCCCACTCCCAGGTCTCCGTCTGCACGTACGTCGTGCCGATCACCGCGACCACCCCGAAGAACACGAACACCATGATCTCGCCGAGACCCAGGTAGCCGTACGGTTTGCTCCCGCCGGTGTAGAACCACGCCGCCGCGACCGAGACCAGGCCGACGGCCACCAGCCACCAGGCCGTGGTCGCGGCCAGCACCAGGCCGGCTACCCCGGCCACACCGAACGCGAGGAAGGCGGCCCGCTTCACGGCTCCCGCGGGAGCGGCTCCCGAGCCCACCAGGCGCATCGGCCCGACCCGTTCGTTGTCGGTGCCGCGGATCCCGTCCGAGTAGTCGTTGGCGTAGTTGACTGCCACCTGCAGGGCCAGGCTGACGACCAGGGCGAGCGCGGCCTTCCACCAGATCGCCGCGTCGGTGTACGCCGCGACGCCCGTCCCGGCCAGCACCGGCGAGACAGCGGCCGGCAGGGTCCGGGGACGCGCGCCTGCGATCCATTCAGCGGGAGTTGCCACGACGGGTGATTCAAGCAGGGACGTCGACGCCCCTGTGCTGCAGGTGCCGTTCGGCGGCCCGGGCTGCCGGATGGGCCAGGGCGGCCGCGACGACGGCCGTCGCCGCGATCACGAGCCACCCGCGCATCCCCTGGTTGATCGCGAGGTAGGTGAACGCCGCAGGTGCCCACACCGAGCCGGGGGTGCCGCCGAGCCGCGCGGCGCCCTGGTACTCACCCCGACGCTCCGGGTCCGACAGCTCGGACGTGAAGCCCCAGGCGGCGGCGGACTGGAACAGCTCGGCGCCGGTGATCGTGACGTGCCCGAGCCAGATGAGCACGATGGTGCCCCAGCCGATCGTGTCCTGGGTGACCATGATGATCAGGCAGGAGCCCACGAACGAGAGCGCCGCGAGCCGGGTCGCGCGCAACGCGCCCTTCACGGTGTCCGAGCCTCGTGCGGCGGGCACCTGCAGGAAGACCGCCATCACGGTGTTGGTGCCGAACAGCCAGGCCAGCAGGGTGTGCGGTGCGTCGGTCTGCTGCACCAGCCACAACGGGATCACGATGTTGAGCAGGACCTGGTTGGTGCCCAGCACCCCGCCGCAGAAGTTCAGCGCCAGGAAGCCGCGGTTCCTGAGGGCGCCCGGGGTGATCGTGGTCCTCGCCGGAGCGGGCGTCTTGTCGTGAGGCGCCTTCGGCAGCCGGCCTATCAGCAGCGCGTTGAGCCCGAGGATGCCGGCAGTCAGCAGGGGGACCAGCTGGATCACCCGGTCGCTGTTGGTCGCCAGGGCCAGGCCGCCGAGCAGGGCTCCGAACGTGAACCCGATGTTGAGCGCGCTCCGCATGAACGCGAGGGACCGGACCCGTTCCTCGCGTGGGAACACGTCGATCGTGTACGCACCCCGTCCGGCGCTGCCCGCGGTGTCCACGAGCGCCAGGCCGATCATGATCCCGGCGAAGGCCGCGAAACCGCCGATCGCGGGGAAGACCAGGTACAGACCGGCCTCGGCCAGCGCGCCGATCGCCCACATGCGCTTGGGACCCACCCGGTCCGTGAGGCGTCCCAGCGGCACGGCCAGGAGGAAGGTGACGACGCCGCTGATCGTGAAGCCCAGGCCCACCTGGGCGGCGCTGAGCCCGACGATGTGCGTGAAGAACACCGCGCTGCCGGTGATGAAGACGCCCTCGCCGAACGCGAACAGGATCGACTGAGCGGCGAGCCTCCGTGCCAGCGGTGTCGGAGGCAACAGGCGCTCGGCGAGGGTGGGCACGACCGGAATTCAACCAGCGGCCACTAGCCTCGGTCACGTGGGTTTAGGGGGTACGACGCGACAGGTGGTCTCGTCGCTGGCGGGGTGGCTCGCCGACCCCGTCGAGCCCGGTCCGCTGGTCATCGAGACTTCGGGGTCGACCGGTGCTCCCAAGCGTGTGGTGCTGGCCAGGTCCGCGGTCCTCGCCTCCGTGCACGCCACCGAGCGCCGGCTCCAGGGGTCCGGCCAGTGGCTGCTCGCGCTGCCCGCGTCGTACGTCGCCGGGGTTCAGGTGATCTGCCGTTCGCTGGTGGCGGGCCACGAACCGGTGCTGCTCGAGGAGCACGGCTCGTTCGCCGAGGCGGTGGCCGCGATGGCCGCGACGGGCTCGACCGACCGCGAGACGAACCGGTTCGTGTCGCTGGTGCCCACCCAGCTGCACCGGATGCTCGACACGCCCGCGGACCTCGGGGCGCTGCGCGCCTTCCGCACGGTCCTGCTCGGCGGGGGTCCGATCGACCCGAGCCTGCGGGCCAGGGCGGACGAGGCGGGAGTCCGCGTGGTGGCCACGTACGGGTCGGCGGAGACGGCCGGCGGATGCGTCTACGACGGTTACCCGCTGGACGGGGTGGCGCTCGCGACCGACCCCGGCGGGCGGCTGCGGATCAGCGGCCCCACGCTCTTCGAGGGGTACGACGGCGACCCGGCCCTGACCGCCGAGGTCCTGGTGGACGGGTGGTTCCTCACCTCCGACGCGGCCCGGCTGGACGAGGACGGGCGCCTCCAGGTGCTCGGTCGCATCGACGACGTGGTCGTCAGCGGCGGCGTGAACGTCCCGACCCCCGCAGTGGCCGACCGGCTCCGCGAGCATCCCGACGTCCACGCCGTCGAGGTGCTCGGCGTGCCCGACGACGAGTGGGGAACCCGGGTCGTCGCGTTCGTCGTGGGCGAGCTGACCCTCGACCGGGCCCGGACGTGGGTTGCCGAGAAGCACCCTCGGTCGTGGGCGCCACGGGATCTCGTCCGCCTCGACGAGATCCCGATGCTGGACAACGGCAAGCCCGACCGACTGCGGCTGCGGACCCTGGCATGACGACGGTGTTCTCGATCCCGATGCGCACCGGCTTCCGCGGCGTCACCGTTCGCGAGGGCGTGCTGATCCGCGGCACGGCGGGCTGGGGTGAGTGGAGCCCGTTCCTGGAGTACGACCCCGAGGTGGCCGAGCCCTGGCTGCGCTGCGCCGAGGAGGCGGCTGCCGGCGACTGGCCCGAGCCGGTGCGGTTGTCGGTCCCCGTCAACGTCACCGTCCCGGCGGTGGGTCCCGAGCAGGCCCACGCGATCGTGCGCCGCGGCGGCTGCGGCACCGCCAAGGTCAAGGTGGCCGAGCCCGGTCAGACGCTTGCGGACGACCAGGCCCGGGTCGAGGCGGTCCGCGACGCCCTCGGTCCCACCGGCCGGATCCGCGTCGACGCCAACGGCGCGTGGGACGTCGCCGCGGCCGTCGCCGCGATCGGCGTGCTGGACCGGGCCGCGCGGGGGTTGGAGTACGTCGAGCAACCGACGGCCAGCGTCGAGGACCTCGCCGTCGTCCGTCGTGCGGTCGACGTCCCCATCGCCGCGGACGAGTCGATCAGACGGGCTGCCGACCCGTATCGGGTGCGCGACCTGGAGGCGGCCGACATCGCCGTGCTCAAGGTCCAGCCGCTGGGCGGGGTGCGGGCCTGCCTGCGCATCGCCGAGGACATCGGGCTGCCCGTCGTCGTGTCGTCGGCCTTGGAGTCGTCGATCGGGATCGCCGCCGGCGTCGCCCTGGCCGCGGCCCTGCCGAACCTTCCGCACGCCTGCGGGCTCGCGACCGTCCAGCTGATGGCTGACGACGTCGTGTCACGGTCGCTGCTCCCGGTCGCAGGCGCCCTGCCGGTCGTCGTGCCGACCGTTGACGAGGCGGCGCTCGCGCGGCTGACCGCTTCGCCCGAGCGGGTCGCGCACTGGCAGGCCCGGCTCGCCGCCGTCCGGGCGCTGCGGCAGGATCGACGCTCGTGAGCAACCCTTCGACCGACCTCGCACGCGCGGTCGTCACCGTCCTGGTGAAGGACGGGGTCACCGACGTGGTGCTCGCACCGGGTTCCCGCAACGCCCCGCTGTCCTTCGCGGTCCAGGACGCGGCCGCTGCCGGGGTGCTCCGGCTGCACACCCGGATCGACGAGCGCACGGCCGGCTTCCTCGCTCTCGGGCTGACCAGGGTCGGGGCCCGCGCCGCCGTGATTTGCACGTCGGGGACAGCCATCGCCAACCTGCACCCTTCCGTCCTCGAGGCCGCCCACGCCGGGCTGCCGCTCGTGGTCGTCACGGCCGACCGCCCGGCGCGGCTGCGCGGCACGAATGCCAACCAGACAACCGACCAGGTCGGGATCTTCGGCCGACTTGTCGAGACGTTCGACCTGGCGACGGGGGATGCGATCCCGTCGCTGTACGTGCCGGGGGGTCCGTCGCACCTCAACATCCAGCTCGACGACCCGCTCCTGCCCGGTGACCGGTGGTCCCCCGAGCTCGAGCCGGGGCGCTGGCCGGGACGCGTCGCCCCCGCCGGCATGGAGTCGATCGACCTCGGGCCGCGCACGGTGGTGGTCGCCGGCGACGACGCCGGGCCGCGGGCCCGGGTGCTGGCCGAGAATGCGAACTGGCCGCTGATGGCGGAACCCACGAGCGGCTCCCGCACCGGCGACAACGCGTTGCGCTGCTACCGGCTGCTGCTCGACACGGATCTCGGTCGGCAGATCGAGCGGGTCGTCGTGTGTGGTCACCCCACGCTCTCCCGTCCCGTGAGTCGTCTGCTGGCTCGCGAGGACGTGAGTGTCGTCGAGTCGTTCGGCTGGGGCGTCTGGAACCGGCGGCCCTTCGCGGTGGACGGTCACTACCTCGCCGGACCTCCCAACGTCTCTGTTGCGGACGACCCCGCCTGGCTCGACGCGTGGCGGGAAGCGGACCGGTCCGTGGCCCGGCAGCTCGACGCGCTGCTCGCGGCCGAGCCCGACCTCACCCCTCACGAGGTCGGCGGCGCCGTCAGCCGCGCCGTACCTCCCGGTGGGCTGCTGTTCCTCGGCGCCTCCAGCCCGATCCGTGACCTGGATCTGATGGCCGCGTCATACGTTGTCGGCGCCCGGCGCAAGGTGATCGCCAACCGCGGGCTGAGCGGCATCGACGGCACCGTCTCGTCGGCGATCGGGGCCGCGCTGGGTCGGCCCCACGGAAGCCGCAACCTCGCGCTGATGGGCGACGTGACCTTCCTGCACGACGCCAGCGGACTCGTGCTCGGCCCCGAGGAACCGCGCCCGGACCTGACCATCGTGGTGGTCAACGACGACGGCGGATCGATCTTCACGATGCTCGAGCAGGGCGCCGCGGAGCACGCCGACCGGTTCGACCGGCTGTTCGGCACCCCGCACGGCGTCGACCTGGGAGCGCTCTGCGCCGCCACCCGGACACCGCACTGGAAGGTCGACTCGCTGCCCGAGCTCGAGCACGCACTCGCCTCACCGGCGGGCGGGATCGAGGTCGTCGAGGTGACCTGCCGGCGGGACAACCGCCGCGACCTCGATGCCCGGATCCGCGCGCTGACGCCCTAGCGAGACTGCTGAGGATCCGCTCTGCTGCGCCACCGGGAGCTCCAGCAGGTGCGACAACCGGTGTTGACACCCTCCCGGCAACGGCGATCAAGCGGCGCCCCCCACCGAGGCCCGATCATCGACGCATGACCGCTGCCGACACGTTCGCTGACTTCGTCGACCACCTCGCCGAGGCCCTCGAGCAGGATCCCCCGGGCGGCAGCGCGATGACCGGTGAGGACTGGGCCAGCCGGCTCCACTTCTCGCGGTTCCACTTCGACCGGATGATCCGGTCCGTGGCCGGCGAGCCCCCGCAGGCCCTCCGCCGACGGATCCTGCTGGAGCGGGCGGCGTACCGCATGATCACCACCTCCGCGCCGCTGCTCGACATCGCGGTGGACGCAGGCTACGGCTCGCACGAGGCGTTCACCCGTGCCTTCACCAGGGCGTACGGCGTCGCGCCGGCCGCCTGGCGGCGCAAGCCGGGGCACATCCAGATCGCCGCACCCAGCGACGTGCACTTCCACCCACCCGGCGGCCTCCGGCTGCCCGTACGAGACAAGGTGACCTCCATGGACCTGCTGACCAAGATGGTCGAGCACCACATCTGGCTGACCGGCGAGATGGTGCGGGTGTCCCAACGCCTGACCGACGAGCAACTCGACCAGCGGATCGGTGTCGACGTCGACGAGGACGAACAGTCGATCCGACGCCTGCTGTCGCGGCTGATCGGACAGCTGGGCATGTGGAACGCCGCGATGGTCACGCGCGACTACGACTGGTCGGCCGAGGAGCACGAGTCGCTGACGTCGATGCGGGAGCGGTTGGCCGCCGAGGCCCCCACGTACCTCACCCACGTCCGCGAGGTGGTGGCCGCAAACCGCCTCGACGACACGTTCGTGGACGCGCTGTGCGAGCCCGCCGAGGTGTTCACGTACGGCGGGATGATCGCCCACGTCCTCACGTTCGCGGCCCACCGCCGGACCCTGGTGGCCCTGGCACTGGCCTCGCACGGGGTCGACGAGCTCGGCTGGGGCGACCCGATGCTCTGGGTAGCGGCGGGCTCCTCCTCGTAGGGCCCTCGAGGCCGTCCTGACACAGGTGCCCGCGAGGGCCGGGGTGTCCGCGACAATGGTCGGGTGGATGTCGCTCTGTTCCTCGTCGGCCTGGCGGTGTGTGTCCTCGCGGTCACGGCGCTCTCGGAGCGGTTGGACCTGCCGGCGCCGTTGGTGCTGATCGCCGTGGGCATCGCGGTCTCCTACATCCCGGGCATGCCGGAGATCCACCTCCAGCCCGAGATCGTCCTCCTCGGTCTGCTGCCCCCGCTGCTCTACTCCACCGCCATCCAGAGCTCGCTGGTCGACTTCAACGTCAACAGACGGGCGATCCTGCTGCTGTCGGTGGGCCTGGTTGCGTTCACCACGGTCGGCGTCGGCGCGATCGTGCACGCGGTGCTGCCGGGCATCTCCTGGCCCGCTTCCTTCGCCATCGGTGCCGTGGTCGCACCTCCGGACGCCGTCGCTGCCACCGCCATCGGACGCCGGATCGGACTTCCCCGCCGGGTGGTGACGATCCTCGAGGGCGAGTCCCTGCTCAACGACGCGACCGCGCTGGTGGCCCTGGGCACCGCGGCCACGCTCATCACTCATGGCGCCGGCGAGATCAAGCCGTGGGAGATCGGCCTCGAGTTCGTGTGGGCCGCCGGTGGCGGGGTGCTGGTCGGCTTCGCCTTCTTCATCGTGGTGGCCTGGCTGCGCAAGCGGATCACCGACCCCGTCCTGGACACCGGCATCTCGTTCGTCATCCCGTTCGCGGCCTACATCGCCGCCGAACAGGTCCACGCCTCGGGGGTGATCGGGGTCGTCGTGGCCGGCCTGCTCCTCGGCCACAAGGCGCCGGTCCTCCAGACCGCGCAGTCACGCATCGCAGAGCGGACGAACTGGCGCACCATCGCCTACGTCCTCGAGAACACCGTCTTCCTGCTGATCGGCCTCCAGGCCCAGTGGCTCTTCAGCGACGTGGGCGCCAGCAGGCTCGCTCCGGCCCGGATCGTGGGGGCGTGTGCGGCCACGCTGGGCGGCGTAGTCCTGCTCAGGATGGCCTGGGTGTTCGTGGCCCGCTACCTGCTGGTGCGGCCCGGCAACGACCCAGAGCTCGGACGCAAGCCGCCGTGGCAGTACACCTTCCTGCTCGGCTGGGCCGGCATGCGGGGCGTCGTCACGCTGGCCGCAGCCTTCATCATCCCCGCCGAGACCGAATATCGCGAGACCCTGCTGCTCGTCGCGTTCACCGTGGTGGCGGGCACGCTCTTCATCCAGGGGCTCACGCTGCCGATGGTCGCTCGGTGGCTCCGTGCGCCCTCGCCCGACCCGATGGACGACGCGCTGGCCCGCGCGACCATCCTCCAACAGGCGTCGAAGGCCGGGTTCGAGGAGCTGGAGAGGCTCGAGTACGAGGACCCGCACGGCATCGGCGACCTCATCCGGCAACGGATCGACCAACGCAACTTCGCGGCCTGGGAGCGGCTCGGCACGACCGTGGACCAGGAGACGCCCAGCGAGCTCTACTCCCGGATCCGGCACGCGATGATCGACGCCGAGCGCAAACGGGTGCTGGACATCCGCAGGTCCGGCACGGTCGCTTCCGAGGTGGTCAGCGATGTGCTCGCGATGCTCGACGTCGAGGAGTCGATGCTCGACGTGGCCACGCAGGGGCGCGAGGAGCTCAAGCACGCCAACCGGGTCCGGCGGCCGCAGGGCGAGGTGTGCGACGACCTGGAGCGCCATCCGGCGATCGAGACCGTCGAGGAACCCAAGTGCTGCCAGTGCCTCGAGGAGGGCACGCACTGGGTCGCGCTGCGTCAGTGCCTCGAGTGCGGAAACGTCGCCTGCTGCGACTCCTCACCGAGGCAGCACGCCACCAAGCACTTCCACGAGTCCACGCACCCGGTCATGGAGTCGGCGGAGCCGGAAGAGGACTGGCGCTGGTGCTACGTCCACCACCTCACGGCCTGAGGCTCGCCGACCGTGCCGGTCACGTGCCGGCCCTGAGCATGCGCACGTGCAGGCCCTCGTCGTGCTCGTCCTCGGTGCCGTCGAGGCGGAAGCCCTGCCGCTCGTAGAAATGGATCGCGCGCTGGTTGTTCGCCAGCACCCACAGATACGCCGCGCGGTCGCCGACCGCCTCCTCGAACAACGCGTAGCCGACGCCGGTGCCCCAGTGACTCGCGCGGACGTAGAGCACCTTCAGCTCCAGGTCGGTCTCGACATCGTTGTCCCGGCCCGGCCCGGCGCCGGCGAACCCCAACAGCCCTTCCGGACCCTCGGCCAGGAACACCGGATCGGCGTCCTCGAGCGCACCCCGCCAGAAGTCGACGCGCTCCGGGACGTTCGTCCGGCGGGCGTCGAGAAGCTCCTGCGGGATCAACCCGGTGTAGGCGTCGTCCCAGCAGTCGAGGTGGAGGCGGGTGAGCGGCTCCGCGTCGACCGGGACCGCGCGCCTGATCACGATCGGGGCTGGCGGAGCGGTCATCCGGGCATCGTATGGGCCGCGAGCAAGGCGATGACGACCGCGGACGCCGGAGACGATCACCTCGAGCACTGGGCGATTCCCCCGAGCGCCGGTCGTCTGCTGCCACGGGTTGACGCTGACTCGGCGCGTCCTGACGCGAGCGCGCGCCTTGTTCTCCGGTCGTAGGTTGATTGCCATGAGGATCACGAAGTTCGGGCACGCCTGCGTCCGGATCGAGTACGACGGCAAGGCGATCGTCCTGGACCCCGGTGTCTTCAC
>JAOPXC010000393.1 GCA_025965335.1 Nocardioides sp. | reverse complement strand
CCGGGCAGGCCCAGGCAGGTCGGGCAGACCTGGGTGTTGGGGTCGGCACCGAACTCGGTGGGGCAGCCGCAGAACATCTTGGAGTTGGTGTTCAGCTCGACGTGGACCTCGAGCCCCAGGGCGGGGTCGTACGACGCGAGCACGTCGTCCCAGGGCACCAGGGCCTGGCCTGCGGTCGTCGTGCTCATCGGCTGGCTCCCGTCGTGGTCTCGACCAGATCGTCGGAGGCGAGCTCCGGAGCCTGGTCGAGCAGGTGGCCGCCCCACTTCTCGCGCAAGATCGCCTCGAGGGCCGCGCCCACCCGGTAGACCCGGTCGTCGGCGAGGGCGGGTGCCAGGATCTGGAAGCCGGCCGGGAGGCCGTCCTCGTCGGCGAGGCCGCTGGGCACCGAGATGCCCGGCACGCCGGCCAGGTTGGCGGGGATGGTCGCCAGGTCGTTGAGGTACATCGCGATCGGGTCGTCCACCTTCTCGCCGAGCCGGAACGCCGTCGTGGGTGCCGTGGGCGAGACCAGCACGTCGGCCTTCTCGAACGCCGCCTCGAAGTCGCGGCTGATCAGCGTGCGGACCTTCTGTGCCTGGCCGTAGTAGGCGTCGTAGTAGCCACTGGACAGGGCGTAGGTGCCCAGGATGATGCGGCGCTTCACCTCATCGCCGAACCCGGCGTCGCGGGTGGCGCGCATGACGTCCTCGGCGCTCGGGTTGTCGATGCCCTCCGGGAGCACCCGGAGCCCGTAACGCATGGCGTCGAACTTCGCCAGGTTGCTCGACGCCTCCGCCGGGAGGATGAGGTAGTAGGCCGCGAGCGCGTGCACGAAGTTCGGGCAGGAGACCTCGACGACCTCGGCCCCCGCCGCGACCAGGAGGTCGACGGACTCGTGGAAGCGCGCGAGCACGCCCGCCCGGTAGCCCTCGCCACCGAGCTCCTTCACCACGCCGATGCGGACACCGGTCAGGTCGCCACTGGCGCCCCGACGTGCCGCGGCAACGAGCGACGGGAGCGGCTGGTCGATGCTGGTGGAGTCCATCGGGTCGTGGCCGCCGATGATCTCGTGCAGCAGCGCGGAGTCGAGCACGGTCCGGGTGACCGGGCCGACCTGGTCGAGCGAGTTGGCCAGCGCGACCAGCCCGTAGCGGGACACCCCGCCGTAGGTCGGCTTCACGCCGACCGTGCCGGTGAGGGCTCCCGGCTGGCGGATCGAGCCGCCGGTGTCGGTGCCCAGCGCGAGCGGCGCCTCGAAGGCCGCCACCGCCGCCGCAGACCCCCCGCCGGAACCGCCGGGGATCCGGTCGAGGTCCCACGGGTTGTGGGTGGCGCCGTACGCCGAGTGCTCGGTCGACGAGCCCATCGCGAACTCGTCCATGTTGGTCTTGCCGAGGATCGGCAGCCCGGCCGCCTTCAGCCGGGCGACGACCGTGGCGTCGTACGGCGGGATCCAGCCCTCGAGGATCCTCGAGCCGCAGGTCGTGGGCAGCCCGGACGTCGCGAGGACGTCCTTGACCGCGATCGGTACGCCGTCGAGCGGCGAGGCGGGACTGCCGGCCGCGCGTCGCGCGTCGGACTCACGGGCCTGGGTGAGCGCCCCTTCCGCGTCGACGTGCAGGAAGGCGTGCACGGCGCCGTCGACGGCGGCGATCCGGTCCAGGCACGCCTGGGTCAGCTCGACCGAGGTGGTCTCGCCGGCGGCCAGGGCGTCGGCGAGCTCGGCCGCGGTCTTGCGGGTCCAGTCGGTCATTGTTCGTCTCCCAGGATCCGGGGGACGGAGAACCGCTGCTGCTCCTGCGCGGGAGCGCCCGACAGCGCCTGCTCGGCGGTCAGGCACGGCGTGTTGACGTCCTCGCGGAACACGTTCGTCAGCGGGATCGCGTGCGACGTCGGGGGGATGTCGTCGCCCGCGACGCCGCTGATCGAGGCCACCGACTCGAGGATCACCGCCAACTGGGGGGCGAGGCGGTCGAGCTCGGCGTCGTCGAGGTCGATCCGGGCGAGGTCGGCCAGGTGCGCGACCTCGTCTCGGGTTATCTCAGGCATGATGCCCATCCTAGGAGGGCGCAGCCCGCCATTTTCCGGCGGCCGGACCACGCCCGCCCAACCGGATCGCGGGTCACGGCATCTGACAGGGTGACCTGACCTCCATGTGCCGGGAGTGCGCGGATGCCACGACCACCGACCGACGAGCAGTTCACGGAGCTCGTGCACGCCTCGTGGGCCTCGTTGTACCCCACGGCGTACCTCATGCTCGGCGACCACGCGGACAGCACGCGCATGGCCTACTCCGAGTCCGGTCTAGGGTCCTCCGCGTGAGTGACGACTACCGCAGTGAAGCGACCCTGACCGGCACCGAGCGCGAGCAGCTCGAGGCGTTCCTGCAGGACAACCGGATGGAGCTGGTCGCCACCGTCGACGGCCTCACCGACGGGGAGGCCCGGCGCCGGCTGGTGCCGTCGCTGACCAGCCCGCTGGCGATCCTCAAGCACTGTGTCTTCGTGGAGAAGGTGTGGTTCCACGTGTCGCTGGCCGGCCGCACGCGCGACGAGCTGGGCATGCCAGAGGACGCGCACG
>JAOPXC010000376.1 GCA_025965335.1 Nocardioides sp. | reverse complement strand
ATGACGACCCCGACTTCCGTACCCGCGCCATCCTGATCAAGGAGCAGCGTTCGGAGCTCGTCAAGCATCACCTCTGGGTGCTGTGGACCGACTACTTCAAGCCCCCGCACTTCGAGAAGTACCCCCAGCTCCACACCCTCGTCAACGACGCCACCAAGCTCGCCGGTGCCAGCGGCACCAAGGGTGAGCTGGACCTCGGCAAGGCCGAAGAGCTGCTCGCCAAGATCGACGAGATCGCGGAGATCTTCTGGCAGACCAAGAAGGCTTGACGCTCTCCGCGCCACGTTTTGTCGGGGCCGACCGCCGGGTACACGCCCGGAGGCCGGCCCCGAGGCTTATGGTCTGGGCGACGGCACCTTCCCGGACGACCGCAGACCCAGCAAGGACGTTCTCCATGTCTGAGACCGACAACGGTTCGACGATCGACCGGGCAGACGTGGAGCTCCGCCTCCCGGCCGACGGCGCCTTCGTCTCGGTGCTCCGCACCACCACGGCCGGACTGGCCGCCCGCCTCGACTTCACCATCGACGACATCGAGGACCTACGGATCGCGGTGGGCGAGGCGAGCGCGATGGTGCTCCCGCAGGCCGACCACGGCTCCGACCTGCTGTGCGAGTTCCGCCTGTCGCCGCGCAAGCTCACGATCTCGGTGGGCGTGAGCGCCCACGGCGCGCCGGAGCCCGACTACGACAGCTTTGCCTGGCAGGTGCTGACCACCCTCGCCTCCAGTGCGTCGCTCGACACGAGCGACGGCAGGTTCGTCGTCACGTTGACGATGCAAGCGGGCCCCCCCGGAGCCGTCGTCTGACATGGACGCTCACGCCACTCGGGACTCCTTGGCGGAGGCGGATCCACGTCCCACGCCGGTGGAGATCACCCGGCGCCGCAGCGCGGAGCTCTTCGTGGAGCTGCGCGACGACGGTGCGTCCGAATCCGCGCGTGACGGTGCGCGGGAGCTGCTGGTCCACCTCCACCTGCCGCTCGTCGAGCACTGCGCGCGACGCTTCCGCAACCGCGGCGAGCCGTTCGAGGACCTCGTCCAGGTCGGGACCATCGGCCTGCTCAAGTCGATCGACCGCTTCGACACCGACCGCGGGGTGGAGTTCTCGACCTACGCGACCCCGACGATCATCGGCGAGATCAAGCGCTACTTCCGCGACAAGGGCTGGGCGATCCGCGTGCCTCGCCGGCTCCAGGAGCTGCGGATGCAGATCGGTGCGACGGCCGCCGAGCTGACCCAGTCGCTCGGACGCTCGCCGACCCCCCGGGAGCTGGCCGACGCCATCGACTGCACCGTCGAGGAGATCATCGAGGGCATCGAGTCGAGCAACGCCTACTCCACGCTCTCCCTCGACGCCAGCGGCGACGACTCCGAGGACGGCGCCGTCACGATGCTCGACGCGATCGGAATCGAGGACGAGGGACTCGAGCACGTCGAGATCCGTGAGTCGCTCAAGCCGCTGCTCGATCAGCTGGACCCGCGCGAGAAGAAGATCCTCCTCCTCCGGTTCTTCCGGAACATGACGCAGTCGCAGATCGCGGAGGAGATCGGCGTCTCGCAGATGCACGTGTCCCGCCTGCTCAACAAGACCCTCGAGCAGCTGCGGTCGTCGCTGGAGGAGGGCGAGTAGGCAGACCGTGCTAGCTGGTCGGGTCGTCGTTCAGCGCCTCGATGCTGGCGGGATGCAGCAGCCCCAGCAGGACCACGATCGCGACGACCGCCAGCCCCACCGCCACCCAGGTGGTCTCGCCACCGCGGAAGCTCCAGGCGAGCCCCAGCTGGATCAGCTGGGTCAGCACCAGCGGGCTGCGGGCCCAGGCTTGGCCATGAGTGACCGCCCAGGCGCACCCGATCAGCGCAGCGCCGTACACCGCGAAGAACGCGGCCGTCGTCACCCCCATCGTCACCCGCTCGCCGGACAGGTGGGCGAGCTCGAGAACCGCGAAGACGAAGAGGACCCCGCCCTGGATGCCGGCGAGCGCGGCAGCGACGACGAGAGGAGCCGGATTGTCGGGGGCTTTGCTCACCCGTGCAGACTACGGGCGGGGCATTTCGTCGCCCACAGCCCGGGTTCGCCGTGGGTTCCAGCGACCTCGGCGACCGGCTGTGACGAAACTGACCAGCGCAGGGGGTTGTTTAACGGTCCAAAGATTGCCAGTCTGGTCTTGCGCTCGTGACTGCGTTCACATAGTGAAGTGCTTCCGCGCGCCCCGCAGGCTTGTGCTGCCCCTGGCCTGCACGCATTACAAGAGAGTAGGGAATTCCCGCCCATGGATTGGCGCCACCGTTCCGCATGCCTCGATGAGGACCCGGAACTGTTCTTCCCGATCGGCAACACCGGTCCGGCCATCCTCCAGATCGAGGAGGCCAAGCAGGTGTGCCGGCGCTGTGACGTGCGCGAACAATGCCTCGCGTGGGCGCTCGAGGCGGGCCAGGATCACGGCGTCTGGGGCGGTCTCGGCGAGGACGAGCGGCGCGCGTTGAAGCGCCGGAACGCTCGGGCTCGCGTGCGCACCGCCTAGTACCTCATTCGAGACGTACGTCGATCGCCGCGCGCGTCCCCGAACCTCCCGGCACCGGTCCGAGCTCGAGCCTGCCTCCGAGCTCGGACTCCACGAGCGTCCGCACGATCGTGAGCCCGAGGTTCGTCGACTCGTCGAGGTCGAAACCCTCGGGAAGTCCCCGGCCGTTGTCGTCCACCGTGAGGTGCAGGCGTCCGTCGGCGCGTCGGACGGTCACGACGATCTCGCCGATCAGCTCGTCGCCGGCCAGGTCGGCGTCGTCGTCCGGCGGCTCGTAGCCGTGCTCGACGGCGTTCTGCAGCACCTCGGTCAGCACCATCGCCATCGCGGTGGCCGACTCCGAGGGCAGCACGCCGAAGCCGCCGACCCGGCTGACGCGGACCCGGCCACCCACCGCGCTCACCTCGGTGACCATGACGCCGAGGCGGTCGGCGATCTCGTCGAAGTCGACGCTCTCCTCGACGGCCTGGCTGAGCGTCTCGTGCACGATCGCGATCGAGCCGACCCGGCGTACGGCTTCCTCCAGCGCCGCCTTGGCCGACGCGGAGTCCATCCGGCGGGCCTGCAGCCGCAGGAGGGCCGCGACCGTCTGCAGGTTGTTCTTCACGCGGTGATGAATCTCCCGGATGGTGGCGTCCTTGGTGACCAGCTCGCGGTCGCGACGCCGGAGGTCCGTGACGTCGCGGACCAGGATCAGGCCTCCGATGTGGTCGCCCTCCGGACGCAACGGGATCGCCCGCACGATCAGGGACACGCCGTCGCCACCGTCGGTGCCGATCTCGGTGTCGCGATGCGCGCGCCCGCCGAGCACGGCGCTCAGCGTCTCCTCGTCCGGGCGGCGCCTCGGTGGCACCAGCTCGCGGGTCAGGTCCGCCAGCGAGAGGCCGGCCAGGTCACCGGAGAGGCCGAGGCGGCGGTAGACCGAGAGGGCGTTGGGGCTGGCGTAGACGACGTGACCGGTCGCGTCGACGCGCAGGAACCCGTCACCCACGCGGGGTGAGTCGGCGTGGTCGCTGCGCTGGCCGGTGGCCGGGAAGTGGCCGTGGGCGATCATCTGGGTCAGGTCGGCCGCGGTCTGCAGGTAGGACAGCTCCAGGCGGCTCGGCGTCCGGACCCCGAGCAGGTTGGTGTTGCGGGCCACGACCGCGATGACCCGGCCCGCCCGGCGGACCGGAATCGTCTCCACCCGAACCGGCACGTCGTCGCGCCACTCCGGGTCGCCCTCGCGGACCAGCCGCCCCTGGGTGTAGGCCGCGTCGAGCAGCGGGCGGCGACCGGTCGCGACGAAGCTGCCGACGATGTCGTCGACGTACGCCGTCGGCCCGGTCGTCGGGCGCATCTGCCCGCCCGCCCAGAAGCCCGACCCGCTCCGGTCCGGGAGCCACAGGATCAGGTCGGCGAACGACAGGTCGGCGACGATCTGCCAGTCGGCCTGGAGCAACTGCAACCACGCGACGTCCTCGTGGTCGAGGTCCGTGTGGCTGCGGACGAGCTCGGTCAGGGATGGCACGGTCGTGACCTTATCGAGCGTTCTCCTCAGGCCGGGGTGGCGTCCGGCTCGGCCGCGGCCTTTGGCAGGATGACCGATATGTCCGGGTCATACTGGCAACAAGTGCATGCCGACGGGCTTGCCGTCCCCACGGATCGCCCCCTGGGCGACCTCACCGCCGAACTCACACGGATGCTCGGTGACACCGATCCCGGGACCCGCGACGGCACGGCGTACCCGACCCTCACGACCTGGATCGACCGCGGCGTCTACGACGACCTGCTGCCCGGGCTCGGCGACGGGATGGCCGCGGGGCTCGGCGTCGGCCTCGGCGAACGCGACACCGACTCGGTCTTCCGGCGCAGCTTCTCGGCGCTGGTCCTGGACGCCTGCATCGCGCGTGACAACGAGCGACCGCTGGTCCCCGGGGGCAAGGTGCTCGAGTGGGGTGACCGGGTCGCGACCTGGTTGCTGCGCGAACGCGACCTCCGGGGGTTCGTGCCCGGCAAGGGTTGGGCGCACGCCGTCGCGCACGGGGCGGACGCGCTCGGCACCCTGGCGATGTCGCCGCACGTCGCCACTCCCGAGCTCACCGTGATCCTCGACGTGATCGCCGACCGCCTACTGACGCCCGTCGACCGCCTGTTCACCAACGGCGAGCCGGACCGGCTGGCCGCGACCACCATCCAGGTGCTGCGGCGCAACGCCGTGCCCCTCCGGGTGGTGGAGCCGTGGATCGCCCGGCTCGCGGCGGCCGGCACGTTCTCGTCGCACGACGACCGCGACCCCTACCTGTTCGGTGGCAACGCCGAGGCGTTCCTGCGGGCCCTCCACCTGCAGCTGGCGCTGGGGCCGAGGCCGCCCGAGGTCAGGTCCGACCTCCTGCTGGTGGTCGTGGACGCGCTCAGGTCGACCAATCCGCAGTACCTGCAGGCGCCCGCGGGTGACCCCTCACGGCCCCCAACTCGTGGGTAACCTGCGGACATGACCGAAGCCAAGACGTCCGCGACCGACCCGACCACGACCGACAGCGACCCCGGCGGGATCAGCGGCCACTCCGGCGAGCTGGCCGTCGCAGTGGCGCGGGCCCACGGCGTCGAGACGATGTTCACGCTGTCCGGGGCGCACGTCTTCCCGATGTACGACGGAGCGGTCAAGGCGCAGCCGCCGATGCGGCTTCTCGACGTCCGGCACGAGCAGACCGCGGCGTTCGCAGCGGAGGCCACCGGCAAGCTGACCCGGGTTCCGGGGCTGGCGGTGCTGACCGCCGGACCGGGCGTCACCAACGGGGTCAGCGCGATCGCGCAGGCACAGTTCGCCGGGTCGCCGATGGTCGTCGTCGGCGGTCGCGCACCCGCCAACCGCTGGGGCAGCGGCAGCCTCCAGGAGCTCGACCAGCCGCCGATCGTCGCGTCGGTCTCGAAGCTCGCCCGGACCCTGCCCACCGCGGGCGACGTCCTCGGCGGGATGGACGAGGCGTTCCACGCCGCCGGGTCCTCACACCGCGGGCCCGTCTTCGTCGACGTACCGATGGACGAGTTCTTCAACTCGTCCTCGGGTCCCGCCCCGGTGGCGGGCAGCACCCGCGGTGCCGACCCGGACACCGACGCGGTCGCCCGGATCGCCACGCTGCTGGCGGGCGCGAGCCGTCCCGTGCTGATCCTCGGCACCGATGTCTGGGCCGACCGGGCCGAGGAGGCAGCGCTCCGCTTCGTCGAGGCCGTCGGTGTCCCGACGATCACCAACGGCATGGGGCGCGGCGTGGTCCCGGGAGGGCACCCGCTGCTCGTCACCAAAGCCCGCGGGCAGGCGCTCGGCGGCAGCGACCTGGTCATCGTGGTCGGCACGCCGCTGGACTTCCGGTTGGGCTACGGCGTCTTCGGCGGCAAGGACGGCGCGGAGCCGGCGCAGGTGGTGCACGTCGCCGACTCCCCCGGCCAGGTCTCCACCCACGCCAAGCTCGCGGCCTCGGTTTCCGGCGACCTCACCCGGGTCTTCGACGGTCTGCAGGCGGCGATCGAGCGCGGGTCCCGCCCCGACCGGACCCGGTGGGTGGCCGAGCTGCAGGACGCCGTCAAGGTGGCGACCGAGCGTGACCTGGCGCTGCTCCGCGCCGAGGCGGACCCCATCCATCCCGCCCGGATCTACGGCGAGCTGGTGCCGCGGCTGGCGGAGGACTCCGTCGTCATCGGCGACGGCGGCGACTTCGTGAGCTTCGCCGGCAAGTTCGTCGAGCCGAAGCGCCCGGGGGGCTGGCTCGACCCGGGGCCGTACGGCTGCCTGGGTGCCGGCCTCGGAGCGGCGATCGCCGCGCGGCTGGCGCGCCCGTCTGCCCAGGTCGTGCTGCTGCTCGGCGACGGCGCGGCCGGTTTCTCGCTGATGGACGTCGACACCCTGGTCCGGCACGGCCTGCCGGTCGTGATGGTGATGGGCAACAACTCGGCGTGGGGCCTCGAAAAGGGCCCGATGCAGATGCTCTACGGCTACGACGTCGTGGCCGACCTCGCGCCGCGCACGGCGTACGACGAGGTGGTCAAGGCCCTGGGCGGCGCGGGCGAGACCGTGACCGACCCTCGTCAGATCGGCGCGGCGATCGACCGCGCGTTCGACGCGAACGTCCCGTACCTGGTCAACGTGATCACCGACGTCGAGGCCGCCTACCCCCGCAGCACCTTCGGGATCTAGGCCGGTGCGGATCAGGCGGGCCCGGCCGGAGGACTATCCGGCGATCGGGGAGCTGACGGTCGCGGCGTACGAGGAGTTCCTGACCGGCGCCGACGACGGCTACCGCGAGCAGCTCCGCGACGTCGAGGGACGTGGCCGGGATGCGGAGCTCTGGGTCGCGACGTCCGACGACAGCGAGACGATCCTCGGCAACGTCACGATCTGCCCGGCGGGCTCGCCGTGGCGTCAGGTCGCGAAACCCGGCGAGGGAGAGTTCCGGATGCTCGCGGTCTCCCCCGACGCGCGCCGCCAGGGCGTCGGTGGAGCACTGGTCGACCTCGTGCTCAGCCGCTCCCGGGAGCAGGGCGCGCACGCCGTGGTGATGTCGAGCCTGAGTGAGATGACCGGCGCACACCGGATCTACCAGCGCCTGGGGTTCGAGCGCCTGTCCGAACGCGACTGGCGACCCATGCCCGAGGTCAACCTGATCACCTTCCGCAAGGCGCTCTGATGGAGGCCACGCTGCGCTTCACCGTCACCGACGCTGACACCGCGATGGCCGTGGGATCGGGCAGCCTTCCGGTGCTCGGGACGCCCCGGCTGCTGGCGTGGTGCGAGGCAGCCACCTGTGCGGCCATCGACCCGACACTCGCGGACGGATCGACCAGTGTCGGCACCCGCGTCACGCTCGAGCACCTCGGGGCCAGCCCGGTGGGGCAGCAGGTCGAGGTGACGGCCTCGGCGTCGTACGTCGACGGGCGGCTGCATCGGTTCACCGTGGCGGCCCGGCATGTGGACGCGGCCGGTGGGCTCGGCAAGGTCGTCGGGACCGGGGAGATCACCCGGGTCGTCGTCGACGCCCAGAGGTTCCTGTCCCGGCTTTGAGCAGGATTTCGCGTGCGGCGCGATTTTTGAGAGACTGGTCGACGGTCCTCGGACCACCATCGTCCGATTCAGGAGGAACACCATGGGCAAGACTGGCCGCAAGCGCCGCGCTCGCAAGAAGAACAAGGCGAACCACGGCAAGCGCCCCAACG
>JAOPXC010000372.1 GCA_025965335.1 Nocardioides sp. | reverse complement strand
GGAGCCCTCACCGGGTTCTCGCGACACGGGCAAGATGTGACTGCGTCACAGCCCACTCCTCGATCTGCTGCGCCAGCGCGACGCCGATCTCCCGGTGCAGCATGGGCGAGTAGTGGAAGCCGTCGGGCGTGGCCACCTCGGGGTCGCCGTCGGCGTACTTGTCGACCAGCTCGCTGACCCGGAAGTACCGCACGTTGGGCAGGTCGACGCGCGTGACCAGGTCGGCGATTGCGGCGTTCATCACCTCCATGCGAGCCGCCATGCCCGGGAACCAGCTCCGGTAGCGCTCGGACGGCGGGAGCAACTCGAAGAGGATCACCAACGGGCTGCCGACCTTCTGGACGTGCGTGATGTAGCGCTCCAGGTCGGCCGTCACGTGCCGGGGCCGGCTGCGGCGGATCGTCGGGTCGAGCACCTTGTCGAGTCGCGCCTGTAGCCGGGCCAGCATCATCCAGACCGGGCGCAGCACCCGCTCGCGGTAGAGCATCGACAGGCGGCGGGGCCGTCCCTTGAGGCTGTTGGCGTGCCGTTCCAGCCATCGCGGCAGGAACAGATGGATGGTCTCGTAGTGGCCGTAGACGAGCACGATCACGTCGGGTGAGAAGTTGAGGACCTCCGCCTGCCAGGTGCTCAGGATCTTGCGGGTCTGCTCGGAGGTCATCGTGATCGCACGCACCTCGGAGGGTCGCCCGTCGGCGGCCAGCTGCGCCTCGATGGCCCGGGGGAACGTGAAGTCCGTTCGGGGACCGCCCATCCAGGACACCCAGTTCACCGTCGACGCGCCCTTTACGAGGACGCGGATGGGCAGCGGAAGGGGTGTGGGCATCGGCGACTCCCGTGATTTCTGCGGACCGCAGGTGACGAGCAATTGGCGCAAGTATGCTCCGCGCGTGACCGAGCCAGGCAGCGAACCCGGACAACAGCCGAGTCAGCTCCGTGACCGGTACGTCGTCCTGCTGATCGTCGGTGGGACGTTCGGCCTCCAGGGGCTCACGCTGGTCACCGGCGTGCTCAGCGCGCGGATGCTCGGTGTCGAGGGTCGCGGCCAGGTGGCGCTGGTGTTCGCACTGGGCCTGATGGCCTCGCAGCTGACCTTCGGCGGCAGCCTCCCGAACGCCATCGCCAAGAACCTCGCCCAACGTCAGCTCGCCGCCCGCGACGGCTTGCGAAGAATCGCTCGGCGGCGCGTCGGCCTGCTCGTCCCGACCTCCGTGGCCGCGGCGGGCGTGATGCTGGTCCTGCAGCGGGACCAGCCGGTCGGCGAGAACTGGGCACTCGCCGTCGCCGTCGCGGTGATGACCCTGCAGACCATCGTGTTCCGCCTCATCATCGGGTCGCTGCAGGGCGAGATCCGGCACCTGGCACGGATGGCCATCGTGGGCATGATCCCCCAAGCCCTCTTCACGCTGGCCCTCACGACGGCGTTCGTGGCCGGCTGGGACTGGAGCGCCATTGACGTGCTGCTGTCGTTCTTCGTGGCGTCGGCCGTCGGTCTGGGCTTCGGGTGGGCGGCCCTCGCCCGCCCGACCCGTCGCCCGGAGGACGAGCTCGACGAGGACGAGCTCTGGTCGGAAGCGCGCAAGAACTACGTCAGCAGCATCGGTCCCATCGACGGGGTCGGGCTGGACCGCATCTTCGTCGGCGCCTTGCTGGGCGTCGTGGAGCTGGGTCTGTACGCGGCAGCCACCGCAGTGTCGAACCTGTGCCGCATCGTGGGGAACGCCGTCTCGGTGATCGTGCTCCCGCGCGTCGCCATGAACCATGCCGACCCGGTTGGCCAGCGCGCGGTGATCCGGCAGTGGGTGCCGATCGCCGCGGGCCTGATTGCGCTGGTGGTCATCGCGCTAGAGCTCGTGGTGGGCCCGGCCATCCGTCTCGCGTTCGGCGACGAGTTCGAGGGGGCGATCCGGTGCGCCCATTGGCTGGTGCTCGCCGACGGGCTCCTCGGGTTCCGGAAGGTGCTCGTCGCCGTGCTCCAGGGACAGGGTCGAGGCGGGACCGCGTCGTGGATCGAGCTGGCCGTCACGCCGGTCATGGTGCTCGGCATCGTGACGGCCTCGTTCTACGACAGCCTGACTGGGATCGGACTGACCATGGTCCTGGTCGGCGTGCTCAGCTGTGTGGGGCTGGGCCTCGCCGTGACGCGGGGCAACCGCGAACGTCAGCCGGTGAGTCCGCCGTCGACGACGAGGATCTGACCGGTCAGGTAGGTGTTGCGCGGATCGGTGAGGAACTGGCAGGCCCGCGCGATGTCCTCCGGGTCGCCGAGCCGCCCGGAGGGGGTACGCCGCACGATCTGCTGCAGCTGTTCCTCGTCGAGACCGTGGCTCATCTCGGTGCGCAGATAACCCGGCGCGATGCCGTTGACGGTGATGCCACGCGAGCCGAGCTCGCGGGCCAGGGCGCGCGTCAGCCCGTCCAGGGCGGCCTTGGTGGCGCTGTAGACCGCCAGCCCGCGGTAGCCGGAGCGCCCCACGATCGAGGAGACGTTGACGATCGTGCCGCTGTGGCGGGCGAGCATCCGCCGACTGACCAGGCGGGTGACGTAGAGCGTGCCCTTGAGGTTGAGGTCGATGACCGTGTCGATGTCGTCGTCGGACGTCAGCCCGAGGATGCCGTCCCTGGCGACGCCCGCATTGTTGATCAGCACGTCGACGTGGTCCCACTGCGCCACCACACCCTTGACGAAGGCCTCGGCCTCCACGCGCTGGGACAGGTCGGCGGGCAGGAAGAAGAACCGGTCCGCGAGCTCGGGGTCCTTCTGCCAGGCCTCGACCTCGGGCGTGATGCTGCGCGCGCAGGTGGCGACCCGGTCGCCGGACTCGAGGTACGAACGGACCAGGCCGGCTCCGAGGCCACGGCTCCCGCCGGTCACGATGACGACGCGAGGTTCACTGCTCACCGGTGGTTCTCCTGACGATCTTGCTGCCAGCGGTGGTGACGCTGTCAACGAAACGGATGTTGCGGGGCCGTGCAGCCGCGGGCAGGTCCGCGCAGGCGGCGCGGATGGCCGCGTCCACCGCGTCTCGGTCGACACCCGGGGCGGCGACCACCTCGAGCGCCACGATCGCGCCGGTCATGGGGTTCGGCCGGCCGTAGACCCGGGCCATGTCGACCCCGGCGACCGCGCTGACCCGCTCCTCGATCGGCAGCGGGTGCACCTTCACACCGCCGACGTTGATGATCTCCGACGACCGGCCACGGAACAGGATGCGGTCGCCGTCGATCTCGACCATGTCGCCGGTGGCGCGCCAGCCGTCCGCGTCGACCGGCGGCTCGCCGTAGTAGCCGAGCATGCCGGTGCGCGACCGGATCCACAGCTCGCCGTCGACGATCTTCATGGCGACGTCGGCGTCGGCCCCGCGCTCGAGGACCTCGATGGCCAGCCCCGCCCGGCCGTCACGCATGGAGCCGCTTGAGCCGAACTCGGACGCCGCGTAGACCTGGGCGATGCCGGCCTCGGGGAACGTGCTCTCGAGCTGACCGAGCAACGGACCCGGGATCGCCTCTCCGCCCAGGGTCACCTGCTGGAGCTGGGGCACCGGTCCGCCGTCCGACCGGAGCTCGGCGAGCAGGAAGCGCCAGTACGTCGGCGTCGCACTCGCATGCGTCACGCCGAGCTCACGCATCGCGAGCAGCCCTTCGAGGGGGCGACGGGGGGCGGGGGCGACCAGCGTGGCACCGGCTGCGAACACGTGCAGGAGGATCTGGAGGCCGGCGAACTGGTGCAGGCCGTAGGCGAGGAGCCAGCGCTCCCCGGGACCGGGCTTGATCCGGGCCGTGCTCCGCAACAACCGATCCCAGTCGTGACGCACGCCCCGGGGCGCACCGGTGGTGCCGGTGGTCAGCACCAGGTGCGGCCGCGGGGTCGGGGTTGGCTGCTCCGCCGGCGCGGTGGGTGGGGCCGCATTCGTCCAGTCGTCCGGTCGCACGACCTGCGCCCCGAGTTCACCGAGGTCGTCGCGTGTGGTCACGAGCCGGTCGTGGTTGAACCGCGTCACGAGCTCGCCGATCTCCTCGGGCTCGGCCGGTGGGTACTGGCAGGCCTCGGCGCCCGCAGCGGCCGCGCCGGCCAGCGAGGCCACCACCGTGGCGGCTTCATGGTCGGCGACGGCGAACCGCGCGATGCCGTCGCGACGCAGCGCCGTGGCGACGCGCTCGGCGGACTCGACGAGGCTGCCGTAGGTGACCGTGTCGTCGTGCGTGATGATCGCCGCTCGCGCAGGATCCTCAGCCGCGACCCGGCGGAGCAGTTCGATCACACGGGATCAGGCCTCTGCCGCGACCGTGCCGTAGAAGGTGAGGATGTCGCCGAGCGTCTGAGGCATCGCGTCGGACGTGAACGGGTCCGTGCCGAGCTCGTCCTCGAGCACCGCCGACAGCTCCGCGGTCTCCAGGGAGTCCAGGCCGACGCCGTCGGCGTACAACGGGGTGTCGAGCGCGAGCTCGCGCGTCTCCGGCTTGACCCGGGCGACGAACGAACGAACTGCCTGCTCGGCTTTCAGCTGGGATGTGGCCATGCGCGACTGATCTCCTACTCGGTGAATTGCGGCAGACGCTATCCCATCGGAGGGTCCCGTACGGGACATCTTGGGGGCTGGGCTGGGCCCACCGGCACGGCCGGACGGAGCCGGTACGGTCCGGGGGCACGCATCGGCCGATGCTAGGTTCTCCGGCGTGCGAGCTGACCTGCGGCCCCCGCGGCGGAATGGGATCCGAGCCCGGATCAGCGACAGGGTCAAGGCCAAGGTCCGGTTCTGGGTGGACGGCCACCAGATCCGTTACTTCGACGATCCCGATCAGCCGCTGATCTGGGACTTTCCCAGCTATCCGACGGTCAAGATCCTGGAGGGCGTGCCCGGCGACGCCGAGCCCGTGCGAGTCGGCAAGTACACCGGCATCCACTACACGACCGTGATCATCCCGGGCGGCCAGCACCACCTCGACTGGGTGGGCACCTTGCACGCGCACGTCGAGAACGGCGAGTGGATCAACCACCCCGACGCCATCTTCAGCAACGGCCCCGTGGTCATCGGCAGTGACGTGTTCGTCGGCTACCAGGCCGTGATCGGCAACAACGTCACGATCGGGGACGGTGCAGTGGTGGCCGCGCGCTCGATGGTCGTCAAGGACGTCGCGCCCTACTCGATCGTCGGCGGCAACCCGGCCCGGCACATCCGCTACCGCTTCGACGAGCCCACCCGCGAAGCCCTGCTCCGCATCAAGTGGTGGGACTGGTCGGTCGACAAGGTCGCCCAGCACAAGGACCAGATCCACTCTGCGGACGTGGCCGGCTTCGTGGCGCGGCACGACCCGGACGTCGGCCCGCCGACGTGCGAGCTGTGCCGGGGCTGACTGCTAGATCGCGGAGGGGTCCGCGGGGCCGATCTCGTCAGACACGTCCTCGTAGGAGCCGGGGATGACCGGCTTGCGGACCGCGACCTTGCGGGCCGGTACGCCGAACATCACGGCCATTTCGGGCACGTCGGACAGGACCACGGTGTTCGCGCCGACCTGCGCGTGCCGGCCGATGGTCACCGGACCGACGAGCACGGCGTTCGCCAGGATGATGGCGCCGTCGCAGATGACGGGAAACCCGCCGCCCTCGACATCCGGCTGTTTCACGCCCGCGGTCACGCCGCCGCCGAACGTCACGTTCGCACCGACGCGCAGGCCGTTGCCGATGACGACGCCGTTCGGATGCGGCATGAGCAGGCCCGGTCCCACGTCCATGCCGGGCACGAAGTCGGCGCTGACCAGCACCATGCCGAGGGTGCGCAGCAGGAACGCCGCCCGGACGTGCCCTGCCTGGAAGGCCTTCTGCTGGGCCCGCAGGATGAGCGACGCGATCATGCCGGGGTTGGACAGGCACCGGGTCAGCACGCCCCGCCAGGTCGGCTTCTCGTTCGGTCGGTAGCGCGCGAGATCGGAGAACACCAGGTCGCGGAAGGCCAGGCCCTCGGAACCAGTCAGGTGTTCGGTGCCCGTCATCGCTTGGCCTCGACCGCCATCTGTGCTCCGCCCTCGTCGGTGCGCTGGTCCAGCCCACGCAGGGCGGTGTGCGTGCTCTCGCCGAGCGCGTGCTCCGTCGCCGAGCCGAAGCCGGCGCGGCGCAGCTCGGCCTCGAGGGTCTGGAAGTCGTAGAGGTAGCCCTCGTGGTGGCCGAAGGAGGCGATCGGGATCCGCACGAGGTCGACCGGGTGCTCGACGACCAGGCCGAGGTCACGATACGAGCGGCCCACGTCTCCGGTCACCGATCCGGACCCCGCGAGGTAGAGCTCGACGTGCTTGCGGAGGTCGGGGGTGACCAGCCGGATGGCGCCGCCGGGCTGGAGGCAGCGGTAGGCCTCGGACAGCATCGTGCGGGCCTGCTCCAGCGTGATGTGCTCGATCACGTTGTCGGCGTAGACGACCTCGAGCGACCCGTCGTCGAACGGCCAGGTCGTGGTGGCATCGAGGTAGTTGCGCGTCACCGCGTTGACGTTGGTCACCAACCAGCCGGGCCGGGGAGTCAGGCCACCGATCTCCAGCTTGATCGGGAGCGGCAACCGGGCGATGGCACGCGAGGACCTGCCCTTGGCGAGCGGCGTGTTGACCGTGAGCACGGCGGATCGGACGACTGCTCGAAGTCGGGGATTCATCAGCATTTCCTGACGGTCTGAGGCACACGGGCGAGATCAGGGCGGAGGCTACCGGATCCGGCTTCGTCCCTTGAGCACCCGACCGTCGCCGTCGACACCCAGCAGGTTCTCGGCGAACTCCTCCACGGTCGCCGGCGGAATGGTGTTGCGGCGCGGGGCCGCGGGATCGCGGGCGAAGACGCGAGCGATCGCCGCGCCGATGCTGGCCGCGTCGAGATCGGCCAGCTCGCCACCGTCGGTGGCCACCAGCTCCCGGGCGCGGACCTCGGACCCGGCCGACACGACGGGCACCTCGGCGGCCAGGGCCTTGCCCATGATGCCGCTCGGACCGTTGTTGGTCAGGGCGATGGGTACGACGTCCACCGCCGCCACGAGTTTGTCGAGCAGCTCATTGGAGAGGAAGCCATCGCGGACCAGGACCTTGTCGCGCTGGGCGGGCGGAAGGGACGCGACCCAGGCGGCCACTTCCGGGGCCAGCCCACCCGCGAGCAGCAGGTCCGCGTCGATGTCCCGACTCTCGAGGGCAGCCCAGATCAGGGGCGCGTTCTTGCGCTCCGAGATCACGCCGAAGATGCCGGCGATCCTGCGGTCGGCGGGCAGGCCGAGCTCCGCGCGCAGCGTCTGTCGATCGCGCGAGTGAGCAGTGCAGACGTCGGGGTCACGGGTGCGCTTCACGATCCAGCCTGGCGTCATGTCGTCGCGGCCAGCGAAGCCGGCCACCCGATGCAACGAGCCGGTGCCCATCGCGACCCCCGCGAGGATCGACTTGGAGACCCTCAGCTTCCAGCCGACCCTGTCAGTGACCCTCAGCTTCGCTGGGTAGCGCGTCAGCATGAACACCACCCGCGGCCGCCGGAGCCCGCGGAGCGCCAGAGGCGCGACGTACCACCAGCGCTTCAGTGCCTGGTCGGCGTCCATCACCACGACCGTCGAGACCTCGGTGGTGCGGCAGATGTCCGCCACCGCCGCGGCCATCTCGCGGGTGGGGGGATGGATGACGTCGAAGGCCTCCACGACCCGCAGCTGCACGCCGCCGAGGTAGACAGCGAAGGCCGGGTCGCTCTGGGCGCCCACGGAGGTGAGCAGGAGAATCTCGTCGGTGCGTGCGGCGACGCTCGCCACGTTGGCCACCGCCTGGAAGCGGTGTCCCCCGGGGTCGGGTTCGACGAGGACGGTGGTCGCCATGGGGCCTTCCTTCTGTGCAGACGCGCGCCCGGGGACCTTAACCGGTAAGGGCCGGGCCTAGCTGAGGCGACCGCCGCCCGCACGCCGTCGTCGCTCCAGTTCCTCCTCGAGGTTGAGCGCCCAGCCCTCGGGGCTCAGCCTCCGTGACAACGAGCGGCTGACCTCCGACATCGCGGCCAGGCGCGCGGGCTCCACCGAGCTCATCCGTTGCAGGGCCTGGCCCCACAGCTCGACGCGTCCGGACGGGATGACCCAGCCGTTGTAACCGTCCTGCACGAAGGCCGGGACGGCCCCGGTGAAGTCGGAGCAGAGGATCGGCAGGCCGCTCGCGGCGGCCTCGTGGACCACCACGCCGTACGGCTCGATGTGGGAGGTGAGCACGAAGCACGACGTCGCCCGCATGAGCTCGGCGATCTCCGGGGGCTGGACGAACCCGTGCATGGTGACCCCCGGCATCGAACGGAGCAGCGAGTCCAGCGGACCGATCCCGGCCACCTGCAGGCCCCACGGGTCGGGCCCGAGCTCGCGGTAACGCTCGTAGGCGGCCGCCAGGACGTCCGCTCCCTTGTGGTCGACGAGGCGGCCGACGTAGAGGAAGCTGCGGTGCGACGCGAGCTCCTCGCCGCTCCTCGGCGGCGACACGAACAGCTCGGTGTCGGCGCTGATGGAACCCCGGATGATGTCGGCGGGACCGAAGCCCAGCCGGCGTGCGTAGAACTCGCTGCGGTCGCTGGGCACCAGCGCGGCGTCGGCGACCGAGTCGACGTAGAGGCGGTGCGTGGCCCGCCCCAGCCACTGCCGCGGGGCCGCCCGCCAGAGGTTGTCCATGATCAGCACCCGGACGACCTCGTCGGGCACCGCCTTCATGACGGCGCGGTAGGACTTCGCGAAGTTCCACGAGGTCATCAGGACCGCGTCGGGC
>JAOPXC010000329.1 GCA_025965335.1 Nocardioides sp. | reverse complement strand
GCCTTCGCGTAGTTCTTGACCGAGGCGGGCGCGCGGCGGTCGGAGTTGCCCTCGCGGAGCACCGGGTTGACCGCGGAGCCCTTGACCTTGTCGTACTTCGCGACGACGGCCTTCTCCTCGTCCGACTGCGCGTTCTCGGGGTAGTCGGGCAGGTCGTAGCCCTTCTCCTGCAGCTCCTTGATCGCGGCCTTGAGCTGCGGGATGGAGGCGGAGATGTTGGGCAGCTTGATGATGTTGGCCTCGGGCGTCTTGGCCAGCGCACCGAGCTCGGCGAGCGCGTCGTCGGCCAGGCCGAACTGCGCGAGGATCCGGCCGGCGAGGGAGATGTCACGCGTCTCGACCTCGACGCCCGCCTTGGCGGCGTACGCCTGGATGATCGGGAGGAACGAGTACGTCGCGAGCAGGGGCGCTTCGTCCGTGTGCGTGTAGATGATCGTGGCCATGACGGTTCAGCGACTCCTGAGCTGGGGGACAAGTTCCTTGACGTCAAGATACCTGACGTCTCCGGCGCACCCAGCCTCGCACCCGCTCACGGTCCGGGCAACGGGGCCCCGGCGGGTCAAGTGGCCATGGCCGCAAGGTCGTCGAGGGTGTCCGTGGTCCAGGTGCGTGCAGCGCAAGGCGGAGGAGGGAAGTCGTAGTTGACCTACTTCGACCGACTCCAACGCAGCCATGTGCGTGCCTGGGCCGCGGGGACCCCGACGAACCAAGGAAATGGCCACTAGAGTTCGGACCGAGCGTCCGCGGGGACGCGCCCGACGAGGGGAGCACTTCGCCATGGCAGACGTGTCCACCACCCAGCAGAAGCTCACCGCCGAGGTGATCGGGACGTTCGTCCTCGTGTTCTTCGGCTGCGGCACCGCCCTGATCAGCGGCGGCGACTACGTCGCGATCGGGTTCGCCTTCGGCCTCACCGTGCTCGTGATGGTGTACGCCGTAGGGCGCATCTCGGGCGGTCACTTCAACCCGGCCGTCTCCGTCGGTGCCGGCATGAGCGGACGCCTCTCCTGGCCGCAGGTCGGCGCCTACGTCGTGGCGCAGCTTGTCGGAGCGATCGTCGCCGGCGCGGTGCTCCTCGCGCTCATGCAGGGCTTCGAGGGCTACGACGTCGCGACCGACGGCCTCGGCCAGAACTCCTTCGGCGACCAGGGCAGCGGCTACGCGTGGTGGGCGGCGTTCCTGCTCGAGATGCTGATGACCGCGATCTTCCTGATGGTGATCCTCGCGGTCACCGACGGACGCAACGAGCACCCCGCCCTCGCTCCGCTGGCGATCGGCCTCTCGCTCACGATGATCCACTTCGCCTCGATCGGCGCGACCGGCACCTCGGTCAACCCGGCCCGCTCGATCGGCGTCGGTCTCTTCGCCGGCTCCGACGCCATCATGCAGCTGTGGCTCTTCATCCTGGCGCCGCTGCTGGGCGGCGTGATCGCCGGCGTCGCTTACCCCGCTCTCTTCGGTCGCGACACCGACCCGGTCCCCGGCTCGGGACTCCGCTTCCCGCAGCGCGCGGTGCCCGCGGCCACGCCGTGGGGCACGCCCGACCAGTACCAGCAACAGTGGAACCAGGACGCGAGCCAGACGTACGTCGCGGCGGCCGAGGCGCCGGCCGCGCCCGCGCCGATCGTCCAGGACGGCTGGCAGTGGGACCCGGTCGGCCAGCAGTGGCACCCGGTCGGCCAGACGCCCGAGCAGTGGCGGGCCCAGCAGGCCGCGGAGCAGGCCGCGGCGCAGCCGGCGCCTGCCGAGTCGGTGCCGGAGCAGCAGTCCTGGTCCGAGCCCGACCCGGGCGATGGCACCCATATCCGGCCTCCCGGCCAGTAGCCGCAGTCTCAGGACACCGCTTGGCAGGACCTGGCACCGCGTGGACAGTCCTCGTTGCCGAGTACACGGGCAATGAGCCGAACTCGGCTGCACTTCGTGCGATGGCCTTTCCCGACCTGATCGTGCTCTGACACTCGACCGACGCACGACGGACAACGTCCGCTCACGACGCGAGGTGCACGGTCAGCCGATGAGCGTGCGCTCATCTGGCCAGACCCCGACCCTGCGGGAGCGAGATCCCCAATGCGGGCCATGCGCCAACGACTTCCTCCGCCCTAGCGTGTCAGCACTTGGTGCCATCGTCACGCCGTCGCAGGAGGAGGGTCACATGTGGAAGTCGGGAAGAGGCCGGGTGGCACGAGTCGCCGGACTGGCCGCAGTGGTTGCTCTGGTCGCCGCGCCGTTCGCGGGGGCAACGCCGCAGCAGCGGGCGCTTCCGGAGCCGTCACTGGGCTCGGCGGCGGCCAAGATGTCGTCGGCGCCGGTGACCAGGTACCTGATCGCACACCCGGAGGAGGCTCCGGAAGAGCTACGGCCGCGCTACGAGGAGCTCAAGCAGCTGCTCGACTCCCATCGCACTGCCTCCACCTCGGGTAGGGAGGGCGGCTCCGGGCCGATGCTCGACGCCCTGTTCAACCGCGACGACACCGGACTCCCGCAGAACGAGGAGTCCATCACGAGCTGCTCCTCGCGGCCGCAGTACGTCCTGGGTGGTACCAACGACTACCGGGGCCTGCTGGACCCGGGGGAGAACTTCACCGGCTGGCACTTCTCGACCGACGGTGGCGCCACGGTCCGCAACGAGGGGCTGCTGCCGGCGATCGACTTCGGAGACGGCACGATGGTGCCCTCCGGCGGCGATCCGGTCGACGTGGCCACACCGGACTGTCGGTTCATCGCTGGCGGTCTCAACTACGACCCGGAGGACTTCTTCCCCAACGGCGTCGGGCTCTACAAGTCCGACCCTCGAACGCTTGCCTCGTGCCCCGGTGGGACGGACCCCTCCTGCTGGCCGATTCGCAAGGTGGTCGCGCAGTCCGACGACCCCCACGTCTTCTTGGACAAGCCGTGGTTCTACGCCGACCAGCACCACGTGTGGGTCGTGTGGACGGAGTTCATCTGCCCCGACGTCGGTTGCACCGGGGACTACACCTCGAACAGCATCAAGGCAGTGCGCTGCAACCTGGACCTGGTGTGCACCGACCCCATCACCATCAGCGGTGACCAGCCGAGCATCCAGTTCGGCGACGTGACGATCGCACCGGACGGCAGGACCTACATCACGTGGGAGCAGGACAACGATCTCGAGACCGACTTCGAGCCACCTGAGCACATGACGTTCTGGTTGCGGGTCGCGCCCCCGGGCAGCACCAACTTCGGGCCGCCCCGCCGAGTTGCCGACGAGCCGCTGAACATGGGGCTGGCGCCCCTGCACGCCAACGACTTCCGGATCGCGACGTACCCGAAGAACGACGTCAAGGTCGTGGACGGCAAGCAGCGGGTGTTCGTCGTCTGGGACGGATGCCGGGCCCGGGTCCTGGGTGACAGCAGCTGCGAGGAGCCGGCGATCAGGCTGCGCTACTCCGACGACGCGGGTGTCACCTGGAGCCGGATCAGGACGGTATCGGCCGGCGGCGACAACTACTTCCCGACGATCTCGGCGAACCAGGGTGGACGGAATCTCGCTGTGGCGTGGTTCACCAACCGCTTCGATCCCGTCTTCCACAACCGGCAGGACGTGGAGCTGGCGGAGGTGCGCCCCGACGGCACTGTCGTCGAACGGGAGCGGGTCACGTCGATCTCGAACGAGTCGGAGGCGGATCCGGTCCTGGGAGGGGCCTTCATCGGCGACTACATCGAGGTCTTCGCCCGGCACGACCA
>JAOPXC010000324.1 GCA_025965335.1 Nocardioides sp. | reverse complement strand
CCCTCTGTGCCAAGCTCTGTTGAGGCAGGTTTTGAGCCTGCAATGTTGTTTCTTGAGGGCGAGTCTGGAGTTCATCTCTCATGAGTTCGCTCGGTGTTCCGGATCCTGAGGTTCCGGCGAAGGCCCGGACGCGGCGGTGGTCCGCGGCGGAGAAGGCTCGGATCCTGGCCGAGTACGAGAATCTCGGCAAGGCCGATAAGGGTGCGTTGTTGCGCCGGGAGGGGATCTACACGTCGTTGATCGCGGCGTGGCGTGCGCAGCGTGATCAGGGCGCCCGGGCGGCGTTGGCACGGCCGGCAGGGCGACCGCCGACGGATCTGAAGGACAAGGAACTCACCCGGCTGCGAGCGCGGGTCGATCACCTCGAAGGCGAGTTGGGCCGGGCCCGGAAGGTCATTGATATCCAGGGAAAACTCTCCTCACTGTTGGGCGAACTCGCGACCGGCAGCCAGCACAGCGGGAGCGAGCCCACACCCTGACCGACGACGCGATCGCCGAGTTGACCCCGGTGCTGGGATCGGTCCGGGCGGCGTGCAAGGCAGCCGGTCGGCCGCAGGCCAGCCACTACCGGCGGCACCGCCGGTCCCCGAAGCCGGACCGGCCGGTTCGGGAGCGCAAGGCGCAGCCGCGGGCACTGAGCCCGGCTGAACGCGCCACCGTGCGCTCGGTGCTCAACAGCCCGACGTTCGCTGACATGGCGCCGGCCGGCGTCTACCACGAACTGCTCGACGAGGGTGTGCATCTGTGCTCGACCTCGACGATGTACCGGATCCTGCACGCGCACGACGAGGTCAGGGAACGCCGCCGTCAGGCCGTGCACCCGGCCCGGGTCAAGCCTGAACTTGTTGCCACACAGCCGAATCAGTGCTGGTCGTGGGACATAACGAAGCTGCACGGCCCGGCGAAGTGGTCGTATTACCACCTGTACGTGATCATCGACATCTACTCGCGGTATGTTGTCGGGTGGCTGATCGCCGGCACCGAGTCGAAGGTCCTGGCCGAGCAGCTGCTCGCCGACACGGTCGGCAAGCAGGACATCAACCGTGCCCAGCTGACCATCCACGCCGACAACGGCTCGTCGATGGCCTCGAAGCCGGTGGCGTTCCTCCTCGCGGACCTCGGCGTAACCAAGTCGCACTCCCGGCCGCATACGAGTAACGACAACCCTTTCAGCGAGGCGCACTTCCGGACGCTCAAGTACCGCCCCGATTTTCCCGCCACGTTCGGCTCCATCGCCGACGCCCGCGCGTTCTGCCGACGGTTCTTCTCCTGGTACAACACCGAGCACTACCACTCCGGCGTGGCGTGGCTGCACCCGATCGACGTCCACTACGGACGCGCTGAGACAGTCCGCGCTGCCCGAGCCGACGTGCTCAACGCCGCCTACGCCCGCAACCCCGACCGGTTCGTCAACAAACCCCCCGAACCGACCGCCCTGCCCACCGCAGCCTGGATCAACAAACCACTCGAAGAGACCGCGGGCACCCCGACGGTCAGTCAATGAATCCCCAAAAATCCTGCCTCAAAAATCTTGACACGCACCGAGATCGGACTGATCGAGCAGCAGCGCAACGCCCTGCCCGCGCTGGCGGTCATTCTGGCTCGTCGGCAGCAAGCGGAACACGCTGTGGACACAGCCCGTCAGGAGTTGGACCGGCTCACCCGCTTGGCCGCGCTCGACGTCCTAGCCTCCTCCGATACCCCGAATCGGTGCGCCATCTTGGCCGATCACATGAACACCTTCCTGCGGCACTTTCGCGACCGCGGCTGGGTCACTGGTGACGTCACGATTTCAGGAGACGAGCTGACCTTTTACGTCGGCACAAGACCTTGGGATGACAGCCTCGGTGCCGAAGCCAGGGTGCTGTTCTTCCTCGCTTACAGCAATGCCATCCTGCGACTCGTCGACACCCAGGATCGGCGTACCTGCCCGCCCGGAATTCTGCTCCTGGACAACCCGTATCAGCAGGGGCTGCCCGCTGACGTGGTTGCAGAAGCGATCAGCCGAATCGGTGAGTCCGCAGACCAGGTAGGAGGACAAGTCGTACTCACCCAGGCGCGCCAGGTCCGAGGCATCACTGCACCGCACGCTTCGATTCAGATGCAGCACGAGTACGCGGCTTGAACATGGCAGGCCCGCCGTGCGCCGATTGGTCTCAGCACCTCGGCGGCAAGAGTCTTGCGCCTCCTGCGGCTGATGAACCTGGCCCGCGTATCGAAGCCGGTTGCAGCCATCTGTAGGTGACGGAGATGTGGGGTGCGCAAGATGGATCATGGATCGAGTTCGCAGCTCCGTAGCATGGCGGTCATGGGCCGAGACTGGTTTGCCGACGCTGTCCTGTACGAGATCTACCCGCAGTCCTTCGCCGACTCCAACGGCGACGGCGTCGGAGATCTGCAGGGTGTGATCTCGCGCCTGGATCACATCGCCTCGCTCGGCGTGAACGTGATCTGGTTCAACCCGTGTTTTGCGTCGCCGTTCGTGGACGCGGGCTACGACGTCTCCGACTACTGCGCGATGGCTTCCCGCTACGGCACGAACGACGACATGGCCGAGCTCGTCACCAAGGCGGGGGAGCGTGGTATCCGGGTCATGCTCGACCT
>JAOPXC010000321.1 GCA_025965335.1 Nocardioides sp. | reverse complement strand
CGCAGGTCGAGGCCCGCCACGTCGGTGTGGCCGAGCCGGGAGGCGTGCTCGAGCAGGCCGGCGACGTCACCGATGTAGGCGCGGACGGTGTGGGCCGAGAGGTCGCGCTCGGACGCGAGATGGCGCTCGTACTCGCCGAGCACCCGGGCCATCGGCTCGGGAAGCTCGCTCGGGGCAGCGCCCTCGTCCGTCACGGCTGAAGTCTAGGAACGATGGGGGCTAGTGGGTGCGAGCGAGCGCGGCGAGCCGCCAGCCGTCCTCGGTGTGCTCGACGAGCCCGTGGCCGGCCAGGCGGGTCAGCGTGGAGCGGACCTCGAGCAGTCCGAGCCCGGCCGTCCGGGCGATCGAGTCGGCCCGCGCCCCGGCCGAGACCGGGACGGCGTCGAGGACCTGTTGGTGGCGCACGGACAGGCGGTCCCGCGGGCGGACGGCTCCGCGGGGCTCCTCGACCAGGTGCTCCCCCGAGCTGCCGATCATCTCCAGCACCTCCGCTCCACTGGTCACCAGCGTCGCGGCTCCGCTGCGGATCAGCTGGTGGACGCCCTGCGACGGTGCGCTGGTCACTGGGCCCGGGACGGCCATCAGCGACCGGTTGAGCCGCGACGCCCAGTTGGCGGTGTTCAGGGCCCCGCTGCGCACGGCGGCCTCCACGACGACCGTGCCCCGGGTCAGCGCCGCGATGAGCCGGTTGCGGGCCAGGAAACGCACCCGGGTCGGCGACCAACCCGGGGGCGCCTCGGAGACGACCGCGCCCTCGGCGGCGAGATGGTCGAGCAGGTTCTTGTGTGCGGCGGGATAGGCGCGGTCGACCCCGCAGGCGAGGACCGCCACGGACTCGCCGCCCGAGGCCAGGGCCCCGCGGTGGGCCGCGTGGTCGATCCCGAACGCGGCACCGGACACCACGGGCGCCCCCGACCGGGCGACGACGGCAGCCAGGTCGGCGGCGGCGTCGGCGCCGTAGGACGTGGCCGAACGCGATCCCACGACGGCCACCGACGCTGCGAGCCGGTCGAGCCGGAGCGGCCCCTTGACCCAGAGGCCGACCGGGGGCAGACCCCGCTCCTGGAGGAGCGGGGCCATCAGCAGATCGTCGAGGCCCGACGGCCACTCGTCGTCGGAGGGGATCACGAACCGGATGCCGAGCCGAGTCGCCTGCTCGAGGTCACGCTCGGGGTCGGCGACCTTGAGCCGCGCCGAGACGTCGCTCAGCACGCCTCCGATGTCGTGCTCCGCGGAGAGGTGCTCGTGCAGCGGAACCGCTCCCAGCTCCTCGACCAGGCCGCTGATGCGGGGATCACCGGGCTCGGTCGACGCGGCCAGGGCCACCCGGGCCAGCCGCTCCCTCTCCGCGCTCATCCGGCCCGCCTCTCCAGGGTCGCCAGCAACAGCGGCTCGCCGGTGCGCAGGCGGAGTGCGACGTCCGCCTCGGCCAGGCCGGGAGCGTCGAGACCGGCGAGGTCGGCCACCGTCCACGCCAGGCGGTGCACCCGCACCGCCCCGCGGCGGCTGAGCTTGCCGGCGTAGATCTCGTCGTCGATCACGCGCTGCGCCCGGTCGGGCAAGGGCCAGCGCTCGGCCAGGACCGGCCCCGGGGCCTGCGCGTTGAGCCGCCAGCTGCACCCGGCGTAGCGGGCCGCCTGGCGCAGCCGCGCCTGCTCGACCCGCGCCCGGACCGCGGCCGTGGACTCACAGAGCAGGAAGCGGTCCCGCGACTCGTGGGCCTTGAGCGGGCTGAGATGCCGGGTGATGTCGATGCGGTCGGCCATCGGGCCGGAGACCCGGGCCCGGTAGTCGCGGCGCTTCAGCTCCGCGCAGGTGCACTGGTTGTCCCGAACGTCCGGGTGGTAGTTGCCGCAGGGGCACGGGTTCGCCGCGAGCACGACCATGCCCCGGGCCGGCAGCTTCACGGACTCGTCGCGGCGGGCCACCGTGACCTCGCCACTCTCGAGCGGCTGCCGGAGGGCCTCGATGACGTCGGACCGGAACAACGGGAACTCGTCGAGGAAGAGCACCCCGCAGTGCGCCCGGCTGACCTCGCCGGGTCGCACCTGGCCGCTGCCCCCGCCGAGCAGGCTCACCTTGCTCGCGTCGTGGTGAGGAGCGGAGAACGGCGGCCGCATCAGCATCTCGTCGCCCGGCTCGAGCGCCCCGGCGAGGGAGTGGATCGCGGTCAGCTCCAGGGACTCCTCGGGCGTCAGGTCCGGGAGGATGCCCGGGATCCGCTCGGCGATGCTGGTCTTGCCCGACCCCTTCGGGCCGGACAGGAGCAGGTGGTGTCCCCCCGCGGCGGCGACCTCGATCGCGTAGCGGGGATCGCGCATCCCGATCAGGTCGGAGAGGTCGACCTCCTCCATCCGCTCGGCGCCTCGCCAGGAGAGCAGCTGGCTCCCCGACATGGGAGCGACCGGGGGCGCGTCGGGCACCTCCTCGCCCCGGAGCTCCGCGACGACCTGCCCGAGGGACCGGACGCCGAGCACCACCATCTCGGGCACCATCGCGGCCTCGCGGGCCTGGGGCTCCGGCACGAACACGCGGCGGATCCCCCGCGAAGCTGCCGCCAGCACCATGGGCAGCACACCCGGAACCGAGCGCATCCCGCCGTCCAGCGTGAGCTCGCCGATGAAGCCGACTCCCTCGAGCGACCTCTTCGGGAGCTCGGCAGCCGCGGCGAGCACGGCCACGGCGATGGCGAGGTCGAAGTGCGTGCCCCGCTTGAGGAGGTCCGCCGGCGACAGCAGGATCGTGATGCGTCGGGTCGCGGGCCAGCTGAGGCCGCTGTTGATGATCGCCATCCGGCAGCGGTCCCGTGCCTCGTTGAGGGAGGCGTCCGGCCGCCCCACCAACGTGGTGCCGACCTGGCCCGGGGAGACGTCGGCCTGGACGTCGATGAGGTGCCCGAGCGCTCCGTGGAGGGACACCGTGTGCGCGGTTGCGAACGGCATCAGCCGATCCCCCGCACGTGGTCGAGCGTCGAGGGACCACGTCGCGGCCGGAGGATGGCGACCAGGTCGATGCGTACGTCGTAGGGGTGGACGTCGTGAGCCTCGCGCCACCGCGTGGCCAGTCTGCGCAGCCGGGCCAGCTTGATGTCGTCCACCGCCTCGTGCGGGGTCCCGCACCCGACGCCGCTGCGGGTCTTGACCTCGCACACCACGAGCACGTCGCCGTCGCGGAGCACGAGGTCGAGCTCACCCTCGTCGCACCGCCAGTTGCGATCGAGCAGGATCATCCCCCGCTGGACCAGGTGTCGGGCCGCCAGGGTCTCGCCGTACCGGCCCAGTGCCTTGCGTCGCGCCGCCGTTGTCGTCATCTGCTGACCTCCT
>JAOPXC010000317.1 GCA_025965335.1 Nocardioides sp. | reverse complement strand
TACCTCGAGTCGATCGGCAACCCGCGCAAGTTCTCCCGCATCGCCCGCCGGGTCTCGCTGCGCAAGCCGATCATCGCCGTACGGTCCGGACGGACCACCCAGGGTGTCCCGATGGGGCATTCCGTGCGCCGGATCGCCGCCCCGCCCCAGGCGGTCGATGCGATGTTCCGCCAGGCGGGGGTCATCCAGGTGGACACGCTCGAGGACATGTTCGACGTGGCGCAGCTGCTTGCCCACCAGCCGCTTCCGCGTGGACGCCGGGTGGCGATCGTCGGGAACTCCGACGCCCTCGGCCTGCTGGCGGCCGATGCCGCGGCCGCCGTCGGGCTCGTGGTCAACAAGTCTGTGGCGCTGAACGCCGAGCCGTCCGCCGAGGACTTCGAGGACGCGCTCGACTCGGCCATCGACGACCCCGAGGTCGACGCCGTGGTCGCGGTCTACATCCCGCCACTGAACGTGTCGGGTGAGGACATCGCCAACGTGCTCGCCGCCGTCGGTGAGCAGTCCGACAAGCCCCTCGTCTCCTCCTTCCTCGGTGCCGAGGGCGTGCCCGAGCTGCTGCGGGTCCCCGACGTCGCCGGCTCGACCGCGGGCCGCGGCTCGGTCCCGTCGTATCCCGCCGTCGAGGCGGCCGTCCGGGCACTCGCCCGGGTCGTCGAGTACGCCGTGTGGCTCCGCACCCCGGACGGTTCGCCGGCCGAAGAGGACGCCGTGGACCATGCCGCCGCCAAGCGGCTCGTCTCCCAGCTGCTGACGGTCAACCCCGACGGCACCGACCTCGACCAGGACAACCTGACCGCGCTGCTTGCGGCGTACGAGATCGACCTCTGGCCGACGCGCACGGTCACGACCCTCCGCCAGGCCGAGGAGGCCGGACGCGAGCTGGGCTGGGACGTGGTGCTCAAGGCGACCGCCGAGCACCTCCGCGAGCGCCCCGACCTGGCCCACGTCTGGCGCAACATCGACAGCCCCGCCGAGATGCGCGATGCCTGGGAGTCCCTCTCCGAGCTGATCGGCGAGCCCGAGAAGGCGGGGTTCGTGGTGCAGAAGAACTCACGCCCCGGCGTCCCCATCTCGATCCGGTCGATCGAGGACCCGCTGTTCGGTCCGGTGGTGTCGTTCGGCATCTCCGGGCCACTGATCGAGCTGCTGGCCGACAAGTCGTACCGGATCCCGCCGCTCGGGCAGCGCGACGCCGCCGCGATGGTCCGCGAGATCAAGTCCTCGCCGATGCTGTTCGGCTATCGCGGCAGCGAAATCGTCGACGTGGCCGAGATCGAGCGCTTGATCCGCCGGGTCTCCCAGCTGCAGAACGACCTGCCCCAGATCAGCTCGCTCGAGCTGTCGCTGGTGCTGGCCGGGGCCGACGGTGCGACCGTGCTGACGGCGGCCGCGCGGGTCGAGCCGGTGGCGGACCCGCGCTCGGACTGGTTCGTGCGACGGATGCCGAACGCTCCGGGGGACACCATCTCGTCCTGACTGTCGTGAGTCTCGTGACAGACTGCAGGTATGCGCAGCAGCACCACCGATGACCGTGACCGCCTCCTCGAGCTGAGGAATGCGATCAATCGGACGGGTTACTACCCGGAGGTCGTGTCCGAGGGCGTCCAGGCGGCCGTGGCGGGCGAGCGCGTGGTGTCGTACTACGTCCACCACGAACCGACCTTCGAGCACGACGAGGTGCGGCGCCACCTGAGCGTCGTCGTCCTGACGCCGAGCCGGCTGGTCCTGGCCCACACCGACGAGCACGCGGGCGACGACCTGCTGCCGGAGCCCTACACCTCCACGTCGACCGAGGCGATCGCGCTGGCGGCGGTGAAGTCGGTCGTGGTCACCCGGATGATCGCCAACCCGACGTCCGGCCCGACGCCCCCCGCGGAGGCGGTCATGACGATCGGCTGGGGCGGCGTGAGCCGGATCGACCTCGAGCCGGCCGGCTGCAACGACCCGCAGTGCGACGCCGACCACGGCTACACCGGGGTGCTCTCCTCGGACGACTTCTCGCTGCGCGTCTCCGCGGCGGCCGACGGCGACGACGCCGTGGCCGGGCTGTTGTCCTTCGCCGAGTCCCTCTCGGCGCGGACGCACACCGCGTGACCGGTTCGGGCTTCCTGGAGCCCGCCTACGGGAAGCGCTCCCTGGGTGACGTCGTGCCCGCGGTGGCCGACGCCCTCGGCGTGCCGCTCGACGGCACTCCGTCCGGTCTGGTCCTCCCCGAGGCGGCGTCGTACGTCGTGTTCCTGGTGGACGGGCTCGGCGCCCGGCTGCTCGAGCGCTACGCCCACGCCGCGCCGTACCTCTCGGAGCTGCTGGCCCGCCAGGCGCCCGGCACGGCCGGAGTCCCATCCACCACGGCGACCAGCCTGACCTCGCTCGGCACCGGTTTGCCGCCGGGCGCGCACGGGCTGGTGGGCTTCACGTCCCGCGTCCCCGGCACCGAGAAGCTGCTCAACGCCCTGTTCTGGGACAAGGAGATCGACCCGCGGGAGTGGCAGCCACATCCGACGGCGTTCGCGAGGCTGGGTGCTGCCGGTGTCCCCGTCACGGTCGTGAACAAGCGCGAGTTCAACGGCAGCGGGCTGACCGTGGCGGCGCACCGCGGTGCGGAGTACGTCGGGGCCGACAAGGTCGGAGAGCGCATCGCGGCGGCGGTCGCGGCCTCGACGGAGCGGCCTTCGCTCACCTACCTCTACGACGGCGACCTCGACTGGACCGGGCACCGGCACGGCGTTGCCTCGAGTCCGTGGCTCCAACAGCTGTCGATGGTCGACGCGGAGGCCGAGCAGCTCCGCGAGGCCCTGCCCGCGCACGCCCGCCTCCTGGTCGTCGCCGACCACGGCATGGTCGACTCGCCGCTCGAGCACCGCGTCGACATCGACGAGCACGCCGAGCTGCGCGACGGGCTCGCGCTCTTCGGCGGGGAGGCGCGCTTCCGTCACCTCTACTGCCAGCGCGGCGCCGTCGACGACCTCGTCGCGACCTGGACCGAGTTCTTCGGCGACCGGGCGGACGTGCTGACCCGGGAGACGGCCATCGGCCGCGGCTGGTTCGGAGCCGTCCAGCCGTCCGTGCTCCCGCGGCTGGGGGACGTGATCGTCGCGTCCACGGGCGACCACGGCATCTTCTCGACCGTCGACTTCGGCTACGAGAAGTCCCTCGTCGGCCTGCACGGCTCGCTCACCCCCGACGAGATGCTGATCCCGATCCTCGTCGACTGACCGGCGACCCCGCGCTTGTTGACGCGCAGGCACGCCGACCCGGCACTTGTCGGGGCGAGCTCGAGCCGACTCGGCGTACTTCCGGCGTGAATACGAGCCGGGTCGGCGTGACAGGATCACGGGCGTGGCTGAACTGACCTTCTGGACGGGCTCGATGGACTCCGGGAAATCGACCCTGGCGCTGCAGACCAACCACAACCACGCCGCGCGGGGGCGGGCGGGTCGCATCTTCACCAGCCATGACCGGGCCGGCGAGGCCCGCATCTCATCGCGGCTGGGGCTGACGCACGACGCGACCGAGGTCCCCGCGGACTTCAACTTCTGGCGGTTCGTCGTCGACGAGCTGACCCAGGGCGGCCGCATCGACTACCTCATCTGCGACGAGGCCCAGTTCTACTCCGTCGACCAGATCGACCAGCTCGCGAAGGTCGTCGACGAGCTGCAGATCGACGTGTTCTGCTTCGGCATCCTGACGGACTTCCGTACCAAGCTGTTCCCCGGGTCGGCGCGCCTGGTCGAGCTCGCCGACCGCACCGAGGTCCTGCAGGTCGAGGCCCTGTGCTGGTGTGGCAAGCGGGCCACCCACAACGCCCGCACCGAGAACGGCGTCATGGTCACGGAGGGCGATGTCATCGTCGTGGGCGACGTGGACGAGATGGACGCGGAGCCCGCCGAGGTGGCCTACGAGGTGCTCTGCCGTCAGCACCACCGCCGGCACCTGACCGCGGCTCGGGCCAAGGCAGTCAGCCTCGCCCCGGAGCCGTTGCCGTTCGGCTGAGACCCGCGCGGCAGGATGACGCCATGGCCACCCCGCTCATCAGCACGACCGAGCTGCGCGACCGGCTCGGCTCGGTGACCCTCCTAGACGTCCGCTACCGCCTGGGCGGCCCGCCCGGGCACGAGGAGTACGTCGCCGGCCATGTGCCGGGGGCGGCGTACGTCGATCTCGACGGCGACCTGGCGGCGCCGCCAGGGGCGGGCGGGCGACATCCGCTGCCCGACACGGCCGCCTTCGGGGCGGCGATGCAGCGGGCGGGCGTGCGCGGCGACCGGCCGGTCGTGGTGTACGACGACTGGGCCGGTCAAGCGGCGGGTCGTGCCTGGTGGCTGCTGAGGTTCCACGGGCATCCCGACGTGCGGGTGCTCGACGGTGCCTGGGCGGCCTGGGTGGCCGACGGGGGACCGGTCGCCGTGGGGGACGAGGACGCGGAACCAGGGGACTTCGCCGCCGACCCCGGCCACCTGCCGGTGGTGGAGGCGAAGGACGTGCTCGACGTCGACGTGCTCGTCGACGCACGGGCGCCCGAGCGCTACCGCGGCGAGACCGAACCGATCGACCCCGTGGCCGGTCGCATCCCGGGAGCGGTGAACGTGCCGACGAGCTGCAACCTCACGGCCGACGGGCACTTCAAGGACGCCGACGAGCTGCGCAACAGCTACGGCGCGGTCGGCGTCGTCGAGGCGGCCGCGGCGGGCGGCACCGTCGCGGCATACTGCGGCTCCGGCGTCACCGCCACCCACGACATCCTCGCGATGGAGGTGGCCGGAGTCCGGGCTGCGCTCTACCCCGGCAGCTGGAGCGGCTGGATCACCGATCCAGAGCGCCCCACCGAGAGAGAACACTCCGCCGACTCGGCCGAGTGAGCCCGGAAAACCGTCACTGGACACGGGAAATACTCCACGCGAAGCACCAGTTTCACTGGTTAACCAGTGAAACTGCGCTGACTACCAGTGCACGCCCTTGAACACGCGGGCCAACATGATCTGCTCGGACTCGCGGGTGCCGCCGGCGTCGCCCTTGGCGGCGGCCGAGTCCGGGAAGACGTGGTAGGCCATGTTGAGGACCCGGAACGCCAGCTTCGGCGCGACGGTGTGGGCGATCGCACCGGCGTTGCCGAGCAGCGTGTTGATCTCGTGCGGCCGCTCGACCATGGCCTTGATGACGAGGTCGGCCGCCTGGGCCGGCGAGATGGTCGGGAACTTGTCGTAGATCTTGGTCGGCGCGATCATCGGCGTCCGCACCAGCGGCATGTGGATGCCGGTGAAGGTGATCCCGTCGCCGACGAGCTCCGATGACACCACGTTGCTCCACGAGTCCAGGGCCGCCTTGGACGCGACGTACGCGGAGAACCGCGGCGGGTTGGTCTGCACGCCGATCGACGAGATGTTCACGATGTGCCCCCGCTTGTTCTCGCGCATCTTCGGGATCAGCCCCATCACCAGGCGGATCGCTCCGAAGTAGTTGAGCTGCATGGTCCGCTCGAAGTCGTGGAAGCGGTCGTGGGACAGCTTGAGCGAGCGACGGATCGAGCGGCCGGCGTTGTTGATGACGAAGTCGACGGCCGGGAGCTCGCTGGTGAGCTGCTCGCAGAGCCGGTCGATCGACTCGAGGTCGGACAGGTCGCAGGGGTAGACGTGCGCCGTGCCCCCGCGGAGCTCGATCAGCGACCGGGTGTCCTCGAGCTTGTCCTTGCCCCGCGCGACCAGGATGGGGATGCCGCCGGCCTGGGCGACCTTGAGGGCGGTCACCTGGCCGATGCCGGACGAGGCGCCGGTGATGACGACGTACTTGCCGGTGAGCGCCTCGCGAACCTCAGAGTTGCGCCCGGTCGACTCGTCGAGGTTCTCTTCCCAGTAGCTCCACAGCTTGCGCGCGTAGCTCTCCAGGTCGGGCACGCCGATGCCGGAGCCGGCCAGGGCCTTCTCGGTGCGGCGGGAGTCGAAGACCGACGTGAACGAGGAGTGCGCGAGCACCTCGGCCGGAATGCCGAGCCGGCCGATGGTCTGGTCGAGCACGGTCTGGACCGCGCCGACCTTCACCAGACCGGTGAGGAGTGCCGACGGGCGCAGGGCCCGCGGGACCAGGGCGAAGGGGAAGGCCCCGGTGATCCGGAGGTCCAGCGGCGTGGCGAACTGCGGCGCACCGGCCGCGCCGCAGAACGCGTTGATCATGTCGACGACGGGCTGCGGGTCGGGGTTGACCAGGTGGAACGCTTCCCCGTCGCGGTCGGGAAGGTGGGCGAGGTGGTCCATCGCCTTCGCGACGTAGTCGACCGGTACGACGTTGGTGTCGCCGAGGTCGACCCCGACCAGCGGAAGCCAGGCGGGCAGGTTGTCGCGCATCAGCTTCATCAGCGGGAAGAAGTAGTAGGGCCCGTCGACCTTGTCCATCGCGCCGGTCTGGGAGTCGCCGACCACGATCGCGGGCCGGTAGACCCGCCACGGGACGGTCGCCTCCTCGCGGACGATGCGCTCGGACTCGTACTTCGTGCGGTGGTACGGCGACGGCAGGTGCTGGCTCTCGTCGAACATCGTCTCGTCGAAGCGGCCGGCGTACTCACCGGCGGCCGCCACCGACGACACCTGGTGGAAGCAGCCGACCCGCAGGGCGTCGGCCAGCTCGACGGCGTTTCGGGTGCCGCCGACGTTCATCGTCTCGTTGGTGGCGTCGTCGGCGGTCATGTCGTAGATCGCGGCGAGGTGGAAGAAGTGGTCGATCGACCCGTGGTGCTCGGCGACCCACTCCGGGTCGACCCCGAGGCCGGCCTGGGACAGGTCACCGGTGACCGGGACCACCCGGCTGGTGCCCCAGCGGCCGATCAGGGTCTCCATCCGCGCCAGTGAGCCCGGCCGGACCAGCACGAAGATCTCGCCCTCGCGCTGGTCGATCAGCTCCTGGACGAGGTGGCGGCCGATGAATCCAGTGGCGCCGGTCACGAAGTACGACATGCGGGGAGAGTACGGGCGCGCGACCGTCCCGGGCTAGGGCCAGGGCGGCCGCCGGCGCGGGGTCTTGCTCAGTCCTGCTTGCCGCCGCCGAACATGATCTCGTCCCAGCTGGGCACCGACGCGCGACCGCGGCTCTTCTTCACCGGGCGCCGGGCCGGAGGCTCGTCGTCGGCGGGGTCGTGGTCCGACGGCAGCTCGGCCGACGGGTCGGCGTCGAGGGCTGCGGCGTCCGCGGCCTCCTCGATCAGCTGGGTCTCGAGCTCCGGCTCCGCGCCCGGCCCCTCGTCCAGGAACGCCTCGAGGGGCTGCTCGACCGTGAGCTCGTACTGCTCCGCCGCGGGGGTGGCCGCCTCGGTCTTCGACTCGTTCACCAGCTCGATGGCGTCGTCGCCCAGGGGCAGCTCGTCCTCGGGTACGGCGCCCAGCCGACGCTGGCGGGCGCGCTGCAGGTCGTCTCGTGACGCCGGGGCGCCGGCCGAGGCCGCGACCGCCTCGCCGACCAGCCACCTGGCGTCCTCGTTCTCCAGGACCACGAAGTTGCCGGGGGCGTCGTAGGTGAACTGGGCGGTGCCCGAACGCTTGATGGAGCCGAACTGGCCGGTCAGGGCCCAACGGCCGTCCTCGCGCCGCCAGGCATCCCACTCGACGGTGCTCGGGTCGACGTTGTGCGAGCGCAGGTGGGCGGCGACGGCGTCGCCGAGCGTGCGCGCGTTGCCGGTGGACTCGCCCGCCGGGCGGCGAACCGACGAGCGTTGGGCGCGCTCGGCGACGTGCTGACGCTCGGCAAGCACCGGGCCCGCGAAGGCCATGATCTTGTCGACGCTCGTCTGTGCCGCCTGGGCGACGGCTTCGGCGCTCTCACCTGCGCGGATCCGGGCCTGGATGTCCCGGGGTCGCAATGTGCTGTCCATGGTGATCTCCAGCTGGCCTAGGCGTGCGGTGTCGCCCCGGAGGGCGGATCGGAGCCGACGATCGATGTCGAGGGTGAACTCGACTCCCGCATCGCTGACCAGCAGCAGGCGCTTGCCGTCGTCGCTCATGCCGGCGAGCGTGAGGTGCGCCATGTGGCTCTGCTTTCCTGCGACTTTCGGGTCGGCGTGGGTCTCCGGTCGGTGTTTACGGTGGGGCGAGCCTACGCCAGCGCTGGTGCTCGGAGGCGGCTTGGCGACGGCGCGCCCAACGCCCCCTGTGCCCACCCTGACGCGATGGCGCGACGAAAAGGTTCGGTCAGTCGCCGAGTACTTGCCGTAGGTAGGCGTTGGCGAAGACCCGGTCGGGGTCGAGACGGTCGCGCAGCGCCAGGAACTCCGCGAAGCGCGGGTATGCCGGCGCCAGGTCGGCGGCGGCGCGTGTGTGCACCTTGCCCCAGTGGGGCCGGCCCTCGTGGGCCCGCATGATCGGCTCCATGAGCGCGAAGTAGTCGCGGTGCTCGGCATCGCGGTGGGTGTGGAACGCCAGGTAGAACGAGTCGCGGCCCGAGGCCGTCGACAGCGGGATGTCGTCGGCGGGGGCGACCCGGATCTCCACCGGGAAGCTGATCCTCAGGTCGGACGCGTCGAGTGCCCGCCGCGCCTCGCGCAGCACGGTCAGGCCGGCCTGGCGCGGGACGGCGTACTCCATCTCCCGGAAGACGACGCTGCGCTGGGCGGTGAAGACCCGGTGCGGGACATCGCTGTAGGTGCGGGCGCCGAGCAGCGAGGCGTTCATCCGGTTCATCCGCGGGATCACCCGCGGCACCCGGTTGGCGCCGGCGGTCAGCAGGCCGAACGCGGTGTTCGAGAGGAACTCGTCGTCCAGCCAGGTGCGGAACCTCGACAGGGGCTGCGCCTCGGAGGGGTCGGCATCGAGCCGGTCGTTGCGCTTGGTGAGCAGCCGGTCGGTGTGCGGGAACCAGTACATGTCGACGTGGTGGCTCCCCGCCACCATCTCGTCGAACGAGCCGAGCCCCTCGTCCCATGACATCGGCTCCTCGTGCGCCTCGAGGAGGAACAGCGGCTCGACCCGGAACGTGACGGTGGTCAGGACGCCCAGGGCTCCGAGCCCGATCCGGGCGACGTCGAGGACGTCGGCGTTCTCCTGCGGCGTCGCGCGGAGCACCTCACCGGTGCCGGTGACCAGCTCGAGCCCGGCCACCTGGGCCGACAGCCCGGCCGCGATGCCCCCGGTGCCGTGGGTGCCCGTCGAGATGGCGCCGGCCAGGGTCTGCTCGGCGATGTCGCACATGTTGTGCAGGCTCAGCCCGAGCCGCTCGAGCTCGCCGTTCAGGGCGCTGAGCTTGGTGCCGGCGTACGCCGTGACGGTCATCGCCGCGCGGTCGACCGACACGATGCCGCTCATCCCCGCCGGCGTGAGCATGGTGCCCTCGGGGGCCGAGATCGACGTGAAGCTGTGGCCGGTGCCGACCATCTTCACGGTCGAGCCGGACTCCCGCGCCCGCGCCACCTCGGCCAGGATGCCCTCGGCGTCCCGCGGCTCCACGACGCGCTCCGGCCGGGCCGACGCCAGCCCGGACCAATTCCTCCACTCCACGCGGGGAGACTAGTCGGCGCGGGGCAGCACCTGTGCCGCCACGGCGGCGATGACCCCGGCGCAGATGCTGACGAGGTACGCCGCCGACGCGCCGTGGTGGTCGACGACGAGGCCGCTGACGGTGGCCCCGGGGGCGACGCCCGCGACCAGGCCGGTCTGCATGATCGCCATCCCTTCGGTCAGCCGGCCCGACGGGACCGACTGCTCGGTCAGCGACAACGTGGCGACCATCGTCGGGGCGATGGCGACCCCCGCGATCAGCAGCGCCACGCCCATGACCGGAACCGACCCGACGAAGTAGAGCGGCGCCATCACGCACGCCATGGCGAACGCACCCCACCGGACCCGGATCGTCGGGCCGCGCTGCCAGCGGACCACGCCGGTCACCACCCCGGACAGGAGGCTGCCCAGCGCCCACAAGGCGAGCAGCCCCCCGGCATACGCCCGGTTTCCCTGCTCCTCGGCGAACGCCACCGTGGTCACCTCGGCCGCGCCGAACAGGACCCCCAGCGCCGCACACACTGTCGCGAGCGGGATCACCGTGCGCCACGGCAGCGAGGGTCGCGGGCCGTGCGACCGGTCGTGGGGATGGGCCGGCGGCTCGGTGCCCGTCTGGGCGGCGAACGCCAGGCTCCCGCCCACGCCCGCCACGATTGCCGTCGCCAGCCCCGCGATCGGGTGCACCGCCGTCGCCAGCACCGTCACCACGATCGGACCGAGGATGAAGACCGCCTCGTCCGCCACGGCCTCGAGCGCGTAGGCCGTCTGCACGTCGTCGGGTGAGGCCAGCACATGCGACCAGCGCGCCCGCACGCACGAGCCGATCTGGGGGAGCGAGGCGCCGGCCAGTCCCGCCAGGACGTAGGACGTGGCGATCGGCCAGTCACCCTGCACCGACCAGATCAGCAGCACCATGGCGACGCCGAAGACCACGCTCGCGAACGACAGGACCGGCGCCTGCCCGAGGCGGTCGACCAGCCGTCCCTGCAGGATCGCGAGGATCGCGTTGGCCACCATGTAGGCCGCGGACACCGCACCGGCAACGCCGTAGGAACCCGTCGCCGCGGAGACCAGCAGCACGATGCCGAGCCCCACCATCGAGATGGGCAGCCGGGCCACCAGGCCGGTGAGCGAGAACCGCAGCGCGCCGGGCACGGCCAGGATGCGGCGGTAGGAGGTGAGCATCGGCATGGCTCGGCGAGACTAGGACCGACGCACCGTGCCGGACCAATCGGGAAGCCTCCCTACGATGGAGCGCATGCACCCCGATGTCGCGCCGTACGACGCCCTGCTCCTGGTGTCCTTCGGCGGGCCCGAAGGAGCCGACGACGTGGTGCCGTTCCTCGAGAACGTCACCCGCGGCCGCGGCATCCCGCGCGACCGGCTCGAGGAGGTCGGTCAGCACTACCACCTGTTCGGCGGCAGGTCGCCGATCAACGACCAGAACCGGGCACTGCTCGCCGCCCTGCGCGCCGACCTCGCCGAGGCGGGTGTCGAGCTGCCGGTCTACTGGGGCAACCGCAACTGGGACCCCTACCTCGCCACGACGCTGGGGCAGATGGCGGCCGACGGGGTGCGCCGGGCGGCCTGCTTCGTCACGAGCGCCTACTCGTCGTACTCGAGCTGCCGGCAGTACCGCGAGAACCTCGCCGACGCGGTGGCCGTGGTCCAGAACGCACCCGAGCTCGACAAGCTGCGTCACTACTTCAACCACTCCGGCTTCGTGGAGCCGATGGTCGACGCCACCCTGGCCGCGCTCGCCGACCTGCCCGAGGCGCACCGCAGCGGCGCCCACCTCGCCTTCGTCACCCACTCGATCCCGACGGCGATGAACGACACCAGCGGCCCCGAGGGCGGCGCCTACGTCGCCCAGCACCGCAGCGTCGCCGCCGAGGTGGTCAGCCGCGTGCTCCAGGAGACCGGCCGGGAACATCCGTCCGAGCTGGTGTTCTGCTCGAGGTCCGGGGCCCCCCACGTCCCGTGGCTCGAGCCGGACATCAACGACCACCTTGAAGAACAGCACGACCGCGGCACCCCGGCGGTCGTGATGGTCCCCATCGGGTTCGTGTCCGACCACATGGAGGTGATCTACGACCTCGACACCGAGGCGATGGTCACCGCCGAGAAGCTGGGGCTTCCCGTCCGGCGGGCGGCCACCGCCGGCACGGACCCGCGCTTCGTCCGCGCGATCCGCGACCTGCTGCTCGAGCGAGCGGCGGTCGAGCGCGGCGAGGCCGTGGCCCGCAACGCCGCCGGCGGCCTGGCGGCGTCGTGGGACCGCTGCCCGGCGGGCTGCTGCCCCAACCCCCGCGGTGACCGACCCGCGCTGTGCGGGGCGTGAGGAGCGCGTGCCGAGGGACCTCAGCGACATCGCCCTGCACGCCGCCCGCGCGGCCGCCGAGCTGGTTCGCGGCCGGGCGACCCGCGGGGTCGTGGTCGCGGCCACCAAGAGCAGCGACGTCGACGTCGTCACCGAGGCGGACCGCGCCAGCGAGGCCCTGATCCGCGAGCTGATCCGGGAGCGCCGCCCCGACGACGCGTTCCTGGGGGAGGAGGGGGCCGACGAGCCGGGCACCTCCGGTGTCCGCTGGATCATCGACCCCATCGACGGCACCGTGAACTTCCTCTACGGGATCCCCCAGTACGCCGTCTCGATCGCCGCCGAGCTGAACGGCGAGGTGGTGGCGGGGGTGGTGCTCAACGTCGCGACCGGCACGGAGTACATCGCGCGTGAGCAGCCGGGCGGCACCGTCGTGGCGCTCCGGGACGGTGAGGCGATCGCCGTACGCCCTCCCGCGCCGCTCTCGCAGCGGCTCGTGGCCACCGGCTTCTCCTACGACAGCGACCTGCGCGAGCTCCAGGCCCGGGCGCTGGTGCGGCTCATCCCGCGGGTCCGCGACATCCGGCGCCTCGGGTCCTGCGCTCTCGATCTCTGCCACGTCGCCGAGGGCGCCGTCGACGCGTACGTGGAGGAGGGCGTGAACCTGTGGGACCACGCTGCCGGGGCGTTCATCGCGCGCGCCGCCGGGGCCCGAATCGAGCTGAGCGTGGGCGTGGGCGGCAGGGCCCTGCTGTTGTGCGCTCCGGCTCACGGTTTCATCGAGTTCCGTGCCGCCGTGGTCGATTCTGGGTATTCCGCCGCGTCAGCGCACATGAGGGAATAGCGCAGTGCCAACGTACGTTCACGCGACACGAGCCGGACCGGTGTGCACGAGTCAGGACGGATGGTGCACAATCTGGCGCCGGGCGGCACGCAGCCCCTCTCGGGGGCGCGGCACCGGCAAAACACGTTTGAGGGGAGTGAGCGGCGCATGGCGACGGACTACGACGCACCGCGCAAGAACGAGGAAGACCAGTCCGAGGAGAGCATCGAAGAGCTCAAGGCGCGTCGCCACGACAAGAACTCCGGCAAGGTCGACGAGGACGAAGCGGAGGCAGCTGAGTCCTTCGAGCTGCCCGGCGCCGACCTGTCGCACGAGGAGCTCGCGGTCGAGGTGAAGCCCAAGCAGGAGGACGAGTTCACCTGCATGAGCTGTTTCCTGGTCCACCACCGCAGTCAGTTGGCGGACCCGAAGAAGATGATCTGCAAGGACTGCGCCTGAGCGAAGCGAAGGC
>JAOPXC010000210.1 GCA_025965335.1 Nocardioides sp. | reverse complement strand
CGGACATCACGCCCACGTCCGATCCAGTCGAGCGTCGGGTTCGCCGTCGGGTCGCCAGCCGACGGCGAGCAGGTCGTCGTGGCAGCGGACCTGGACGGTGTGGTTGCGACGTGGTTGCCCTGCCGGGTCTGGCCCCCAGAGCTCGTTGGTGGCCAGGTTGCCGTCCTCGGTGATCCCGGCAACCTCGCGGATGGACTCGATCACGCGACGTTGGCCCTGGTCGCCGCGGACCCGTCGGATGAAGACGATGAAGTCCAGCGCCGAGGCGACCAGCCGCACCGTCGCCTCCCACGGGAGCCGCTCGGGTGCCTGGATGGCGTACGTGGCGATCTTGTGGACCACGTCGGCAGAGGAATTCGCGTGGATCGTGGACAGGGACCCGTCATTGCCCTGGGTCATCGCGTTGAGCATGCTCACGACCTCGTCGCCCAGAACTTCGCCGACGATCACGCGCGAGGGGTTCATGCGCAGGGTGTCTCTGAGGAGATGGGCCATGGTGACGGCGCCGGCGTCTTCCGCGTTGGCGAGGCGTTCCTCGAAGGCAATCGCGTTCGGGTGGGCGTCGGTGTCCTCGTCCAGCCCGAGCTCGAGGGAGCGCTCGACGGTCAGGAGGCGCTCCTCGGGACCGATCTCGGCAGCCAACGCCCGTAGCAGCGTGGTCTTCCCGGCGCTGGTGCCGCCGGCGACCATCACGTTCTTGCGAGCCCGTACGAGCGCGGCGAGGAAATCGGCCAGTTCCTCATCGAGGGTGTCGAGCCCGATCAGGTCCTTGAGCCGGACCCTGCGATGGCGGTGCCGGCGGATCGAGATCACCGGTTCCTTGGTGACCGACTGAACGGCGTACAACCTGGATCCGTCAGGCAGCCGCAGATTCACCCGGACGTTGGCGACGTCGAACGCCCGAGCGGAGAGTCCTTCATGTGCCGCGAGGGTCTGGACGGTCTCGATGAGTTCCTCGTTCGAACCGGCGACCGGGCGGACCTTCGCGGTGGTGCCGTCGGCGTACTCGACGAAGACCCGCTGGCAGCCGTTGATGTCGATGTTCTCAACGTTGTCGTCGTCCAGGAGCTGCTGCAGGCTGCCGGCTCCGAAAAGGCGTGCCTCCAAAGCCTCGACAAGATCCTGGCGTTCCTCCCATGACATCGCCTCGGCACCGGCCTCGGCGCGCCGGGACTCGTGACCCTCGACCACCCGCTGAACCAGCGCCCTGCCGTGCTGGTGGGCATCGGCGCCGACCAAGGCCGGGAGTCCAGCGGCACGACGCCGGGCGATGTCACCCTGCCGCAGGCGTCCCAGTTCGGCCTGCAGTCCTTTGACCAGCCTGTAGTCCAGATCACTCACCGGGCACCGCCCCGCACAGCTACCACATCTGAGCGCGCCGGCGGCGCCACGAGTGGCGTCAGGTCGTCGACGACGACCCGCGCCGATCTCATCAGCGCTCCTCGAGCGAGCCGACCACTCGAGTCCTCTCCGACCTCGATCCGCTGGACCGCATCCGGATCGTGGGCGAGGAATCCGAGGCCGGTGACAAACGGTCTCGCGGTCGCGTCGTCGAGGATGCGACCCAAGTCGCCGACAAGGCCCGGGCCGTGCCGGCCCGGGGCGATCAGAAGGGCAAACAGACGCGGTGGCCCGCCGCGGTGGGCGGCCAGCTCGGGTGCCAGACGGACCAGCCGGTCCCGCAGTCGGATCACCGACGCCGGTTCGGGACGTCCGACAACGATCACCAGGTCCGCTCCGGCTGCGACAGGCATGACACGCGAGCCGCCGTGGAGTCGGCCCAGGTCGGCGAACACCGGCAGCGCCGAGGAGGCGAGAACCTCGGCAAGTGGCTCCCAGTCCCCCACTCCACTCAGTTGCTCCGCGGCGACAGGGGCGGCTACGACCGCAACGCCCTTGGTGAACTGGTGCGCGTGGCGGCTGACCACGTCGTCGCCGTGGTTCGCCCGGGCCGCCGTGGCGACGCTCAGCACGGTCGGCACCTCCGGCAGCGCGGACCCACCGGGTGCGCGCAGCCGGATGCCCAGATCTCCGCCGGCCGGATCCGCCTCCACCACGAGCGCCGGCCCGCGCCAGGCCGAAGCGAGAACCAGGCTCGCGGTCGTCACCCCAGGCGAACCCTTGTCAGCGCAGAGCGCGATGAACATCAGCCGTCACCTCCCACAGGCGCCTGGACCAACGCGACCCGGCCCGCCGCACCGAAGGACGCGACCTGGTCCGCACGCTCTTGAGGGACCAGCAGGTTCAAGCCGGTGCCGGCTCCCTCGACGTAGTCGACTGACACGACCCTCGCCCCATCGGCCAACACCCCCGGAGACCCGAGCCGGTCCGGGCTGCTTGTATCGCCCGCCGCAGGAACAGCCAGCACCCTGACGACGTCGCCCGGGGCCAGCCCACTCGGTGCGCGCGTGGCATCGAGCTGGACCCCCACCACTCGCTCGCCCGGGCCGGGGACCGGAGCCGTCGCGAGCATCGCCCGGTTCAGGATCTGACCCGGAACCAGCTCGACCGCCGCCGTACTCCCCACCACCGTGTCGACATCACCGGATCCGAGCGCACCGTCCACACCGGCGACCTCGATCACCTTGAGGTCGCTGCGCTCAATCACCGAGCCCGCCGAAACCGCATGTGCGAGGGCCAGCGCCTCGACTCGGTCACTCTTCTGCTGCCACAACCAGCCGGCCATCAACACGGCGATCACAATGAACAACCCGGCGGCGGCCCACTGGCCGTAGCGGCGCGGAACCCGCGGCAACTCCCGAGCCGCAGCCCGAGGCTTCGGAGCTCCGGCCTGAACGCGAGCATCCAGCCACTGCGACGCGCTTGGCGCTTTCGAGTCGGTCTCGGCCGTCACCGAATCACCACCGTCTGTCGCTGGCGAACCTCCAGCGTGCTCGTGCCCGTCGGCGCATCGACCAGACCTAGATCACCCGCGGCGGATGAGCACGCTCCGGAACAGGTCCACGTCACGGCGTACCTGATGGTTGCCGACACCGGGAATGTGCCGCCCGGCTCCGACTCTGACGACGACTTGGAGCTGTAGCCACAACTCGTCCGCGCCGCATCGGTCATGCCCGCATGCCACACCGAGCCCGCCGAATAGCAGGTGACCGTCTCCGGGCCGACGTCCCAGGCAACCAGGCTCGGCGTGGCCGTGACCGTGACCGAAGTGTTGCCGGCCGTCACCGTCTTCGTCAGCGTGACCCATTGGGTTTGCGGGACCCATAGCCAGTTCTCTATCCCGACGTATGTCGGATCCGGAGTCTGCGGCGCGGTCCTCACCTGTGCGATGGCCAGGGGCAAAAGCCCCTTGGCGCGCTGCGCCAACACCCCCGGATCAATGGAGATCGGCTGTGAGCCGGGCGGCATCCAGAACATCACGACCGGGTCAGCGTCGGTGGCAAGGCCGCACATCCGAATTGACCCATCGGTGTGACCATCCCAGATCGGGTCGGTGGGAGAAACGTTGACCGGGTGGACCCAACACTGATGCTCGTCGGACCACGCGCCCCACTCCGTGACGCAATCCACGGGGGACCCGTCTTCGCGATGGCAGGCATGATCTCCCGGCGCGGATGGTCCGCTGGGCGGTTCGTCGGGTGGCGTCCCCGGGTCGAGGACGGGGATGCAGATGCCGCCATCAGTCGGCGAGGGAACCGTGCCGTCGGGACAGGCGAAGGCAGCAGTCGATGGAAGGAGCAGGAAGCCCAGGACGAGTGCGAGGACAATGCCGGCGCGGCTCAGCATGGCTTGCCCGCCTTGGCGGCCAGGAATCGCCAACGCTTGTCTTCGGACAGCCGCGTCATCGAGATGGTCGAGATGGTGGGCGTCTTGTTCTGCGCCACATCGTGGCCCCGCTGCGTCACCCTCACATCCGTTGCGTCCAAGCACATCCGGATGCGGACCGTGCCCCCGCCATCGCCGGAGAGTCGGATTAGGGCTGGCCGGTTCCAGACGATCTCGGGCCTCCCCACGACCCGGACGCCCGCCTCGGCCCACTGCTTGCGCACAGCCCAAAACGTGACCCAGTCCGCGGTGTACTTCTGGTAGAAGTGCCTTGCAGCATTCGGCGCAGTAGCTCGCCGCTGAAACCGGGCTTCCAGCGCCCGATACTCCCGGTAGTCCGCAAGCGCTGCCGCGTACCCCTTCCGTTCGTCGACGGCGTTCCCGGACAGGTACGACGGCGCCGTGACTGTCGGCGAAGGTCGCGCCGACGCCGAGGGTTTCGGGGAACTGGGTGGCGTTGTCTCGTCGCCATTCCCCCGCAGGCAGCGCAAGCCACCACCAGGAATGACGCGACCAGCGAAGTCCGCAGCATTCCAGGCTCCTCCGAGTGGGCGCATGGTGCTGATGTGACGCTACGCCCGACTCTGGGCAGTCGTACAGAGCACCGGAGCCCCCTACGCCCGCAGCCCATCCGCGATCTCCTCTCGCGCTCGCCACCCGTAACAGGCCACCCACGGGTCGTTTCGTGGACACATGGCTTCAGATTGCGCCGATGCCGACGCCGTCGCTAGGCCGAACCTCCAGACTGTGGACAGCGAGCGACGAACCGCACCCTGTGGAGTGGCCAGCCGGCACTTGGAAGAGCCAGCCAGCTCCAGCGAGGCACCGGCCCGCCGACGATGTCGATGCGCTTGTTGCGCAGGCTGTCAGCCGCGTCCCGACGCGGGCACCATCGGCCGATGCGCATACGCACCCTTGGGCCAGGACTCGTCCAGCCCGGCGATGAAGTCGTCGAGATCTACAGACCGGACGCGGCGCGAGCCCGCGAGGCGCACGGAGCGCAGCTCGCCGGCGGCGAGGAGCTCGTAGAGCTTTGCGCGACTGATGCGGAGCCGGAGCGCGACCTCCGGCACCTTGAGCAAGGTGGTCTCCATGTCGAGTTCCTCCTGTTCGTTCGGGGGTGAACAGAACAGGCCGCGCTGCAGCGTTGCGTGGACAACCCTGGACGAACCCCACCGGAGACTGGATCGCGCTGCGCGCGTTCGGGCACCCTTCCAGGCGCCTGACCACTCGCCCGGAGCGACCTTTCCAACGGTCTGGCTCGGCGGCTTCCGGTACCTCAGCGCGCCGATCACGCGGCAGCCCAAGGTGTCGTATGGGTGTCGCAAGCCCTCAGACATGGAAAGAGGCCGCCTCCCGAAACTCCGGAAAACGGCCTCTGACCTGCGGTTTTAACTTGTAGCGGGGGCAGGATTTGAACCTGCGACCTCTGGGTTATGAGCCCAGCGAGCTACCGAACTGCTCCACCCCGCGCCGGTGAACCCAACATTACGGCATGGGTCGGGGCGCTCCAAATCCGGCCAGGGACGCGCGCTACCCGATGCTTGCTGGGTGGCGCTGGGCCCGCGTCAAGACGGGCCCGTGGGGCGAGCGCGACGATCCTGCGGTGCGCACGGGCGCCGTTCAGGATCCTCAAATTTTGGGCTGACTGCCCCTGCGTCGCGGCCTAGCCTGAGTGAGTGCTCGGGACCGAGTGGGGGGACCGCCCGTTGCTGCTGGCGGTCGACTCGGACGCCCAGCAGCTGCACCGGGTCGAGGGTGAGTTGCAGCGTGCGTTCGGCAGCGACTACGGCGTCCGCGGGGAGTTGCGCTGCGCGGACGCGGTGACCGTTCTCCAGGGCGCCGGCGCCCGCGGTGAGCGGGTGGCGGTCGTCCTGGTCG
>JAOPXC010000194.1 GCA_025965335.1 Nocardioides sp. | reverse complement strand
CCGGGTCGAGGCCGAGCGGCAGAGCCAGCTCAAGCTCACCGACCAGGAGGCCGACGAGGCCCGGGTCAAGGCCACCGACATCGTCTGACCTCGGTGGTGAAGCGGCGCTCGGCCAGTGGTTGAGGGGGCGCTCGGCCGGTGGTGAAGAGGCGCTCGGCCGGTGCTTGAGGGGGCGCTCGGCCGGTGGTTGAGGAGATTGCGCTAGCAACCGTCTCGAAACCAACCGTCTCGAAACAGTGAGGACGGGGTCGTCCGAGGGGCCCGGGATCGACCTCGACGACGCGCCGGCCCGCTTCGCGCCCACATCGCGCGGTCCGGTGCGAGAGATTCGTTGACAACTAGAACGTGTTCCACCGATGCTGGGCTTCGCTGAGACCCCGGTCACAACGGACCCGGTCCAGTGCCGAATTTGAGGGAGTTCGATGATCGACGCACCTCCGCCCGCCGACATGAAACTGCAGCGCTCCAGTCGGGACGCGACCACGCTGCCCACGCGCCTGGCCGATTGGCTGGCGACGCTCCTGCCCGCGGGTGCGAATCCGACGGTGGTGATGCACACCGGCATCGACGCCAACGGGATGTCGTCGGAGACGCTGATCCTCGACGCCACGTGGACCGAGAACGGCGCGCAGCAGGTCGGCCGGTACGTAGCACGCGTGGCCCCCGCCGTCGAGGACGTCCCGGTCTTCCCGGAGTACGCGCTCCAGGAGCAGTTCGACGCCATCCGGCTGGTCGGTGAGCTGACCGACGTACCCGTCCCGCAGGTGCGGTGGATGGAGCCCACCGGCGCGGTGCTCGGCACGCCGTTCTTCCTCATGGACCGCGTGGAGGGCGTCGTGCCCCGCGACGTGCTGCCCTACAACTTCGGGGACAACTGGCTCCACGACGCAGCGCAGGAGGACCAGCGCCGCCTGCAGGACGGCACCGTCGCGGCGATCGCCAGGCTGCACGCGATCCCCGACGCCCCGTCGACCTTTGCGTTCCTGGACCCCCACCAGCCCGGGGACACCCCGTTGGCCCGCAACCTGGCCCGCACCCGCGCCTGGTACGACTTCGCCGTCGCCGACATCGGGCGCTCCCCGATGGTCGAGCGCGCCCTTGCCTGGCTCGAGGCCCATCTGCCCGAGTCCGGGTCGGACGCTGGGGAGACCGTGCTCTGTTGGGGCGACTCGCGCATCGGCAACGTGCTCTTCCAGGACTTCGAGCCGGTCGCCGTCCTCGACTGGGAGATGGCGGCCATCGGCCCGCGCGAGCTCGACGTCTCCTGGATCGTCTTCGCGCACCAGGTCTTCGAGTCGATCACCGGCCTGCTGGAGATGCCGGGGATGCCGCACTTCATGCGCGAGGAGGACGTGAAGGCGACCTACGAGCGCGTCAGCGGCGTCGCCCTCGGCGACCTGCACTGGTTCCACCTCTACAACGCCGTCCAGTGGAGCGTCGTCTTCATGCGCACCGGCTCCCGGTCCATCCACTTCGGCGAGATCGAACGCCCCGACGACATCGAGTCCCTGATGCACCACAAGCCGCTGTTCGAGAAGCTCCTCGCCGAGGTGAACGCCTGATGGTCGGACCGCTGGACGAGTACCCGATCCACCAGGTGCCGCTCCCGGTCACCTGGGCCGGTAGCAGCGACCGCAACTTCTACGACCGCTGCTACCTCAACGCCCACGACCGGACCGGGGAGATCTTCGTGATCACCGGCCTGGGCTACTACCCCAACCTCGGCACCAAGGACGCCTTCGTCCTCGTCCGCCGGGGAGCCACCCAGACCGCCGTACATCTCTCCGACGCCATCGACGACGACCGTCTCAACCAGAGCGTCAACGGCTATCGGCTCGAGGTCATCGAGCCGCTCAAGAAGCTGCGGGTCGTCCTCGACGAGACCGACGGCATCGCGATGGACATGACCTGGGAGGGCTCCTTCGACGTCCTGCAGGAGCAACCGCACGTCATGCGGGCCGGCAGCCGCGTCACCCTCGACGCCCAGCGCTTCGCCCAGGTCGGCACCTGGTCGGGATCCATCGCGATCGACGGCGAGGAGATCGCGGTCAGCCCCGACCGCTGGGTGGGCACCCGCGACCGGTCCTGGGGCATCCGCCCCGTGGGCGAGCCCGAGCCCGCCGGCAAGCCGGCCGACCCGCCGTTCGAGGGCATGTGGTGGCTCTACGTCCCGATGCGCTTCGAGGATTACGCCGTCATCCTGATCATGCAGGAGAACCCCGACGGCTACCGGGTGCTCAACGACTGCACCCGCGTGTGGCGCGACGGTCGGGTCGAGCAGCTGGGCTGGCCGCGGGTCGACATCCGCTACACCTCAGGCACCCGCATCCCGACGGGTGCCTCGATCACCTGCACGACGCCGGACGGCAAACCGGTCCAGATCGAGGTCGAGTCCCTGCTCCACGTTCCGCTCCATGTCGGGGCCGGGTACGGCGGTGACTCCGACTGGACCCACGGCATGTGGAAGGGGCCCGGCTTCACCGAGCGGGTCACCTACGACCTGACCGCGCCCGAGGTCGACGGCCGTGTCATGTTCGGCGTGATCGACCACGTCGGTCGCGCCACCTGCGACGGCGCCGAGGGTTGGGGACTCTTCGAGCACGGCGCCCTCGGCCGGCACGACCCCAGTGGCTTTGCCGACTTCTTCGACCTCGCCCCCTGACCGACCCCGCAAAGGAAATCTCATGACTCTCGACCGCACCGCGTTCTTCATCGACGGCACCTGGGCGGCGCCCGCGAGCTCCGACACCTTGCAGGTGGTCTCGCCGCACACGGAGGAGGTCGTCGCCACCGTGCCGGAGGGCTCGGCCGCCGACATCGACGCCGCCGTCGTGGCCGCCCGCCGGGCGTTCGACGAGGGCCCGTGGCCGCGGATGAGCCCCGAGGAGCGGATCGAGGTGATGGCGAACTTCTCGATGCTGTACGCCGGCAAGCTCGCCGAGATGGCCGACCTGATCACCATCGAGATGGGCTCCCCGACGTCGTTCGCCAACCTCGCCCAGGCCCCCGCGCCCTGGATGATGCTGGAAACGTTCCTCAACATCGCTCGCGCCTTCCCGTGGGAGGAGACCCGCCCCGCCTCGCTCGGCGGCGACGTGATCGTGCGTCGGGAGTCCGTCGGCGTCGTGGCGGCGATCCCGCCGTGGAACGTCCCGCAGTTCACGACGATCTCCAAGGTGGCTCCGGCGCTCCTGGCCGGGTGCACGGTCGTGCTCAAGCCGGCTCCGGAGACGCCCCTGGACACCTACCTGATGGCCGAGCTGCTGCAGGAGGCCGGCGTACCCGCCGGTGTCGTCAACATCGTCGCCGCCGGTCGCGAGGTGGGCGAGCACCTGGTCGCGCACCCCGGGATCGACAAGGTGGCCTTCACCGGCTCCACAGCCGCGGGCCGCAAGATCGCCGCGGTGTGCGGCGAGCAGCTCAAGCGGGTCAGCCTCGAGCTGGGCGGCAAGTCGGCCGCGATCGTGCTCGACGACGCCGACCTGGCCGCCACGATGGAGGGCCTGAAGTTCACCGCCCTCATGAACAGCGGCCAGGCCTGCGTGGCGCAGACCCGCATCCTCGCCAGTCGCCAGAACTACGACGCCGTCGTCGACGCGCTCGCCGAGACCGTGAGCGGCATGACCGTGGGTGACCCGATGGATCCCGCCACCGAGGTCGGACCGCTCGTCGCCCAGCGCCAGCAGGAGCGCGTGGAGAAGTACATCGCGCTCGGCCAGGAGGAAGGTGCCCGCGTCGTCGTCGGCGGCAACGGCATGCCCGAGGGCATCGACCGGGGCTGGTACGTCCGCCCGACCGTCTTCGCCGACGTCGACAACCGGATGCGGATCGCCCAGGAGGAGATCTTCGGTCCCGTGCTCTCGGTGATCCCCTTCGATGACCTGGACGACGCGATCCGGATCGCCAACGACTCCGAGTACGGCCTGGCCGGCACCGTGTGGACCGCGGACGCCGAGGCCGGGCTGGACGTCGCCCGCCGGGTCCGCACCGGCACGTACGGCGTGAACACGTACACGATGGACTTCGCTGCCCCGTTCGGGGGTTACAAGGCTTCGGGCCTCGGCCGCGAGTTCGGACCCGAGGGCCTGGCGCAGTACACCGAGCTGAAGTCGATCTACCCGTCCGCGCCCGCGGTTTGAGGGCGG
>JAOPXC010000185.1 GCA_025965335.1 Nocardioides sp. | reverse complement strand
CGTGCGGGCGGTGCTCCAGACCGGCCTCGGCTGACCCAAGCAGCGTGCGAACCGCGCAATCCACGGAACCGGCCGACCGGGCCGGGAACCAGGCGGGCACGTCGCGACATCTGTTCTGATGACGGTCGCCAGCGGCCTACGGAGCAGCATTGAAGGACGATGAGTTCGCCGCGTACGTCAGCGCGCGATGGACGATGCTGGTCGGCTCCGCACGAGGGCGACGAGGGGCCAGCCGCCGAGAGGGTCTGAGCACAGCGGGATCATCCACCGGTTCTCGCGCGGCCGAGGCGTGCCGGACGTCATCGGACCGAAGCGACCCGCCACTCCCCGGTCAGGTCCTCCGCCACCCTCCGGAACGTGACGGTTCGCGTGGACGCCCGGTCCACCGGCAGGTCCCGGCGGACGCCGGACCCCACCGCGACCGCACCTGCGAGCCGGTCGGTCACCTCGACGACGATCCGGTCGACGGTGTGCTCCCGCACGTGGGCGTCCAGCACCTGCACCGCGAGGTCCCGGACGACCAGCCCCCGAGCCGTCCAGCGGCGCAGCATCGTCCGGTCGCGGAGCCCGGCGGTGGACCCCGGTGTGTACAGGCGACGCAGCGCTCGCAGGTCACCCTCCGCCCAGGCCAGCGCCCGCCGCCGGTCCCATTCATGGAGTACGGCGAGCGTCGGGTCCAGCGGAGCCTCGGCGACGTCCCGCCGCTCGGCCGGCTGGGGCCGCGATGCAGGGGGGTCGGCCAGGCGCAGCACGCCCGCCACGCCCACGGTGACGCCGAGGACGAGCAGTGCCACGAGGAACATCCGGGACCAGGTCACCCGGTCCTCCTACCCCGTCCGGCAGGCCCACCGCCGCTTGTCCACAGGGCAGCCAACCGATCCAGGCGCACCCGGGCCCTCGGGTCGCGCGTAGGCTCGGCGGCGTGAACCAAGGGGTGAGTGGGCCGACCTTCCGGACCGTGGGCCTGGACTCGGATGCGGTGGACTACCTCGCCGCGTGGGACCTGCAGCGCGACGTGCACGCCCGGGTCGTCGCGGGCACCGATCCCGACACCGTGCTGCTGCTCGAGCACCCGCCCGTCTACACCGCCGGCAAGCGCACCGAACCGCACGAACGCCCCGCCGACGCCGGCGGCGCCGACGTCATCGACGTGGACCGGGGCGGCAAGATCACCTTCCACGGCCCCGGCCAGCTGGTCGGCTACCCCATCGTGACGCTGCCCGATCACGTCAAGGTCGTGGACTACGTACGCCGGGTCGAGCAGGCGCTCATCCAGGTCTGCGCCGACTTCGGCGTCACCACCGCACGGGTCCCGGGCCGCAGCGGAGTCTGGTTGCGCGCGGACCAGCGCGGACCCGAGCGCAAGGTCGCGGCGATCGGCATCCGGGTGAGCCGCGGGGTGACCATGCACGGCTTCTCGCTGAACTGCGACGTGGACCTGGGGTGGTACGACCGGTTCGTCCCGTGTGGCATCGCCGACGCCGGGGTGACGACCCTGAGCCGCGAGCTCGGCCGCGACGTGACGGTGCACGACGTGCTGCCGAGCGTGCAGCGGCACCTGACCGGCTACCTCGCGTGGGCGCCGTACGTCCCCACAGCGGACTACGAGCCCCGGCCCGAGCCGGGTCGGCCGCCCCGGATCGAGCTGCTCACCCCCTGACCCGGCGCGTCCGCCCGCCGCGGACGCCTGCGGCTGCTTGGATCGGCTACTCACGACGGACGAGCCGAGGCGGGCGCCACATGACCGATCTGGTGATCGAGACCAGCGGGCTCCGCAAGGAGTTCCGCAGCCGACGCGGGGGCGTGCGGGTCGCCGTGCAGAGCCTCGACCTGGCCGTCCCTGCCGGTGGTGTCCACGGCTTCCTGGGTCCCAACGGCTCGGGCAAGACCACCACGATCCGGATGCTGCTCGGCCTCGCCCGGGCGACCAAGGGCACCATGCGGTTGTTCGGCCAACCGGTCCCCCGCCTGCTGCCGTCGGTCATCGACCGGGTGGGCGCGGTCGTCGAGTCGCCGAAGTTCTCGCCGAACCTGACCGGTCGCCAGAACCTGCTGCTGCTGTCGCGCGCGATCGGCGTCCCGAAGAGCCGGGTCGACGCCGCGATCGAGACCGTCGGGCTCCCGGGACGCGACCGGGACCGGTTCAAGGCGTACTCCCTGGGGATGAAGCAACGCCTGGCCATCGCCGCCACCCTGCTCAAGGAGCCGGAGCTCCTGATCCTCGACGAGCCGACCAACGGCCTCGACCCGGCCGGCATCCGGGAGATCCGCGACACCATCCGCGACCTCGGCAGCTCGGGTGTGACGGTGCTGCTGAGCTCGCACATCCTCGCCGAGGTCCAGCAGGTCTGCAGCTCCGCCACGATCATCGGCAACGGCCGGCTGCTGGCCAGTGGCCGCGTCGACGACCTGCTCGGCGACCGTACGTCATACCGCGTCGCCGCCGCGGACCACGAGGCCGCGCGCCGAACCCTCGAGACGGCGGGCTTCGTGGTGGCCGCGACGGCACTCGGCGACCCCGATGGAGCCCTGAGGGTCGAGTCGGACGAACCAGCGACGATCACCCGGGCGTTGGCCGGTGCCGACATCTGGGTCACCGAGCTGACTCCGCTCCGCCCCGACCTGGAGACGGTGTTCCTGCAGCTGACCGCCGCCGACACCCTCGGCCACGCCGGCGCGGCGCCCATGGAAGCGCAGGCGACCCGATGAGGCGGCTGATGCTCGTCGAGCTCACCAGGCTGCGCTGGCGGCGGGCGGTCCTGCTGCTGCTCGCTGCAGCCGTGGTCGTCCCCGTCGTGATCTTCGGCGCCACCGCCTGGAACACGCGAGAGCCGTCGGCGGCCGAGCGGGCCCGGATGGAGCAGCTTCTCGAGAAGGAGTCGA
>JAOPXC010000179.1 GCA_025965335.1 Nocardioides sp. | reverse complement strand
GCCTTCCACTCGCCGGCACCTGCCTTCCAGACCGCCTGCGCGCCGTCCGCGGCAACCAGGGCTCGTGCCTGCTTCACGGACACGGAGTGGCCGGTCCCGTGCTTCGGCCAGGTGTAGCCGTAGCCCGCGACGCCGAGGTCGACCTTGCCGGCCGGCACGTGCGTCAGCAGGGTGTCGAGCACCTCGCGTTGCCAGCCCAGCGGGCCGAGGGGTCCCGGCCCGGACCATGTGGGGCCGTGGAAGTCGTAGGTCATGATCGCCAGGACGTCGACCGCCTTGCCGATTGGGCCGAGCCTGTAGCCGCGGGCGCGGTACTCCGCAAGCGCGGTCGAGGCCATCATGTCGATGCTCACCGTCTTGCCCGGGTCCATCCGCGACTGGAGCTCCTCGATGAGCAGGAGCAGCCCGTCGGCGTCGGCCCGACGTAGCGACTCGAGGTCGACGGCAATGCCGTCCCAGCCCTGCCCGGCGACGTAGCCCGCCAGCGCCGCCGCAACTCGCCGCACGTTGCGCGGGTTCCGGAGCAGATTGGACCCGGCCTCCGGGTCGAAGTCGTAGGTCTTCGAGCTGAAGTTGCTCACCAGCAGCTCCGCGGTCAGGCCATCGCCGTGGGCAGTCGCCAGCAGCCGCTTCGCCCCGGCGGACGGCTCGCCCACGCGCTGCCCGTTCGCGCTGATCTGTACGCCGTCCACGCCGAGATTCGCGAGCGCGTCGGCATTGTTGTGCACCAGCGAGTCCCCGGCGCGCTCGAGGATGAAGCCGGTGACGGCGAGCGGGGCCACGCCGCGACCGGCCGAGGGTGGGTCCGTCGCGGAGGCCGGGCCGAGATAGGTCGAGCCGACGACGACGGCGACGAAGGCAGCACCGACCCGGCCGAAGATTGCGGCGAGCATGCGCACACGATGCCACTACGGTGGCCCGATGCAGCGGTTCGCCAGCATCATCGTCGTCGACGCCCGCGGCTGGATCCTCCTGCAGGAGCGCGACCAGCACCCCGTCATCGACCCGGAGAAGTGGGGCTTCGTCGGTGGCCACGTCGAGGACGGCGAGGGCGTCGAGCCCGCGGCGTACCGCGAGCTCGCGGAGGAGACCGGACTGCGCCTGGACGGGGGTCTGGAGTCGGCCGGGGTCTTCGAGGTCAGACACGGAGTCAGCGACGACACGGTGGAACTGTTCGTCGTCCGACTGGACCTCGCTGACGACGACATCGATTGCCAGGAGGGCCGGCAGATCGTTTTCGTCGACCCGCACCGGGCACGCCACGACCTCGACCTCACGGCGTCCGCCGCCCTCATCATCCCCGTCTTCCTCGATTCCGACCTCTACAGGAGCATGCGCCCATGACCACGTCTGCCAGGTTCACCGTCGTTCCCGTGCCCGCCGCAGGAGCGGAGGACGTCGTCGTCGGCGGCCACGGCCGTGACGAGGGTGCCGTGTTCACCGGCACCGAGGACGGCAGCATCTTCCGGATCAGCCACGACGGAGACCACATCGAGCGGATCGCCCATACCGAGGGGCGTCCGCTGGGGATCGAGATCGACCTCGACGGTCGCCTGCTCGTCTGCGACGCCCGACGGGGCGTGCTGCGCATCGACACCGCCAGCGGCGCCGTCGAGCGGGTCACCGACAGCATCGACGGCGCGAAGATGGTCTTCTGCAACAACGCCGCGATCGCGTCGGACGGCACCATCTGGTTCTCCGACTCCTCGCGGCACTTCGGCATCGACAACTGGAAGGCCGACTTCGTCCGGAACACCAGGACCGGCCGGCTGATGCGGCTGGCCACCGACGGCACCGTCGAGGTGGTGCTCGACGGGCTCGCGTTCGCCAACGGCGTCGCGCTGAGCGCCGCCGAGGACTACGTCGCCGTCGCCGAGACCGGGGCCCGGACCGTCGTACGCCACTGGATCACGGGGGAGAAGGCCGGCACCCGCGACTTCCTGGCGCAGGACCTGCCCGGCTACCCGGACAACATCGCCCGCGGCAGCGACGGCCTGATCTGGGTCACGATCGCCAGCCCCCGCGACCCGCTGGTGGAGCGGCTCCAGAAGGGTCCGATGGCGGTGCGCAAGCTGGTGACCAAGATCCCGGAGAAGCTGCAGCCGAAGCCGAAGAAGACCGTCCGGGTCCAGGCGTTCGACGACGCCGGCACGGTCGTCCACGACTGCGACGTGAAGACCACCACCTACCACATGGTCACCGGCGTCCGCGAGCACGAGGGACGGGTCTGGATGGGCAGCCTCCACGAGCCCGCGGTGGCCGTCCTGGAGCTCTGAACCCCTAAACTCGCTCCATGGGCCTCCTTGAGACGATCGTCGGACCCCGCGACCTGCGTGACCTCACCGACGACCAGCTCACCACCCTCGCCGCCGAGATCCGCGACTTCCTCGTCGAGACCTGCTCCCGGACCGGCGGGCACCTCGGGCCCAACCTCGGTGTCGTCGAGCTGACCATGGCGATCCATCGGGTCTTCGACTCGCCACGCGACCGGATCGTCTTCGACACCGGCCACCAGGCCTACGTCCACAAGCTGCTCACCGGCCGGGTGCCCGGCTTCGCCAAGCTCCGCCAGGAGGGCGGCGTCAGCGGCTACCCCAGCCAGGTCGAGTCCGACCACGACATCGTCGAGAACTCCCACGCCTCCACCGCGCTCAGCTACGCCGACGGACTCGCCAAGGCGTACTCGATCCGCGGCGAGGACCGCCACGTCGTCGCGCTCATCGGTGACGGCGCCCTCACCGGCGGCATGGCCTGGGAGGCGCTCAACAACATCGCGATCGCGCAGACCAGCCGGCTGGTGATCGTCGTCAACGACAACGGTCGCTCCTACACGCCGACCATCGGCGGCCTGGCCACCGCCCTCAACACGCTGCGGACCAACCCGCGTTACGAGCAGATCCTCGACCTGGTCAAGAAGCGCCTCAACTCCGTCAAGGGCGTCGGCCCGGCGGCGTACGACGCCCTCCACGCGATGAAGAAGGGCGTCAAGGACGCGCTCGCACCCCAGGGTCTCTTCGAGGACCTCGGGCTCAAGTACGTCGGACCCGTCGACGGGCACGACCGGGCCGCCATGGAGCAGGCGCTGGCGCAGGCCAAGCGCTTCGGCGGTCCCGTGATCGTGCACGCGCTGACGCGCAAGGGCTTCGGGTACGACGCGGCCGAGCGCCACGAAGCCGACCAGTTCCACTCGCCCGGCCCCTTCGACGTCGACACCGGCGAGGAGAACCCGAAGTCCCGGATCTGGACCGACGTCTTCGCCGACGAGATCGTGCACATCGGACAGCGCCGCAAGGACGTCGTGGCGATCACCGCCGCGATGATGCACCCGGTCGGGCTGCACCAGTTCCAGGCCCGCTTCCCCGAACGCACCCTCGACGTGGGGATCGCCGAGCAGCACGCGGCGACGTCGGCGGCGGGGCTTGCGATGGGCGGGCTGCACCCGGTGGTCGCGCTCTACGCCACGTTCCTCAACCGGGCCTTCGACCAGGTCCTGATGGACGTCGCGCTGCACAAGTGCGGCGTCACCTTCGTGCTCGACCGCTCGGGCGTGACCGGCGACGACGGGGCCAGCCACAACGGCATGTGGGACATGTCGATCCTCCAGGTCGTGCCCGGTCTCCGGCTGGCCGCCCCGCGCGACGGCGCCCGGCTGCGCGAGCTGCTCAACGAGGCCGTCGACGTCGACGACGCGCCGACCGTGGTGCGCTTTCCCAAGGGCCCGCCGCCCGAGGACATCCCGTCGATCGGCAAGGCCGGTGGCGCCGACATCCTGGTGCGCAACGGCACCAAGGACGTGCTCGTGGTCGGGTTCGGGTCGATGGCCGAGGTGGCCGTCGACGTGGCTCAGCGGCTGGTTGCCCAGGGGATCGGCGTCACGGTCGCAGACCCGCGCTGGGTGAAGCCGGTGGACCCGGCGATCGTCGAGCTGGCGCGCGAGCACCGGCTCGTCGTGAGCATCGAGGACAACGGGCGGATCGGCGGCTGCGGCGCGGTGCTGCTGCAGACGCTGAACGACGCCGGCGTGCACACGCCGTTCCGACTGCACGGCATCCCACAGGAGTTTCTCGGCCACGCGAAGCGTGCCGCCATCCTCGAACGGATCGGGTTGACGCCGCAGGCGCTCGCCCTCGGCATCGTCGAGGACATGACCTCCCTCGCGGAGGGTCGTTTACCGGTCGATGTCGACCACCAAGTCTGAACCGGTCCGAGTCAGAGGTCAGCTCGCCAGACTGCTGGCGTTCACCCTGGTCAGCACCCTGCTCTCCGGGTGCTCGCTGCTCGGGTCCGACGACCCCGCCCCCCCAAGGACGACATCCTCGGTCCCGGCCGACGTGGTCGCGGCCCTGACCCGCACGCTCGACAGGCGGTCGGCCGCCGTACGCCGCGGCAACCAGGCCCGGTTCATGTCCGGGATCGGCCGCGCGCGGCCGGGATTCAGCCGGGATCAGGCAACCTATTTCGACAACCTGGCGCAGCTCCCGCTCGGCGAGTTCAGGTACACCTTCGATCCCCGCGAGATGGTGCGCACCGGCGATGACTACTGGGTGGTGGTCGACGTGCACCTCCAGCTCGAGGGGTACGACGCCGTCCCCGTCGCCAGCCCGGACCGCTACCGGTTCACGCCGTCCCCGCGGCGCCCGGGCGCCTTCCTGCTCGCGTCGGTGACCGACAGCGCCTGGGAGCGGCGCAACGACGTCCGGCCCCAGCCGTGGGACTCGGGCCGGATCGACGTCGCCAGTGACCAGGGTGTGCTCGGCATCTTCGACCAGGGCAGCGACCACGCCGCGACGGGTCTGCTGGGCTCGGTGCGGCGCGGGATCTCGGACGTCGCGGGGATCGTGCCCTACGACTGGTCGCGCAGCGTGGTCGTCTACGCGCTGTCGGACACCACCTTCCTGTCGGCGATCGACGACCTCCCCGGGGACGACCCGGAGGGCCTCGACGGCGTTGCCTTCCCGGTCCCGTCCTCCCCGGACGGCGGGGAGCTGGCCGCGACCCGGTTCGTCCTGAACCCGCGGATGCTCGACCGGCCCGGCACCGACCGGGACCGCCTGATCCGGCACGAGCTCACGCACGTGGCGATCGGGGTGCGCGACGACCACGCGCCGGTGTGGCTCAGCGAGGGCATCGCCGAGTACGTCTCGTACCAGCCCCTCGCGCCGCCCGACCGGTCGATCTCCGGGGCGGCGCTCGCGGCCGCGGAGCGCGGGGTGCAGGTGCTCCCGGCGGACGCCACCTTCAACGACGGCGAGTCCGCCACGCACTACGGGCTCGCCTGGTGGGCGTGCGAGTACATCGCCCGGAGCTACGGCAGGCAGGCCCTCTGGTCGCTGCTCGAGCGGTTGAACACGTCCGCCGCGAGCGAGACCGACCAGGAGCAGGTCCTCCAGAACTCGCTGGGCATCGGGGGACGGGAGCTCGCTCGGCGCGCCGGCCACCTGCTCGTCGTGACGTTCGACCCCGGCTCCCTGCTGCCGGAGAAGCCGCCCCAGGCGCCGGAGCCGACAGGGTCCGCCCCGACGCCGGGAGCCAGCCCGAGCGTCGGTGGAACTTCCGGCCACTGACCTTCGCGCCGAGGCCCTCGCGGTCCAGCAGGCTTCTCGAGCAGCTCCTCGACCTCGGCGTCGAGCGCTCCGTCGGGGTTGTAGTACGCCGCGTTCCGCGCCCGGCACCCGCGGAACCCCGCGTGGGGAATATCGTGGCGTGACGCGGTGCTCCCGCCACGCGCATCCAGGAAAGGACTGTCCGTGTCCAAGGACCCCAGGCTCGTGCACATCGTCGACGAGGTGCCCGGCTTCGACGCGCTGCCGAACGGCGCCGACCTCGGGGACCTGACGATGGTGCTCGTCCTCGACGGCTTCCTCGACGCCGGCAACGCCGCGGCACGCGCGGCCCAGCACCTGGTCGACCTGTCCGGCGGCTCGGCGCCCGTGGTCGCCACGTTCGACGTCGACCAGTTCCACGACTACCGGGCGCGCCGGCCACCGATGTCCTTCGTGCGCGACCACTACGAGGCGTACGACGCCCCCCGGCTCGTGGTGCGGCTGCTCCTGGACAACTCGGGCACGCCCTTCCTCCTCCTGCAGGGCCCGGAGCCGGACAACCGGTGGGAGGCCTTCGCCCGTGCGGTCCTCGAGGTCGTCGAGCGGTTCGGCGTGACCCGGGTGGTGGGCCTGGGCTCGGTGCCGATGGCCGTGCCACACACCAGGCCGATCGCGATCACCCACCACGCGAACAACCCCGACCTGATCACCGGTGAGAGCCCGTGGCGCGGCGAGCTCCGGATCCCCAGCAGCGCCCAGTCCCTCCTCGAGGTCCGGCTGGGGGAGTGGGGTCACGACGCGCTCGGCTTCGTCGCCCACATCCCGCACTACCTCGCCCAGCTCGACTACCCGCGGGCCGCGGCCGCCCTGCTCGAGCAGGTCGAGATCGCCGGCCGGATCATGGTGGACCTGTCCGGCCTGCGGGCCGAGGCCGAGGACCGCGAGGTCGAGATCGCGCGCTACCTCGCGACCAACGAGGAGGTCGAGGGTGTCGTCGCCGCCCTGGAGCGGCAGTACGACGCCTTCGAGCGGGCCGAGGAGACCGGCAACAGCCTGCTCGCCTCGAATGAGCCGCTACCGACCGGGGACGAGATCGGGCACCAGTTCGAGCAGTTCCTGGCCGGCCTCGAGGGCCCCGACTCCGACGACAAGA
>JAOPXC010000162.1 GCA_025965335.1 Nocardioides sp. | reverse complement strand
CGCCCGTGTCACGAGCCGGATCCCCGTCCATCGACGCCCCTGACTACTGGTGGTACCGCGTCCGGAGCGATCTGCTCCGGACCGTCATGGAGCCCTACCTCGGTGATCGGGGACGGATCCTGGACGTGGGTAGTGCCGACGGTCCAAGCGTGGGCTGGCTTCGAGGCCGGGGCCACCGGGTCGCGCTGGACATCGACCCCCGCGGCCTCGAGAACGGCGACGTCTGCGGCTCGGCGCTAGCGCTCCCGTTCGCGAACTGCAGCTTCGACGTGGTGGCCGCCTTCGACGTGATCGAGCACTGCTCCCCCGAGGAGACGGCCCTGGCCGAGATCCACCGCGTCCTCATGCCGGGTGGCCGGTTCCTGATGTCGGTGCCTGCGTACGAGTGGGCCTGGACGTGGTTCGACGACCACAACCACCACCACCGGCGGTACACCCGCAAGCGCGCCACGGCAGCGCTCGAGCAGGCCGGATTCGAGGTGCTGAGGGCAACGTACGCCTTCGCCGGGACCTTCCCCTTGTTCGCCGCCGACCGGTTGCGGACCAGGGTGAAGCAGCGGGGGCGTCCAGCACCGACGCTCGGCCGTGGCCAAGTGCCCGCACTGCCCGCGGCCAGGGGCGTGATCGAACAGGTTCTGCTCAGGGGCAGCGTCCTCGACGCGAGGCTGTTGCGGCGCGGTGACCTGCCGGTCGGCTCCTCGGTCTTCGTCGCCTGCCGCAAGCCCGGTGGTCTCCTGGATGGCTGAGAACACCCACACCATCTCCGTGGTCATCCCCGTCTACCAGGCCGAGCGCACCCTGGAGCCGGTCCTCGCCGAGCTCGAGCGGTGGCACGAGCCGTTCACCACGCCTGACGGCCACCGCGCGCGCGTGAGCGAGGTGCTCCTCGTCCACGACTGCGGGCCGGACGCCTCCGACCACCTGATGCGCCAGGTCGCCGCGGCCCACGACTGGGTCCGACTGGTGTGGTTGAGCCGCAACTTCGGCCAGCACGCCGCAACCCTCGCCGGGATGTCTTCGTCGGGCGGGGATTGGGTGGCGACGATCGACGAGGACGGGCAACACGACCCCGCCGACCTCGCCGTCATGCTGGACCGGGCGATGGCTGAGCAGGCAGACGTGGTGTACGCCGCGCCGATGAACCCACCCCCGCACGGCTTCCTGCGCAACACCGCGTCCAGGCTCGCGAAGAGGTCGATCCGCTGGTTCACCGGGCGGCCGGAGGCGGAGATCTTCCACAGCTACCGGCTGATCCTCGGGGATGTCGCGCGGTCGGTCGCGGCGTACGCCGGCTCGGGTGTCTACCTCGACATCGCCCTGAACTGGGTGAGTCGGCGAGCGACGACCGCACCCGTGCGCCTGCGCCACGAAGGTGACCGGCCGTCGGGATACAGCTGGCGCACCTTGATGTCGCACTACTGGCGGATGGTCGTGACTGGAGGCACCCGCATCCTGCGCCTCGTGAGCCTCGTCGGCGTTCTGCTTGCGGTGCTCGGCTTCCTCGTCGCCGTGGTCGTGGCCGTTGCGCGCATCTTCGGACGGATTGACGTCACGGGATGGTCGTCCACGATGGTCGTGCTCCTGATCAGCGCCGGGGCGATCCTCGTCGCGATCGGCGTGGTCGCCGAGTACGTCGGGGTCGCCGTGAACATGGCTATGGGCAAGCCGCTGTACCTGATCGTCAGCGACCGGGCGGACGGTCCGCTGAAGCGTCCCAAGAGCACCTCCCACACCGGTCCCTGAGCCGGCCTTTCCCATGAGTACGCTCGTCGTCGGTCGCGGTCTGCTCGGCCGCCACGTGGTGTCACGGTTGGCGGACCGCGGCGCGGACGTCCGCACGGTCGACGTGCCGTGGGCGGACCCGGCGGCCGCTCTGGAGGTGCTCGTGGCCGCGGCTGACGAGGCCGCGCGGACGGGTCCAGACTGGCGGATCGCCTGGTGTGCCGGCGCCGGGGTCGTCTCGACGCCCCTGGTGGAGTTCGACAGCGAAGTGGCGCTCTTCCGCCGGTTCACCACGTCGATCGGGAAGCCGCCCCGGGCGTTCTTCCTCGCCTCGTCGGCCGGGGGCGTGTACGCGGGATCCTCGGACCCTCCCCACACCGAGCACACCGAGCCGCGCCCCCTCGCACCCTACGGTTGGGCCAAGCTGGCCATGGAGGACTCCGCACGGACCCTGGCCGATCGCGGGTCGCGGGTGGTCCTCGGACGCATCTCGAACCTCTACGGGCCGGGCCAGGACCTGGCGAAGTCACAGGGGCTCATTTCCAGGCTGTGCCTGACCCAGGTCACCGGAACACCGCTGCAGCTCTACGTGTCGATGGATACGTTGCGTGACTACCTGTTCGTCAGCGACGCGGCCGATCTCGTAGCCGCCTGCCTGGACCGCGCTGCCGGGACGGCACCTGGGACGGTGACCGTGAAGGTCCTCGCCTCGGGCGTTGCCACGTCGGTCGGAACGCTGATCCAGGCGTCGACCCGGGCGTTCCGCCGACGCACGCGTGTCGTCCAGTCCTCCCCTCCGCGCCTCGGCGCCCAGGTCAGGGACCTCCGGCTCCGATCGCGCACCTGGACCGACCTCGACGTACTCGTCCGCACGCCTCTGGTGGTCGGATTGAGCGCCACTGCCGAGAGCGTCGACGCGCTGCACCGTGCCGGGGCGCTCGCCCACCGCTTTCCGTGAGCCCGCTCGCCCCGGCTACGTCGCTAGACCAGTGTGTGGCACGGTAGGAGGCGCATGCCCCCCCTTCGTTCAACGCTCAGGAGGAACCTGCCGTGTTCGTCATCGTGGTCATGATGGTCGTGATCCTGCTGCTCGCTGGGCTGATCGTGGCCTACGTCGCATACCCCAACCGTGGGGAGGAGCTCCCGGCCGCACCCTGGCTCGGCGAGGCCATGGCGCGGGCGGCCGACGCGGCCCCCACCCTCGACGAGGAAGCCGGAGATCCGGTGGGCCGCAGGCACTGACCCACCACCCCCGGGGCCGCTCGGGTCCTCTGGTTGGATTGACGCATGGGTGAGTGGATCTACCTCGTCATCGGCATCGCCGTCATCGGCGTGGGCGCCGTCGTCGGCCTCGTCACGACGCGCGGCCGACGCACGAAGCTCAAGCCGACCCGGGCGCCCGGGACCACCCCCGACGTCGTCGCGCCGCCGCCCACCGAGGCGGACGTCAAGGGCCCGGTCGAAGCACCACCGGCCGTCACGACGCCGACCCTGGAGCGGCCGGAGGGCACTGCCTCCCGGCTGGTGCGCCTGCGCCAGCGACTGGCCGGCTCCCAGGGCGGCCTCGGCCGCGGCCTGCTGGCCCTGCTCTCCCGCGACCGCCTCGACGAGGACACGTGGGAGGCCATCGAGGACACCCTGATCACCGCCGACGTCGGGGTTGCCCCCACCCACGAGCTCGTGGAGAGGCTGCGCACCCGGCTGCGCGTCGAGGGCGGTGGGACCGCGGATCCCCGTAGCGTCCTGCGCGAGGAGCTCCTGACCCTGGTCGACCCGACCATGGACCGGCGCCTGCAGGTCACCGGTAGCGACGGACACCCGGGGGTCGTGCTGGTCGTCGGGGTCAACGGATCCGGAAAGACCACCACGGTCGGCAAGATCGCCCGGATCCTGGTGGCCGAGGACCGCAGCGTCGTGCTGGGTGCGGCCGACACGTTCCGGGCCGCGGCGGTGGAGCAGCTCGCCACCTGGGCCGAACGGGTGGGGGTCGAGGTCGTGCGTGGGCCCGAGGGCACCGACCCCGCGAGCGTCGCCTTCGAGGCCGTCAAGGAGGGCGTCGACCGCGGGGTCGACACCGTCATCGTCGACACCGCCGGGCGCCTCCAGAACAAGGCCGGCCTCATGGACGAGCTCGGCAAGGTCAAGCGCGTCATCGAGAAGCAGGCTCCGGTCACCGAGGTCCTCCTGGTCCTCGACGCCACGACTGGTCAGAACGGCATGGTCCAGGCCCGCGTCTTCAGCGAGGTGGTGGACGTGACCGGCATCGTGCTGACCAAGCTGGACGGCTCCGCCAAGGGCGGGATCGTGGTCGCGGTACAGCGCGAGCTGGGCGTCCCGGTGAAGCTCGTGGGCCTCGGCGAGGGCGCGGACGACCTGGCACCTTTCGACGCCGGCGCCTTCGTCGACGCGCTCCTCGGCTAGGCCGAGCCCGAGCCTGTGCGTAACCGGGAAGTAACACAACCCGCGCACTCGTTTCATGTCCGCAACATGTGACGGCGTACGTCGAAACCTCCATCCCCGAGGGTTTGGGGCAATGCGGCGGGTCACCGCAGCGACAGAGACGTCGCGGCCGACCTGCCTCGCCCCTGAACACCACATGAGGTGGATGACACATGGATACTGGCGACACAGCCTGGGTGCTGACATCGGCGGCGCTCGTTCTCTTGATGACCCCGGGTCTCGCACTTTTCTACGGCGGCATGGTCCGCTCGAAGAGCGTCCTGAACATGATGATGATGAGCTTCTCGTCGCTCGCTCTCATCGGTGTGATCTGGGTGCTCTACGGCTACTCGCTCTCCTTCGGTAACGACCTCGGGGGCGGCCTGTTGGGCGACCCAACCGACTTCTGGGGTCTCAAGGGCCTGATGAGCCCGGACGCGCTGGTGTTCACGGTGCCGAGCCTGGCCTTCGTGGCGTTCCAGTCGGTCTTCGCGATCATCACTGTCGCGCTGATCTCCGGTGCCATCGCCGACCGCGCACGGTTCGGCCCGTGGCTGCTCTTCTCCTGGATCTGGGCGACGATCGTCTACTTCCCGGTCTGCCACTGGGTGTTCGACTTCAACGGGTCGACCGGTACCGACTTCGTCGGTGGCTGGATCGCCAACAACCTGAAGGCGATCGACTTCGCCGGTGGCACCGCGGTCCACATCAACGCCGGTGCCGCGGGCCTCGCCCTCGCCCTCGTCCTGGGCAAGCGCAAGGGCTTCGGCAAGGAGGCCATGCGCCCCCACAACCTGACGCTGGTCATGATCGGCGCGGGCCTGCTGTGGTTCGGCTGGTTCGGCTTCAATGCCGGCTCCGCGCTGGGCGCCAACACGCTCGCCGCCGTCACCTGGATGAACACGTTGAGCGCCACGGCTGCCGCCGCTCTCGGCTGGTTGCTCCTGGAGAAGATCCGGGACGGCAAGCCGACCTCGCTGGGTGCGGCCTCCGGCATCGTCGCAGGTCTCGTCGCGATCACCCCGTCCTGTTCCTCGGTCAGCCCGATCGGCGCGCTGATCATCGGTTTCCTGGCCGGCATCTTCTGCGCCCTGGCGGTCGGCCTGAAGTACAAGTTCGGCTACGACGACTCGCTCGACGTTGTGGGTGTCCACCTCATCGGCGGCATCTGGGGCACGCTCTCGGTGGGCCTGCTCGCCACTGCGAGCGCCCCGGCTGCGGTCGACGGTCTCTTCTACGGCGGAGGTGTCGACCAGCTGTGGCGTCAGGCCGTGGGCGCCGGTGCAGTTCTGGCGTTCTCCTTCATCGTGACGCTGGTGATCGGCTTTGCGATCGAGAAGAGCATCGGCTTCCGGATCAGCGAGGAGGAAGAGGTCGAGGGCATCGACGGCGTCGAGCACGCGGAGTCGGCGTACGACTTCACCGGCAGCGGCGGCGGGTCGGGGTTCGCCTCCGGCCACCTCGCCGCAGCAACCGCTCCCACGCAGGAAGGAGTCAACGCATGAAGCTCGTGACCGCGGTGATCAAGCCGCACAAGTGGGAAGACGTCCGTGAAGCCCTCGAGACCTTCGGGGTGACCGGCATGACCGTCAGTGAGGTCAGCGGCTACGGCCGGCAGAAGGGCCACACCGAGGTCTACCGCGGTGCCGAGTACGACATCGCTCTGGTCCCCAAGATCCGCATCGAGATCGTCGTCGACAACGACGACGCCGACGACGTGGTGGGCATCATCGTCAAGACCGCGCAGACCGGTCGGATCGGTGACGGCAAGGTCTGGGTCAGCCCGGTCGAGACCGTGGTGCGGGTGCGCACCGGCGATCGCGACGAAGCTGCGCTCTGAGTGACATCCCCGGTGCTCGCACGTACGCCGTGCGGGCACCGGGGCGCTCACCCGGCTCGAGATGGCCGGTCCGTTAACGCGCCGGAAACACGGGCGACCCGGGTTCGTAACGGGGTCTCCCGATGGTGGTGGCTCGTGACCCCTCTCCTCGTGGCTCCCTCCGCGCTCGACTCAGGCGACACGGCCTGGCTGCTCGCCGCCTCCGCGCTCGTGCTGTTGATGGCCCCCGGCCTGGCGCTCTTCTACGGCGGCATGGTCCGCTCCAAGAGCGTGCTCAACATGATGATGATGACGTTCGGTTCGCTGGCCGCGATCGCGATCCTCTGGGTGCTGGTCGGCTACTCGCTCGCCTTCGGCGACGACCTCGGCGCCGGCCTGCTCGGCGACCCGACGCAGTACGCCGGGCTCGGCCAGCTGATGTCCGCGGACAGCAACGGCTCCTCCAGCGTCCCGCTCATCCTCTTCGCGGTCTTCCAGGGCCTGTTCTGCGTGATCACCGGTGCGCTCGTCTCCGGCGCCATCGCCGACCGGGCCCGCTTCGGCGCCTGGATGGTGTTCGTCAGCGTCTGGACGCTCCTGGTCTATGCACCGATCGCGCACTGGATCTTCGACTTCTCCTCCGAGGGACACACCGGTGGCTGGATGGCCAACGAGCTCGGCGTCCTGGACTTCGCGGGCGGGACCGCCGTCGAGATCTGCTCGGGTGCGTCGGCACTGGCCCTCGCCCTGGTGCTCGGCCACCGGGTGGGGTTCGGCAAGGAGGCGATGCGTCCCCACAACCTGACGCTGGTGATGCTCGGCGCCGGGCTGCTGTGGTTCGGTTGGTTCGGCTTCAACGCCGGCTCCGCGCTCGGGGCCAACCAGACCGCCGCCGTCGTCTTCACGACCACGTTGCTGGCCGGCGCGGCCGGTTCCCTCGGGTGGCTCGCGCTGGAGCGCGTCCGGGACGGGCACGCCACGTCCCTCGGCGCCGCCTCGGGCCTGGTCTCCGGCCTGGTGGCGATCACGCCCTCCTGCGGTTCGTTGTCGCCGATCGGCTCGATCGTGATGGGCCTGGTGGCGGGCGTGGT
>JAOPXC010000161.1 GCA_025965335.1 Nocardioides sp. | reverse complement strand
GAGACGATCGCCGTACGCCAGATGGTCTACCTCGCCCTCACCTACGACCACCGGCTGGTCGACGGCGCCGACGCCGCCCGCTTCCTCACCGACGTCAAGCAGCGCCTCGAGGCCGGCCAGTTCGAGGTCTGACCCCAATCGCCGACCCGTCACTTTTGGCCCCCCTGAACCCGGTGACCCGTCACTTTTGGCCCCCCTGAACCCGGTGACCCGCCACTTTTTGTCCCGGCTGGGACCAGAAGTGACGGGTCAGCGGTATTTCAGGGGCCATTTCTGACAGGTCAGCGGGGTCCTAGAAGTCGTCGTCGAACGAGACCGAACCGCTCACGCCGACCTGGTACGCCGAGACGCGCCGCTCGAAGAAGTTCGACAGCTCCTGGACGTCCTGCAGCTCCATGAACAGCAGCGGGTTCTGGGAGCCGTAGATGACCGGCAGGTCGAGCCGCTGCATGCGCCGGTCGGCGACGTACTGCAGGTACTCGCGCATGTCCGACGCCGACAGCCCGGCGATGCCCCCACCGAGCAGATCCTCGGCGAACCGCGCCTCTGCGTCGACTCCGTCGATGAGCATCTGCCGGACCTGCGCGGCCATCTCGTCGTCGAACAGGTCGGGTTCCTCGGCGCGCACGGTGTCCACGACGTCGAATGCGAAGGCCATGTGCATGGACTCGTCGCGGAAGACCCAGTTGGTGCCGGACGCGAGTCCGTTCAGCAGTCCCCGTGAGCGCAGGAAGTAGACGTAGGCGAACGCGCCGTAGAAGAACAGCCCTTCGATCACCGCCGCGAAGCAGATCAGGTTGAGCAGGAATGCCCGGCGGTGCTCGCGGGTCTCGAGCCGGTCGAGGTCGAACACCGAGTCGATCCAACGGAAGCAGAAGTCGGCCTTGTGCTTGATCGACGGGATGTTGTCGACGGCCGCGAACGCCTCGTGCCGCTCCTTCTCGTCGGGGACGTAGGTGTCGAGCAGGGTCAGGTAGAACTGCACGTGCACCGCCTCCTCGAACAGCTGCCGCGAGAGGTAGAGCCTGCCCTCCGGGGAGTTGATGTGCTGGTAGAGGTTGAGCACCAGGTTGTTGGCCACGATGGTGTCGCCGGTCGCGAAGAACGCCACCAGCCGCGACACCAGGTGCCGCTCGGCCTCCGAGAGCCGCTGGAGGTCCTTCAGGTCGGTGTGCAGATCGACCTCCTCGACGGTCCAGGTGTTCTTGATGGCGTCGCGATAGCGATCGTAGAAGTGCGGATAGCGCATCGGCCGCAGGGTCAGGTTCATCCCGGGGTCGAGGAGCATCCGCTGGTCGTTGCCGGTGTTCTGGATGGTCGTCATTCGCAGGCCTCGCAGGTCTCGGGGTTCTCCAGGGAGCAGGCGATCGCGGCGCTGTCGGGGGTCTCGACAAGCTCGACCACCGGAGACGGCTCGACCACCGGAGACGGCTCGACCACGGGGGACGGCTCGACCACCGGAGACGGCTCGACCGCCGAGGGACGGCTGCCGATGGTCGTCTGCTGGATGCGGGTCGCGGGCCGCGACCGCAGGTAGTACGTCGTCTTCAGGCCGGCCTTCCAGGCGTAGAGGTACATCGAGCTGAGTTTGCCGATCGTGGGACTCAGCAGGAACAGGTTCAGCGACTGGCTCTGGTCGATGTAGGGCTGCCGGGCGGCGGCCATGTCGACCAGTGCCTTCTGGGGGAGCTCCCAGGCAGTGCGGAACAACAGCCGGACGTCGTCGGGGATCGCCTCGATGCCCTGGATCGAGCCCTCCTGGCGCTTGATCTGCTCACGCACCTCCGCGGTCCACAGCCCCCTGGTCCGCAGCTCCCGCACCAGCGCGGCGTTGACCTGGAGGAACTCCCCCGACAACGTCTCGCGCTTGAACAGGTTGGACACCTGCGGCTCGATGCACTCGTAGGCCCCGACGATCGACGCGATCGTCGCCGTGGGCGCGATCGCCACCAGCAGCGAGTTGCGCAGACCATGCACGGCCACCCGCTCCCGAAGCCGCGCCCAGCGCACGGTCTGGGTCGGCGTGACCGACCAGAGGTCCGGCTGCAGGTCACCGGCTGCCGCCCGGGTGTCGGCGTACGCCGGGTGCGCGCCGTGCGCCTCGGCCAGGTCGCACGAGCTCTCCAGCGCCGAGAGGTAGATCTCCTCCGAGATCCGGGTCGACAGCTCCTGGGCCGGCGCGGAGTCGAACGGTAGGCCGAGCGCGAAGAACACGTCCTGCAGACCCATCACGCCCAGTCCCACCGGGCGCCAGCGCGGGTTCGAGGCCGCCGACTCGGGGCTCGGGTAGTAGTTGATGTCGATCACGCGGTCGAGGTACTTCACCGCAGTCCGCACGGTACGCCGCAGCTTCTCCCAGTCGACCCGGTCCGCTGGTCGTGGAGGTTGCCCAGCAACCGTCTCGAGACCCACGCCGTTCAGATGCCTGGCCAGGTTGATCGACCCCAGGTTGCACACCGCGGTCTCCTCGTCGCTGGAGACCTCGACGATCTCCGTGCACAGGTTGGACAGGTGCACCACGTTGCCGGGCTTCGCGGTCTGGTTGCAGGTGCGGTTGGCGGCGTCCTTGAACGTCATCCAGCCGTTCCCGGTCTGGGCCAGGGTGCGCATCATCTTCGCGTAGAGGTCACGAGCGGCCAGCCGTCGTACGACGCGGCCGTCGGCCTCGGCGGCGACGTAGGCGGCCTCGAAGTCCGCGCCCCACAGGTCGGGCAGCTCGGGCACCTGGTCGGGGTCGATCAGGCTCCACTGCTCGTCCGCCTCGACCCGGCGCATGAACAGGTCGGGGACCCAGTTGGCGAGGTTGAGGTTGTGCGTACGCCGGGCGTCCTCGCCGGTGTTGTCGCGCAGCTCGAGGAACTCCTCGATGTCGGGATGCCACGGCTCGAGGTAGACACAGGCGGCGCCCTTGCGTCGGCCTCCCTGGTTGACCGCCGACACCGAGGCGTCGAGGGTCCGCAGGAACGGCACGATCCCGTTGGAGTGGCCGTTGGTCCCGCGGATCAGGGCGCCCCGCCCGCGAACCCGGGAGAAGGCAAGTCCGATACCGCCGGCGAACTTCGACAGCGCCGCGACCTGGGCGTAGCGGGCGTAGATCGACTCGAGCTCGTCGCGCGGGGAGTCGACGAGATAGCACGACGACATCTGGGTGTGCCGGGTACCGGAGTTGAAAAGGGTCGGCGAGCTCGGCAGATAGGCCAAGGACGACATCAGCTCGTAGAGCTCGATCGCCTCCGCCGGTGTGGTGGCCAGGCCGGACGCCACCCGGAGCAGCCAGTACTGCGGGGTCTCGATCACCAGGCGGGTCTCGGGGTGGCGGAGCAGGTAGCGGTCGTAGACGGTGCGCAGACCGAAGTACTCGAAGCCGAGACCCCGCGAGGGGTCCACCGCGTGGTCCAGCTTGCGCGCGTTGGCCTCCACGAACGTCGCGGTCTGGGCGCCGACGAGACCCTCCAGGTGGCCCAGCCGGACCGCCTGGCTGAACGACGCGATCTGCTGTCCGGCCACTTCCTTGTCGATGTAGCCCGAGAGGAGGCGCGCCGCGAGCCGCGAGTACTCGGGCTCGTTGGCGGTCAGCTCGGCGGCCGTCTGGATCGAGAGCCGGTCCAGCTCCGCCGTCGTGGCACCGTCGTACAGCCCGGAGATCGTGCGGGTCGCCACCGTGAGCGGCTCGACGTACGTGAGTCCGGTCGCGCAGCGCTCGACGGCGCGGACGATCTTGTTGAGGTCGACCGGTTCGGTGTCGCCGTTGCGCTTGCGGACCGCCATGGGGGTCCGCGCCGGTCGGTCTTCGGTGGTCGAGCGGTCTTCGGTGGTCGAGCTTGTCGAGACCACCTCGACGGTGTCTGACTGGTCTGTCTGGGTCATGTGCTGCTCTCTCCTCGCGAGCTCGCCGGAAGTCGGGAACCGTCGGGGAAGAGACGACGACAGGGACGCCGCGGCGTCCGAGGACGGGCGGAGTCCTGCAGTCGGCCGACCCACCCTCGAGGTCCACGACCACCGCACACGGTCGTGTGCGGGCGCTGGCAGGTCTTCGGACTCGTGGGCATTTCCGGGCGAACCCGGGTTCCTACCGGCCGTCGCTTCCCGGGCTCCCTTGCGGGCGTCCAGTGCTCGTTGACGACTTTCGTTCCCACTCACCGCTGCGGGGCAGTCCCGGTATCTCACCGGGTTCCCTCTTGCCCCGGAACGACCGCCTGAGGACGACCGTTCCGGACCAGCACGAGGACCATATCTAGGGATCGGCCAACATTTCGGCACCACATCTTGTGTCGGCGTGTCGCTTCCGCCGCGTGACAGGGTGGAGCCATGCAGATCGTGATCGCGGGCGCGAGCGGCTTCCTCGGCAGCTTCCTCTCGGCCGAGCTCGTCCGACGCGGGCACGCGGTCACCGCCTTGGTGCGCAGGCCGACGTCCGCGCCCGACGAGTCGAGCTGGGACCCGTACGCCGGCACCTACGACCGCGGTGTGATCGAGTCCGCCGATGTGGTGGTGAACCTCGCGGGTGCGCCGACGGCCGGCAACCCGCACTCCGCCAGGTGGGCGCGTGAGCTGCGCGCGAGCCGGATCACGACGACCCAGGTGCTGGCCCGGGCGATCGCCGACTCGGACTCGACGCCGGCCTTCCTCGCCGGCAACGGCGTCTCCTACTACGGCGACCACGGGGACGAGGTCCTGACCGAGGCCTCCGACAGCCGCGGCCAGGCGTTGCTGACCGTGCTCGCCCGCGACTGGCAGGCCGCCACCGGGCCGGCGGTCGAGGCCGGGGCCCGCGTCTGCGTCCTGCGCACCTCGCCGATCATGGACCGGCGCAGCCCGCCCCTCAAGCAGCTGCGGCTGCTGTTCAAGGCCGGGCTGGGGGCGCGGCTCGGTGACGGACGCCAGCACATGGCGATGATCTCGCTGCGCGACTGGGTCGGCGGCGTCGCCCACCTGGCCGAGCACGACGATGCAAGCGGACCGTTCAACCTGTGCTGTCCGAAGGCGCCGACCAACCGCGAGTTCACCGACGCCCTGGCGACGGCGCTGCACCGCAGGGCCCTGGTCGCCGCCCCGCGGTTCGCCCTGAGACTCGGAGCGGGCGAGCTGGCGTCGGAGATCCTCGGTTCCCTCAACGTGCGCCCGGCAGCACTGGAGGCCGCTGGCTACCGGTTCAAGGACCTGAACGTGCGGGCGGTGCTCCAGACCGGCCTCGGCTGACCCAAGCAGCGTGCGAACCGCGCAATCCACGGAACCGGCCGACCGGGCCGGGAACCAGGCGGGCACGTCGCGACATCTGTTCTGATGACGGTC
>JAOPXC010000156.1 GCA_025965335.1 Nocardioides sp. | reverse complement strand
GGAGCCGGACGTGTTGGTCGTGGACGAGATTCTCGCTGTCGGGGACGCCGAGTTCCAGCGCAAGTGCATTGGGCGCATGCAGGACGCGGAACAAGAGGGGCGCACCCTGGTTTTCGTGAGTCATGACTTGGAGGCACTCAGCAAGCTGTGTCGGCAGTCGATTTGGCTGGAGTCAGGCAGGATCCGTGACGCGGGCGCGACCGAGGGCATCGTGCGCGACTACTTGACCTCGAGCGTGTCCTCATATGACTCGGGCGGGCCCGTGTACGAGTCGAGTGCGGTGACGGTGACTGACATCCGCGTGCTGTCGGCGGACGGGCTTGAGGGCTCGGTGCTGATGCGCGGGGACCGGCTGCGGATCGAGACGGTGTTCGTGGTGACCGAGGACCTCCCAGGACTGGATCTCGCGATCCTGGTGACCTCGAGCGGTGGAGCCCGGGTGATCGATGAGCTGCTGAGCGATCGGTCATCGGTGCGTCTGTCGCCGGGTAGGTACCGCGTCTCGTTGGCCTTGCCTCCGGTGCTCAATGTCGGTGACTACACCGCAGGGGTGTGGTTCGGTACTCCGTACGAGGAGTTGTTCGACCTGCCGACGGTTGCTCCGTTCACACTCCAGGGTTCGGATCTGCATCGGCCGGAGCGGATCCTGGTGCTGGACCTTCCCTTCGCGGTCGAGCGCCTCGACGCTGTCTCCTGACCCCCATCCCGACGAGGTCGGGAACCCGTCAAGCCCTTCGGGGTTTGACGGCAGTCACGGTGATCAGCATCGGGAACTGTGGGTCGTCGACGTCCAGCTCCTCGCGTCGGAGCTCCCGGGCGGCCAGTCCCTCGAGGAAAGCGACGCTGGTGAGCACGTTGCCATGGGCAGCGACCGCCACGTTGTCGGGGCCGAAGACGTCGCCGAACAGTCGAACTGCCGACAGTGGCGTCAGGGCCCAGTACCAACTGTCGGCCCATCTGTCATCGCTGAGCGGGCTGATCCCCGGGAAGGTGGTCAGCAGTGTGCCTCCCGGCCCCAGTATCCGGTGAAGGGTGCCCACGGCGGCGGGCAGGTCGTAGATCAAGTGAAGTGTCTGCGTGATGATCAGGCAGTCGAATTCGTCGGAGGGTATGTGGTCGGCTGTGGCCAGGTCGCCGACGATCGTTGTCCGGGGGTGGCCGGGGTCGATGTTGAGGACATCTGTTCGGGTCACTCGAGGCCCGCCGAAGCGGCGGGTGTAGGCGTTGTCCCCAATCTCGAGGACCCGCCCCGTGATCAGGTCGGCGTTGGCATCGAGGAACCGCTCGATGTAGTACCGGTCGATGGGCTGCCCACGGTCGTATCCGAACTTGCGGCTCACTGGCGCAAGTCGCCGCAGTGAACCGAACCGGACCGGTAGCCGTGAGCGAGCGCGGCCCGCAGCGGCTCGGGCAAGACGGCCCGCTTCCGCTCTCATTGCGGCCTGCATCATGCGATTCTTTCATGCAGACGACTGCTGCATGCGCCGCGCTCGACTTGTCTTGTTGAGACGTCGTGAGCCCGGGGGAGCGGTCTCATGCTGAGAGAGTGGAGGCATACCTGACATGGGTGGTCGAACGCGCATCCTCTTCCTCAACCAAGGTCAGCCCGTGAAGAAATCTCCCCTTGGCAACCTTCGCGCCCAGCAGGTCTACCAATCACACTTTCCCCCCGGCGCCTCCGCCGTCGCACGGTTTCGCGTGATGGAGCCGTTCAACCTCGTGCAACGCGCCGCGGTCACACCAGTGCCGGGCCTGCCCGGGCGTGGGTACTCCGACCTGAGGTGGTTCGCTCTGCAAAGTTTTGCTGCGCGTCGGATCATCCATGAGGAGATCCGATCCTGGAACCCGACTGTCGCTCACGTCGTGGTCAACGGTGCAGCGCTGCTCCTGCCGGCGGTGCAGCCTGAGCTGCCCTGCGTTCCCGCGTTCGACGTGGCGATGGCGGAATGGATGCGACTGATGCATCGGTCGCCGCAGGATCAGCCGCTTGCCCATCCGTGGCGGGTTCTTCAAGAACTCGAACGTCGCTCGCTGGAGGCTGCTCCGCTCGCTATCTCGTGGACCGAGCACGTGAGCTACATGTTGCGCGGTCTCGTACCTGGGGCTCGGATCGAGACGCTGCACCCCGGGCTTGATACGCACGTCTTCAGTCCTCGCGTCGGCGCTCGAGGGCCAGGAGTGCTACGCATACTCTTCGTCGGTGGACGGTTCGCCGCGAAGGGCGGCCCAGCGCTGTTGTCCGCAGCGGAGGGACTGGCGCGACCGGTCGAGGTCCACGTCGTGACCACCGAGCGGGTGCAGCCTCACCCGTTGATGACCGTCCACCGGGCGAGGCCAGGAACGACCGATCTGGCTGACCTGTTCCGTGACGCGGACCTGTTCTGCCTGCCGACGACATGGGATGCGGTGCCGTGGGCGATCCTGGAAGCTCAGGCCAGCGGCCTGCCTGTTGTCTCCACATCCGTGGGGTCGATCCCGGAGTTGGTCGGTGCCGACTGCGGAAGGGTCGTGCCTCCGAACGACCCCGCAGCGCTGCGTGAGGCCCTGGCTGATGTCGTTGACGACGAACGGTCGCTGAGAGCCCTCGGTGAGCGCGCGCGCGCGCAGGTCGAAGTGAAGTACGACGCTGACAGGAACACTCCGCGGCTGGTGGAGCTGCTGAGCAGCGTTGCCGCGTGACGGCCCAACTCCATGGCGCGACGGTGCCTCGCGCAGCGGTGAGTCCTTCGGACATAATGTCGGGGTGCCGCTGACCACGAGGCTCTTCGTCACGGGGCGGGCCCCTTGACCGCGACGATGGCGCCGGGGCGGGCGCCGCGAAGCGGGGCGCGTTTCCATTCGCTGGCGACGCGACGACTCGCGCGAGCCGGAAGGCGAGCACGCGTTCTTCGTCCCCGACCGGCAGTGCTGATGTATCACCGGATCGCAACGGAGCGTGTGGATCCATGGGGTCTTGCCGTGTCACCGGGTCGGTTCGACGAACAGGTGCAGTGGCTGAGCCATCACCGGACGATCCTGTCGCTGACTGAGTTCGCGCGGCTGCAGCAGGAGGCTCGACTGCCCGCCAGTGCCGTCGCGATTACCGTCGACGACGGTTATGCATGCAACGCAACGACTGCAGCCCCGATTCTGGAGGCGCATCAAGCTCGCGCGACGTTCTTCGTGACGACGGGTCCAGTCGCCGCGGGGCACGAGTTCTGGTGGGACGAACTGCAGCGCGTTGTGCTCCACTCGTCCGTCGAGCGCCTCGAACTCACGATGGAGCCACGAGATCTGTTGCTCGAGCTCGGCGAGCCGTCCAGCGGCACTGGGGGCTGGCGACCGGGATCCGCGCCCTCAAGCCGTCGGCAGCAGGCATACATGGAGTTGTGGCACGCCGTGCGCGCCCTCGAGCCGACGGCCCAAGCCGCCGCAGTGACGGAGCTGCGCGCACAGGCAGGCACACCGTTGGCGCCTCGTGACAGCCATCGCCCCATGACCCTGGAGGAGCTGCGCGCTCTCAGTCGATCAGACGTCGTCGATCTTGGCTGCCACACGTTGACTCATCCGTCGCTTCCCCTGCAGACCGAGCCGGTTCGACGAGCCGAGATCGGGGATGCTCGTCGGGCATGCGCCACGATCATCGGACGGCTACCCGCCACCTTCGCCTACCCGTTCGGCGACTACGACCCCTCCACCGTTGATCTCGTGCGTGACGCAGGATTCGAGGCCGCCTGCACGACGGAGGAAACGGGCGTCACACCCACCTGTGCCGTCTTGGCCCTTCCCCGCCTGCAGGTGATGGACTGGTCAGCGGACCAGCTCGCGAGGCGACTTCGGGTTCTGTGATGAACGACGCCGGCGACCGGAACGTGTGAATCCCGTGACGACGGAGCCCCGGCCGGGCAGTGTCGCGATCATCATCACGACGTACAACCACGCCATCTTCCTCGAGGCGGCAGTTCGCAGCGCGCTCGGACAAAGCGTTCCAGCCGACGAGATCATCGTCGTCGACGACGGGTCGACAGACCACCCAGAACACGTCACGGCCGGGTTCGCCGCAATCCGCTCAATCCGTCAGCCGAATGCAGGGCTGTCAGCCGCGCGCAACACCGGATGGCGAGCCGCCACGAGTGAGTTCGTTGTCTTCCTCGACGCCGACGACCGCCTGCTGCCCGATGCGCTCGCCCTCAACCTGCAGCGCCTGAGCGCGGTTCCAGAGGCAGGTTTGTCCTACGGCGGATACCTTCACGTTGACGCGGTAGCCGGGCCGCGACATGTCGCTGAGTTCCTGCCAGCCGCGGACGGTTACTCAGCCCTCCTTCGAAGGAACCTGATCGGCATGCATGCGGCAGTCATGTATCGGCGAACATGTCTCGCCGAGATCGGTGGGTTCGAGGAAGGGCTTGCCGCCTGTGAGGACTACGACGTCTATCTACGGATCGCGCTTCGTTTCCCGATCGTGTATGGGCCCGAGCCGCTTGCCGAGTACTGGCACCATCGCGGCAACATGTCTCGGGATTCTGCGATGATGTTGCGCCACGTTCTTACCGTGCTCCGTCGCCAGAGACCCACAGCCCAACACCTCGCCGTGATGAGGGCGTACCGGGAAGGCGTCGTCAGCCGAAAGCGCCATTATGTGATGGCGTGGTGTCTCGAGCTGCTGGAAGGCATCCGCAGCCGCTCCATAGACAGCTCCCTGTTCAGACAGGGCGCTTCCCTGGCGAGACAGGCTCCGTTGACCGTGCTGGGCACACCGCTGCGTGCGGTCCGCTACCTCGGGGTCAGTTACGTGGCACGGCGTCGTCGGCGTACGCCTGTCTCGGCACCACCATGAGCATGGGCGCCCCGACCGTGACGTGCATCGTCATCGTCTACAACGGCGAGGCATACCTGGACGAGGCGATCACGAGCGTCATCCAGCAGAGCTCTCCGGACTGGGAGCTGATCATCGCCGACGACGGCTCCTCCGATGCCAGCCGCGAGATCGCTCGGCGTCATGCAGGGGCTGACAGGCGCATCCGGCTCATCACCCATCCCGACGGCGGCAATCACGGTACGGGCGCCACACGGAACCTTGGGTTGTCCGAGAGTTGGGGTGACTTCATCGGCTTCCTCGATGCCGACGACGTCTGGAAAGCGACCAAGATCGAGGAACAGCTCGGACTTTTCGCGCAACATCCTGAAGTAGCGATGGTCTACGGACGGACACTCATCTGGCATTCATGGGACACCACGGGCACGGTGGACTTCTTCTACGAACTTGGCGTTCAGCCGAACCGGGTCCACATGCCGCCGGTCCTCTTCCGCAATCTTCTGCGCAATGTGTATCAAACACCGACCACCTGTAGTGCCCTGATGCGGCGTTCAGCCATCGCAGACGTCGGCGGCTTCGATGAGTCGTTCGCCGCGATGTTCGAGGACCAACTCTTCTTCGCCAAGATCCTGCTGCATTTTCCCGTTTTCGTGAGTGGCCGCTGTTGGGCGAAATATCGGCAACACAACACGAGCACCTCGGCCGCGTCCACGGCGGCGGGTGGCGACCTGGCCACGCAGATCCGCTGTCTGAAGCGCATCCGCCACTACGTACGGGAGCAACGCCGCCATCCGTCCGTGCATCGCCGGGTGGGGCGAGGTGACCAGATGGCGGTGGAGAGAATGCTCGCGAGATTGCACCTCCAACACTGGGCCACGCGAGTACGGCGGGTAGCCGCAGTGAGACCACCACCATGGTGACGGTGTCCGTCGTCGTCCCGTTCCTGAACGCGGGACGTTACCTGCCGGAGGCGATCGCCAGTGTGCAGGCCCAGACCTGGTCCGACTGGGAGATGCTGCTCATCGACGACGGATCGACGGACGGCGGCGGAGGCATCGTTGCGAGAGCCGCCGGCGCCGACCCCCGAATCCGCCTGCTCCACCGCCCCTCCGGCGCCCCGGGGAGTGCCGCAGCGGCACGTAACCTCGGCATTCTGGAGGCCGTCGGAGAGTTCGTGGCTTTCCTGGACGCCGACGACGTTTATGAGCCCGACAACTTGCAGTCCCGGCTCCAGGCGTTCGAAGCCCACCCCGAGGTCATGATGGTCTATGGGCCCACCCACTGGTGGCACCCGGGAGCGGAGGAGCGCGACTGGATCGAGGGAATGCGCAGGCAGGCGGGCCGCGTTCATCAACCCCCCGAGTTGCTGAACCGTGTGGTGTTGATGCAGCTGGGCCATGTTCCTTGCACGTGCGGAGTGATGGTCCGGCGCCGCGCGCTCGAGCTGACCGGCGGCTTTGACGAGGCATTTCATCTCTATGAGGACCAAACCCTGTGGGTCAAGCTCCTGTTGCGCTTCCCTGCCTACGTGACCGCTGTGGTCGGAGCGCGCTACCGGCAGCATGAAGACTCTGTGACAGCCCACTCCGAGAGGTCGGGCGTCTATGTCCGGACGCGCCCGCACCAGGCGCGCATCGCTTTCCTCGCCTGGGTGCAGGACTATGCGAGAAGTACTGGTCTGGCGGACATCTCGGTGGAACGAGCTCTGCGGCTGGCGCTCGCCCCCTATGGGAACAACCGGGCGATGCTCACTCCGGCAGAGCGGCTTACGCTCGCTCGGCACGAGTTCGAGAAGAAGGTCCGCTGGTCCATGAAGGGCGTCCTCAGACTCCTTCACAGCAGCCGGCGCGACTTCTCGTGAGTCGCTCGGTCACCCACGGCTGTGGGCGATCACCATCGCGACGATGGTGGCGTCGGGATCCTGTGGTGGGACTCCTGGATGAGCCGAGGGCGTCACGGAGTTGTCGATGGCAGAACCACCTCTGGGGTTCCTCTCCTCTCTCGATGGAAAGCCATTCGACGAGGCCGTCATGGCCGTCGACCAGGCGGGCTAGCCCGTGGAGCCGGTTCACCGCGACGGGATGCTCATCCAGGTACTCCCGCCACGTGTCCGGGATCCCCCGCAGACCCGCGAGATCCGGAACACGTCGCCGTCCCGGAGGTAGAGCTGCGCCGCGCCGAGGGCAAGCGCAACGGTCGGCTCGCGGCATGGTTCACGCGCCGTGCGGGCTCGTTGGTATCACCAGCCGGGTTTCCGCTTCTTGGAGGTCGAGGTGCTTCCACCCCGGAGGCGCCGGCCCTACGCTGCCAGACAGGGTGGGGACCTCATCGGGAAAGGCACGAACATGCGAGCAATCCTTGCCGCGGTCTCAGCCGCCGCACTCGGCACCGCCATCGGCGCGACCGGGGTGACCGCTTACGCACAGCAGGCCAAGGCCAACGTGACCGTCACCATCAGGGCCGAAGGCGCCGACCTGTCGGGCGTCGTCAAGACCTCCAACCCGTCCGTCTGCGCGCTGGAGCGCACCGTCTGGGTCTGGAAGCAGATCGGCACCCGCGGTGGCGGCGACGACAGGAAGATGTTCTCCGACACCGTCGGCAGGCAGGGCACGAAGTACACCTGGTCGACCGGCAACACCGGTGTCCAGGGCTTCTTCTACGCGAGGATCGGCGGCACGCCGGACTGCAAGGCCGACACCAGTCCGACCGTGCACGCGGTGCGCTCGACCGACTGACGCTTGCCACCACTGGTCGCCCGTCCGCAGGGTCGCGGACCGGGTGGCCAAGTGCGCGGGGTCCGCGCCCGTGCCGGACAGCGTGTTGTGAGACCGCGCTCACAGAACGCTCAGAAGTCGGCTACGTTTCTAGAACGTGTTCCACTTCGCCCCCGGGAGCGTCATGACGACCGATCAGTCCGGCTTCAACCTCTCGACCGTCTTCGACACGGTGGCCCGCGCGGTCCCGGACCAGGAGGTCCTGGTCTGGCGCGAGCGTCGGCTGACCTACGGCGAGATGAACGCGCGCATCGACGGGATCGCGCACTTCCTCGTCGAGCAGGGCCTCGGCTGTCACACCGAGCGCGACCAGCTCGCCGGGCACGAGTCGGGCCAGGACCACTTCGGCCTCTACCTCCGCAACGGCAACGAGTACCTCGAGGCCATGGTGGCCGGCTACCGCGCCCGGGTCGCCTCCTTCAACGTGAACTACCGCTACGTCGAGGAGGAGCTGCTCTACCTGCTCGTCGACGCGGATACCAAGGCCCTCGTCTACCACGCGGAGTTCGCCCCCCGGGTCGCGGCGATCCGCGACCGGCTCCCCGACCTGCGGGTGCTGATCCAGGTCGCCGACGAGTCCGGCCACGACCTGCTCCCCGGTGCGGTGGCCTACGACGAGGTTGTGCGCACGCCGGCCCCGGCGGCCGGGATGCCGACCCCGACGGCCGACGACCTCTTCATCCTCTACACCGGCGGCACCACGGGCATGCCCAAGGGCGTGCTCTGGCGTCACGACGACGTCTACGTGTCGTCCATGGGTGGCACGCCCTTCGGTACGACGGAGCCGTTCACGTCGTACGCCGCGATCGCGGAGGCGGCCGTGAACGCCAACGGCGGCATGACGTCGCTGATGATCCCGCCGCTCATGCACGGGGCCGCGCAGTGGTCCTCGTTCTACATGATCACCGGCGGCGGGAAGATCGTGATCCCCGACAACGTGCAGCACTTCGACCCCGTGGACGCCCTGACGGTCGCGGTGCGCGAGAAGGTCGTGAGCATCCCGGTCGTCGGCGACGCGGTGGCGCGCCCGCTGCTCGACGAGATCGTGCGCGGCAACTACGACCTGTCCGGCCTGGCCGCGATCAACAACGGCAGTGCCCCGCTGACGCCGGGCGTGCGCGCCCAGCTGCTCGAGGCGCTGCCGCACATCCTGGTGATGGACGCGGCCGGGGCGTCCGAGACCGGTCTGCAGATGAGCTCGATGTCCGTCAAGGGGATGGAGGCCGAGGCGGCGACATTCACGCCGGTGGACGCGAGGACGACCGTTGTCGACGAGCAGTTCACCCGGCCGCTCGAGCCAGGTGAAGGTGGTGGCTGGCTGGCCCAGCGCGGCCGCGTCCCGCTGGGCTATCTCGGCGACCCCGCCAAGACCGCCCGGACGTTCCCCGTCATCGACGGCGTGCGGTACTCCATCCCCGGCGACCGGGCGGACATCCTCGACGACGGCCGGATCACGCTGTTGGGCCGCGACGGCTTCACCATCAACTCCGGTGGGGAGAAGATCTTCGTGGAGGAGGTCGAACGCGCCCTCGCGGCCCACCCCGACGTCCGGGACGTCGTGGTGGTCGGCCGGCCGTCGGAGCGCTGGGGGAGCGAGGCGGTCGCCGTCGTACAGGTCGAGGCCGGCTCCAGGGTCACCGACGCGGACCTCCTGGTCGAGTGCGGCCGGCACGTTGCCCGCTACAAGGTGCCGAAGGCGATCGTCCGCACCGACCTCGTCGAACGCTCGCCGTCCGGCAAGGCCGACTACCGCTGGGCCAAGGCGCAGGCCGTAGGGGCGTCGGAGCCGGTCTCCTGAGCCCGCTGTCCGGCGTCACTTGCCGGGCAGATAATATGCGCGCATACTAGTTACATGATCGAACTGGGACGAGGTCGCTCGACCTCCATCGCGGCACCGCAGGCGTTCTTCGCGAAGTGGGTCGACCACGACACCTGGCCCACCTGGAGTCCTGACACCGAGTGGGTGCGGGTCGACGGGCCGGTCCGGACCGGTACGACGGGCGTCTTGAAGCCGAAGGGTGGTCCACGGGTGAAGTTCACGGTGAGCGCCTGCGAGCCGGGCCGGGAGTACACCGACACCACGAAGCTGCCCGGCGCCACGCTGGTCTTCCTGCACACCGCGACGGCCACTCCGGAGGGCACGGACCTGCGCGTCCTGGTCACGATGGACGGGCCGCTCGCCCGGGTCTGGGCGGCCGTGATGGGCAAGGGGTTCCGCGAGTCGGCGCAGGCCGACCTCGACCGCCTCGTGGCCCAGGTCGAGGCAGAGGTGGAGGCCGCATGACGCGCCGGCTTTCCTCCGCGTTCGAGGACGCCGACGAGAGCCCCGGCCTGGTGATGTGGCGGGCGACGAATGCCTGGCAGGCGGCCCAGCGGGCCGCGCTGAAGCCGCACGGCCTCAGCCACATGCAGTTCGTGCTGCTCGCCTCGCTCACCTGGCTCGACACCGACGAGCCGGTGACCCAGAAGGACCTGGCCGCGCATGCCGGGACCGACCCGATGATGACCTCGCAGGTGCTCCGCGCCCTCGAGGCCCGGGGGCTGGTCGAGCGACGTACCCACCCGACGGACTCGCGCGCCCGGTCCCTCGTCGTCACCAGGACAGGTGCGGCGCTGGCCAACCGCGCGGTCGCCGACGTCGAGGCGGTGGACCGGCGGTTCTTCGAGCCGCTCGGGGACCGGGGCGCCGAGTTCACGGCGCTGGTGGCCAGCCTGACGCGGTGGCCGGTCAGGTGATGGTCATGCCGCCGTCGACGGGGAGCGTCTGACCGGTGATGTAGCCGGCCGCGTCGGAGGCCAGGAAGACCACCGTCGCGGCCAGCTCGACCGGGTCGCCCTTGCGGCCCATCGGGTTGCGGTCGTTCTGCGACTCCAGGTAGCCCGGCGGGTACTGATCGGTCATCTCTGACGCGAAGAAGCCGGGAGCGACCGCGTTCACCCGGATCCCCTTGCGACCCGTCCACTGCTGGGCGAGGTCGCGGGTCAGGCCGATCAGCCCGGCCTTCGACGCGGCGTACGCCGCCTGGGGGAGTCCGGCCGTGGTGATTGCGAGGACCGAGGAGATGTTGATGATGCTCGAGCCCGGCTGCATCACCCGACCGCAGGCCTGGGCCATCCAGTAGCACCCGTTGAGGTTCACGTCGATGACGCCGCGGAACTGCTCGGGTGTCTCGCGGGTCGCGGGCACGGCGGTGCCGATGCCGGCGTTGTTGACGAGGATGTCGATGCGGCCGAACTCCGCCATCGCGGCCTCGACCAGCGCCGTGCAGGAGTCGGGGTCGGCGACGTCGGTGGCGACGGCCAGCGCGCGTCGCCCGGCCGCCTCGACGAGCTTCGCGGTGTCCGCGAGGCGGTCGGCGCGCCGGGCGCCGAGGACCACGTCGGCCCCGGCCTCGGCGAGGCCCTGGGCGAAGGCGACGCCCAGGCCGCTGGACGCGCCGGTGATGACGGCGACCCGTCCGTCGAGCCGGAAGAGATCGGGAACGGTGGTGTCAGCCATCCCGCGATGGTAGAGGGCGGCGCGGTGGCGGCGTACTCAGGTTCCTTGGTGGTGTCGCGGACGCTAGGATGTCCCCATGACGACGCAGTCCCTGCTTCTTGGCCAGCCGCGCTGATCGCTCGACGGATCGCGCGGCTACCCCTCCATGCGAGGGGTTTTTTCATGTCAGGACACGGGTGGAACAGGGAGACACGATGAGTGAGTCGGAGCAGGAGACCGAGGCGTCGACGTACGACGTCGTCGAGGTCCAGGACAAGTGGCGCAAGGTCTGGGACGGGCTGGACTCCTTCCGCGCGGGCTCGGCCGGGGCGGGCGCGGAGAAGCGCTACGCGCTCACGATGTTCCCCTACCCCAGCGGCGACCTGCACATGGGTCACGCCGAGGTGATGGCGCTGCACGACGTCATCGCGCGCTACTGGTGGCAGAAGGGCTACGACGTCCTGAACCCGATCGGGTGGGACTCCTTCGGCCTGCCCGCCGAGAACGCCGC
>JAOPXC010000154.1 GCA_025965335.1 Nocardioides sp. | reverse complement strand
CGCTGGCGCCGGGCGATGGAGGGCCTGCGCCACTCGATGGCTCGCGACGCCGAGGTCATCTCGCACCACTACGACGTCTCCAACCGGTTCTACGAAATGGTCCTCGGCCCGTCGATGGCCTACACCTGCGCGGTCTTCCCGAACGAGGACGCCAGCCTGGAGGAGGCGCAGGCCGAGAAGTTCGATCTGGTCTGCCGCAAGCTCGACCTCAAGCCGGGCCAGCGACTGCTCGACGTGGGCTGCGGCTGGGGCGGGATGGTCCGCCACGCGGCCAAGGAGTACGGCGTGAAGGCCCTCGGGGTCACGTTGTCCCGGGAGCAGGCCGAGTGGGCAAAGGAGGCCATCGACCGCGACCGGCTCGGTGACGTGGCCGAAGTGCGGCATTCCGACTACCGCGACGTGCTCGAGGACGGGTTCGACGCCGTGAGCTCGATCGGGCTGACCGAGCACATCGGCGTGCGCAACTACCCGTCGTACTTCTCGTTCCTGCGGAGCAGGGTGCGGCCCGAGGGTCGCCTCCTCAACCACTCGATCACGCGGTCGCACAACCGTCGCGAGGAGACGGGCGCGTTCATCGACCGCTACGTCTTCCCCGACGGGGAGCTGATCGGCTCGGGCACGATCATCAGGGAGCTGCAGGATGCCGGCCTCGAGGTGATGCACGAGGAGAACCTCCGCATCCACTATGCGATGACGCTGCGCGACTGGTGCCGCAACCTCAAGGACAACTGGGACGAGTGCGTCGCCGAGGTCGGCGAGGGCACGGCGCGCGTCTGGGGCGTCTACATGGCCGGCTCCCGGCTCGCGTTCGAGCGCAACGAGATCCAGCTCCACCAGGTGCTCGGGGTCCGCACGACCGACGACGGCTCCAACGGATTCCCGCTGCGCCCCACCTTCTGACTAACCTCGGGGAGTGAGCACCCGAGCCCGGCAGTACGACGCGCAGGTGCTGACGCGCGTCCGGGTGTCGGATCACCTGGTCCGGTTGGTGCTCGGGGGACCGGGGCTGGCCGAGTTCGAGTCGACCGGGGTGCCCGACGAGTGGGTCGGGCTGGTCGTGCCCGGGCAGTTCCAGAGCCGCTACTACACGGTGCGCTCGTGGGACCGCTCTGCTCTCGAGCTCGAGCTGGATGTGGTCGTGCACGACGTCGGCCTGGTCACCGAGTGGGCCGCGCGCGACGTCGTGGGTGAGTCCGTCACGGTGACCGAGCCGAAGGGGTCGTTCGCGATGCCCGAGGACGCCTCGTGGCTGATCCTGGTCGGGGACCTGACCGCGATGCCGGCCATGGCGCGGATCACGGCGTCCGGCTCGGTCCCCACGTTCGTCTGGGCCGAGGTGCCCGACGACCTGGCGGACTACCTCCCGACGTACACCACCGTGCACTGGCTGGCCCAGCCCGGCGACGGCGAGAGCCGCCTGTCGTCGGTGGTCGAGGAGATCGAGTGGCCCGCGGGCGATGGCTACTTCTGGATGGCCGGCGAGTCCTCCCAGATGCGGGCGATCCGCAAGCACCTGATGCGTGAGCGCAGGCTGCCGGCCACGGCGTACGACGTGATGGGCTACTGGCGCGCGAACGCTCAGCGCCAGCCGCGGGCGGTCGACCCCGGGCCGATCTGGCGGGCGGGCAAGGCCGCGGGTCGTAGCGACGAAGAGATCTGGGCGGCGTACGACGAGGCACGGGGAAGCTGACATGACCGAGGCACCGTCAACCGAACACAGGAGCGGCTTCGCGTCGTTCGTCGGCCGGCCGAACGCGGGCAAGTCGACGCTGACGAACGCGCTGGTGGGCAGCAAGGTGGTGATCACCAGCTCGAAGCCGCAGACGACGCGGACCGTCGTCCGCGGGATCGTGCACCGGCCCGACGCGCAGCTGATCCTGGTGGACACCCCGGGTCTGCACCGGCCGCGCACCCTGCTCGGGGAGCGGCTCAACGACCTGGTGAAGACCACGCTGGCCGAGGTCGACGTGGTGGCCGTGTGCTTCCCGGCGAACGAGAAGATCGGGCCGGGCGACCGGTTCATCGTCAACGAGATGGCAAAGGTGCGCCGCACGATCAAGGTGGCGATCGCCACCAAGACCGACCTGGCCACGCCCGAGCAGATCGGGTCGCACCTGCTGGACATCCAGAAGCTCGGCACCGAGACGGGCACCGACTGGGCGGAGATCGTGCCGGTCTCGGCCAAGAACGGTGACCAGGTCAAGCTGCTCGAGGACCTGCTGGTCGGGCTGCTGCCCGAGGGACCGCAGCTCTACCCGGACGGTGACCTCAGCGATGCGCCTGAGGAGGCGATCGTGGCCGAGCTGATCCGAGAGGCGGCCCTCGAGGGCGTCCGCGACGAGCTGCCGCACTCGATCGCGGTCGTCGTGGAGGAGATGGGGCTGCGTGAGGGGCGCGACGCCGACCGGCCGCTGCTCGACGTGCACGCGAACCTCTACGTCGAGCGCGACTCCCAGAAGGGGATCGTGCTCGGGCACAAGGGCGCCCGGCTGCGCGAGGTCGGCACCGAGGCCCGCAAGCAGATCGAGGCGATCCTCGGCACCCCGGTCGACCTGGACCTCCGGGTCAAGATCGCCAAGGACTGGCAGCGGGACCCGCGTCAGCTGCGGAAGCTGGGGTTCTGACCTGACCGGCATTTCCCGTCGAGTGACGGGAAATGGCTGAAAATCAGGGCGGAAGTCAGCCAATCCCCGTCACTCGACGGATTTCGCGCCTACTGGGGCCGCTCAGAATGCGAAGGAGACGCCGGCCTGGTCGAGGCTGATGTCCCAGAGCCTGGTGGCGAGCTCGGGATCCCGGGCGTACTTCGACAGCTTGGCGGGGCCGATCGGGCCGCGGGTCTCGCGGAACCGCTGTGGGCCGGTGTAGGAGCCGGGCTCGGCGACGGTGGCGGCGTACAGGCTGGGGTTCGCGCCGGCGCGGGCCGACTGGAAGATGATCGGCATGAAGTACGGCGCCGCCATCCGGACGAAGCGGTTCGAGCCCATGCCGTTGGGGTCCTGCACGAGCTCGGTGGCGGAGACGCCCGGGTGGCAGGCGGCGGCGGTCAGCGGTGAGCCGGCGGCGGCCGCGCGCTTCTGCAGCTCGGTCGCGAACAGGATGTTGGCGAGCTTGCTGTTGCCGTAGCAGGGCTCCGGCTCGTACGACGACTCCGGGTTGCCGTCGAGCACGGAGTCATTGCCGCCATGGTGCGCAATTGACGAAACGGCGACGACTCGGGCGGCGGGGGCAGCGAGCAGCGCGGGCAGCAGCAGCGCGGTGAGCGCGAAGTGGCCGAGGTGGTTGGTGCCGTACTGCAGCTCGAAGCCGTCCTCGGTCTCGCGGTACTTCGGCGGCGTCATCACGCCGGCGTTGTTGACCAGCAGGTCGAGCGGGCCCTCCCATCGCGACGCGAAGTCGCGCACGGAGGCCAGGGAGGCGAGGTCGAGCGCCTCGACCCTGGTGTTGCCCGGCATCGGGGCGGCCGCGGCCTGGCCGGCCTCGACGTTGCGGCAGGCGAGCATCACGCTCGCCCCGTGCGCCGCCAGCTCGCGGGCCGTGTGGAGGCCGATGCCGGAGTTGGCGCCGGTGACGAGGGCCGTCCGTCCCGTCAGGTCCGGCAGGTCGTCGGGCTTCCAGCTCATCGGTGCTCCTCGAGGAGTGCTCAGGCGGGCGCCCAGCAGAGCCCGTACCGCTGGCCAGACTGCCATTGATCGGCGGTCGGCCACTCATAGCCCCACTGGAAGTTGAGTGCGTCGGCGGCCACCGCGCGCCCGGCGTCCTCGCACGGTGTCTGGCCGTGGGCGCGCGCGGCGCCGGCGCCCGGGTACGGCCCATCGGGGAAGTTCACGGTCTCGATGGCCCGCCAGCTGTGGTCGGAGGTGCAGATCACGCGGACGAAGTCGGCCGTTCCCGGCCGGGCCGTGCCACACATCCGGTAGCGGTCCAGGCCGGCCGCGGAGTCGAGGACGCCGCCCAGGCGCCCGGTGAGGCCGGCCAGCCGCTCGTCGGTCGCCACCGCGATCACGTCGCAGCGGTACCAGTCCGCGCCGGCGTCCGACTCCTCCACGGTTGGCGTGAACCAGACGGCACGGAGCATGCTCAGGCGCTGGTCGGCAACGTCACCGCCGAGGAACCGTGCCAGCTGCCGCGGGCAGGCGGCCGCCACCTGCGCCTGCACCCGCTCGGAGTCGACGGCCAGCAGATGCCCACCGACCAGTGTGTCGAGCCGGCCGACGGCGTACGTCTGGGACGTGTGCCGGCCCGAGCACCTCACGGCCCGTGCGCCGCTGGTGGGCGCGACCGCGGCCGCGTAGTCGAGGCGATAGCACGCGAGGTTCTCCGGCGGCGGCACGGGCCGCGCGGTCCTCGGGGTGGCGGTCGGCGACGAGGATGACGGCGTCGGTTCCGGGGCCGGTCCCGGGTCGCTGGTGCACCCAGCCACCAGCAGGGGGAGTACGGCGACCGCGGCGAACACGCGGCGCATCGACCCGGTCACTCCGCCGTCTTCGCCCAACACACGGAGCGACGGTTGCCGGCCTGCCACTCGGCCTCGTGGAACCATGTGTAGGCGAAGTCGTAGTCCACGGGGTAGTTCAGCCAGGCGCCGACGGAGTCGGAGCAGTAGTCCCGCGTCTTGACCTCGACCAGTCGGTCGCCCGGGTAGGGGGCGCCCTGCTCGCCGAGCTTGATCGTCGTGACCGCCCGCCAGTCGTGGTCTCGAGAGCACGGGATCTTGACGGATCCCGTCACCCCGTCACCGGCGACGCAGACCATCCAGTCGTCGTCGGGACGGCCGGTGAGCAGGCCCCTCGCGTCCTTGGGGAGCGGCACGTACTCCTTGCTCTGCTCGCCCCCACCGATGACGTCGCACCGGTACCACCGGGCACCCTGGCCCCACGCCTTGGCCGACGGGCGGAACCACGCCCAGCTCACGATCGTGCGCATCACCAGGCTCTCGTCTGCGCCGAGGAAGCTCTCGAACTTGGCCGAGCAGGTGTCGTAGGCGAAGCCGCCCAGCCTCTCGTCGTCGGAGGCGGCGTCGTCGAACTCCGCGGGGAGTGGACCGACGGCATACGTCTGGGCCGTGTGCTCCTGTCGGCAGTCGATCGTGCGGGTCGCGTTGGCCGGCATGGCGACGTCGTCCGGGGTGAGGAGCTGGCAGGCCCCCAGCTCCGGGGCGTCCACGGAGTCGACCTGATCGGGATCGGTGTTGCCACCCTGCTGCTCGACCTGGCCGCAGCCGACCAGTGCCAGCCCGGAGGCAAGGAGCAGAACTACGACGCTTCGCCGCATCGCAGCCCTCCCTTACTGTGCTCAGCTGCCGGGTCTCCCCGGCTCCAGCGGACAATACCCGGCCAGCGGAGACCGCCCGATCCACGACCCCTGCACCCGTCCGGTGTTTTCGTCTCTCGTCGGTGGGTACGGGCGTTAACCAACCGACGTCACGTCGGTGGTGAAGGCACATCCCACGAAGGAGGCGCCAGGTTTGGCGGCTGACGACTCGGGCGACGATGACGTGGTCCTTGCGGCCTTCGATCAGGCCCCGACGATGTTGGTGCTCTGCAAGGGGCCCGACCTGGTCGTGAGCGTCCTGAACCGATCCGCGCGAACGATCCTCGGCGATGGTGTCGGCCTGCCCGCCGACGAGGCCTTCGAGCAGTTCGCGGGCCAGCAGTTCATCGAGCGCCTTCACGAGGTCTATGCGACAGGCACGCCGTACGTCGGCCACGAGTGGCGGCTCGAGAAGCTGGGCACCGACGACGCGGACACCGAGGTGTACGTGGACTTCACGATGTCGCCAATCGTGTCGTCCGACGGCACGGTACGTGGCGTGGTCAGCGCCCTGATCGACGTGACCGACGCAATCGGAGTGAGCCTGGACCTCAGGGCGTTGTCGAGCGACGACCGGCAGCAGGAGGACGAGCTGGTCACCACCTTGCAGGACGCCCTCCTGCCTCCGTCGCTGCCGATCCTGCCGGGACTGGAGGTCGCCGCGCGCTATCTCCTCGGCGGCGCCGGCACGTCGGCCGGCGGTGACTGGTTCGACGCCATCCCTCTTCCCGACGGACGGGTGGGGCTCGTCGTGGGCGACGTGGCCGGTCATGGCCCGGGTGCCGCGGTGGCCATGGGTCAGCTGAGGACCGTGCTGGAGGAGTCGCTGAGCAACGGGGCGGACCTGGTCACCGCCGTCGAGCAGCTGGATCGCCGAGCCCGGCGGGTCCCCGACGCGCATTCGACGTCCCTGTGCGCTGTGGTGCTGGACCCGGCCACGGGCTCCATGGCCTACTGCACTGCCGGGCATCCGCCCCCGATCGTGGTCGAGTCGTCGGGTTCCGCGACGTATCTCCCGGCGAGCGGCAGCAGCCCGCTGGGCTCGGCCAGGCCCGTCACCGTCGCCGAGTACACGCTGGGCCTCGGGGACGTGCTCGTGCTCTACACCGACGGGCTCGTGCAGCGGCCGGGACGTTCGGCATCGGAGAACACCGTCGAGCTGCTTCAGGTGGTGCAACAGTCCCGAAGGGGAGGCCGCGCGGCCGCAGCGAAGGAGCAGGTGGTCCAGCGAGTGTGCCGCCAGGTGGTCGAGATGCTCACCCGCATCACCGGTCTGGACGACGACATCGCGGTGATTGCGGCCCAACGGGTGCCACCCGTCGCTCCGCTGGATGTCGGGCTGCCCGCCGAGTGGGCCTCGGTGGGCGAGGTGCGGGCGCTGCTGAGGGCCTGGCTGGGCGACCTGTGGGTGGGTGCGATGGACACGATGGCACTGCAGCATGCCGTCGGCGAACTGGTCACGAACGCCGTGGAGCACGCCTACGCCGGCCGGGCGTCTCCGGAGCAGGGGTCGGTGCAGGTCCGATTCTCCCTCGGACCCGACGGCACGATCGAGATCGACGTGGAGGACCGGGGCCGGTGGCGCTCGCCGAACGCCGACGCACGCCGCGGCCGTGGACTGGCGATGGCCCGGGGTCTCGCCGACGAGCTGTCCGTCGAGCGAGACGCCCTCGGCACGCGTGCGCGCCTGCGGCACCGCCCGACCATCGCTCCGGAGTTCCTCAGCGTCACGGCCGATGCCGAACGGGCCCGCGCCAGCCGACGGCGGCCGCTCGAGTTCACGTTCGGCGGTGCCTGGCTCGCGCTCTCCGGCAGGGTCGACCGGTGGTCGGCAGCCGACCTGCGTCGAAGCCTCGCCCACATCACCCGAGGCGGGACTACCCATGTGCTCGTAGACCTGAGCGCGGTGTCGCTCCTGGCCAGCGCCGGGGTGCAGGTGCTAGTGGAGGAGCTGACCCGGCCCGAGGTGTCCATCCGGCTGCTGGCACCGATCGGCTCACCCGCCCAGCACGTCCTCGACCTGGTGCGCCTGCCCTACGTCACCGCCTGACGGTCACGGGGCGACCAGGGCTGCCAGCGTGCCGCCGAGGTCGTACGCCGCGTCGCGCTCCGCCTGACCCACGTCGCCGAGCACCTCGAGCACCTCGGCCGACTGGGTCCAGGGCAGGGCGCCGACGATGGAAAGAACCGAGCGCGTTGCGCCGGTGGTGTCGTAGCGACCGTGCACCCACAGGCCGAACGGCGACTTGCCGCCGCCTCCCGTTCCCGCCGAGCCGTCGTCGCTGAGGGCACCGCCGGCCTCGAGGAAGATCGTGTCGAAGAAGTGCTTCAGCGCGCCGGACATGTACCCGAAGTTCGCGGTGGTCCCCAGCAGGTACGCGTCCGCGGCGAGCACGTCGGCGGCGTTCGCCTCGAGGGCCCTCCTGACCACCACCTCGACACCCTCGATCGCGTCGTCGTTCGCGCCCGCGACCACCGCATCGGTCAGCGACTGCACACTCGGCGTGGGGGAGTGGTGGACGACGAGCAGGCGTGTCATCTCATGAACCGGGGCATCAGGGCCTGGCCTGGGCCGCGATCGTCACGACCGCGATGTCGTCACGAGGGTTGCCGTCCTGGAACCGGAGGACCTCGTCAACGATCGTCGCCGTGATCACTGCGGGGTCCGGGTCCGATCGGGTGAGGAGGTCGACCAGCCGCTCGGCTCCGTACAGCTCGGACTCGCGGCGGGCCTCGGTGACCCCGTCGGTGAACAGCGTCAGCGTCTCGCCTGGCCGGAGCACGTGCTGGAAGGTCGTGAAGACCACGTGCCGCAGCACCCCGATGAGCGGGCCGGGGCACCCCAGCTCGCGGACCTCACCCCGCGCGTCGCGGAGCAGCGGCAGCGGATGCCCGCCGGCGCTGCCCGTGAGCACCCAGTGGTTCGATCCCCGCTCGAGCCGCAGCACGACGACCGTGCAGAAGCGGTCGGTCGGGTAGAGGGACAGCGCGGTGTCGAGCTGGCCGAGCAGCTCGCCCGGGTCGGAGCACCGCATCGCCAGGGCCCGCACGGTGTGGCGCACGAACGTGGTGACGGTCGCGGCCGGGATGCCCTTGCCGCAGACGTCTCCGAGCACCACCAGCCAAGCTTCCGGCCCCACCTGGAAGACATCGTAGAAGTCGCCGCCCACCTCCCGCCCGTCGCCGGCGGGGCGGTATGCCGGCGCCACCGCCAGTCCCTCGATGGCGGGAGGGGTGGGCGGGATCAGGGTCTGCTGGAGGGACTCGGCCAGTGCGTCTGCGTGCGCCCGGGCCTCCTCGGCGGCCAGCTTCGCCCGGAGCAGCTCGGTCTCATACCGTCGGCGGTCCCGGGCCACGAACACGATCGCCCGGACCAGCGGCGCGTCCCTGGTCGCTGTCCGGAGAAGGTTGGCCGTGAGCAGGATCGGGGTTCGCTCGCCGTCAGGTCCCAACAGCTCGAGGGCGACCTCGGAGACGCGCCCGCTCAGGTCGAGCATGGGCATCAGGTGGGTGTCGAAGAAGATGCGGCCGCCCACCGTGACCAGGCTGGGAAACGAACGAACGAGCACGACCTCGTCGCGCGGGAGCCCGAGGAGGCGCAGGAACGCCTCGTTGGCCTCGACGATGAGGCCGTCGCGGTCGAAGACGACGTACCCGCAGGGCGCCTCGTCGAACAGCTCAGCCGGGTCGATCCTCACGATCGGACGAACGCCTCGATGGCCGCAATCGTGGGCGCCGGCGCGCTGAGTTGCGGGCAGTGCCCCGAGCCGTCGATGAGCGCGTACGTCGCCGATGGGATCGAGTCGCGAACGAACTCACCGACACTCACAGGCGCGATGGAGTCGTTGAGCGTCTGAACCACCAGGGTCGGCGCGGTCACCCGCGCCAGGTCGGACCTGTTGTCGCTCAGGAACGTCACCCCTGCGAACTGCCGAGCGATGTCGGGGCGGGTGCGGCAGAAGCTTGCCTCGAGCTCGCTCTTGAGCTCCGGCCGGCCGGGCGTCCCCATCACCGTGGCGGCGAGGGGGTCCTGCCAGCCGAGGTGGTTGCTGTCCATGAGCTCGAGAAGGTCGGCGATGTCGGAGCTCGAGAATCCGCCGACATAGTCGCCGTCATCGATGTAACGCGCCGACGGGCCGACCAGGACCAGCTTGTCGAACAGGTCGGGGGCAGCAATCTGGGCCAGCACCCCGATCATGGTCGAGACCGAGTGGCCGACGAAGATCACGTTCTCGAGCCCCAGCTCTCGACACAGCTCGACGACGTCGGCCGCATGCTGGTCGAGCCGGTCGTAGCGGGCGGGATCGTACGCCGAGAGATCGGAGTTGCCCGCGCCCACCAGGTCGAAGAGGACCACCCGGTGCGTGGCCTCGAACGTTGGTGCGACGAGCCGCCACATGCTCTGGTCGCACCCGAAACCGTGGGCGAAGACCATGGGCTGGGCGTCAGCCCGCCCACTCACGACCACGTGGTGACGCATCGTGACGCTCATGGGCGAATGCTACCGAGGGCGGGCGGTTCGTGGTGGTCGACGCTCGAGGCCCAACGCTTTGGTCACCTCGTGGGCAGCACGGCGATCACCCGGGTGCCGTCGTGCTGCTCCACGGACCAGCTCGACGAGAGTTCCGCGACGATGGCCAGCCCGCGACCGCGAGACGCCCGCGACTCGGCCTGCCGCAGCATGGGGATACTGCCACTCCCGCTGTCATGGACGCTCAGTCGGAGCCGGAGCGCATCGAGCTGCCAGGACACCTCGATCTCGTCCCGTGCGTTGCCGCGACCATGATCGACGCTGTTGGTCACCAGCTCGCTGATCACCAGTGCGGCGTCCCTGACGACGGTGGTGGGCAGCTGGGCATCGACCAGGAACTCGGTGAGCATCCGTCGTGCGCTGCGAGCGGCCAGCGGTTCGCGGGGCAGCTGCAGGGTGACGCGCCTCGGTCGGGTCGAGTCGGCCGGCATGTTCACCCGCCGTGATCAGGACGATCGATAGGGGAGGGCGCACACCACGAGGATGCGCTGCGCGAGGCTGCCCTCGTGGGCGAGGAGCTCGAGCTGGACCCCGGCGTCCTCGGCCGCGTTGCGCGCGGTTGCGAGCACGCCGACCGCCACGCTCGGCAGGAAGTCGACATCGTTGAGATCCACGGTGAGATCGCGCGAGAAGTCCTCGGAGGCGAGACGGAGCGCCTCACGGAGGCTGCCCCCCGAGGCCTCGTCGATGACACCGGAGATCCGCAAGGTGCCCGTGGTGGGCTCGAACTCGGACGAGAAGGCTCTTTCCTGCACGCGGGCACCCTATCCGCGTCCATCCGCATGTCGCGCCTCATCCCCCCGCAGTACCCCCCTTCAGGTGGTCCTACGCGACGAGGACGTCGGTCAGGCGTAGGTCTGGATGGCGGTCTCCTTCACGGAGACCCACACCTCGCGACCCGGCACGAGCCCCAGCTCCACGGTGGCCGCCGGAGTGACGTCGGCGATCAGCTGAGGACCGGCAGCGACCAGCAGGCGTACGGCGTCCCCGTGCGTCACCGCGCTCAGCACCGTCCCGTGCCACTGGTTGCGAGCCGAGCCCTCGGGACGCCCGAGCGAGACGGTCACCGCGCTGGGTCTGAACGAGCGGAACCGGTCGTCCTCGCGGATCACGTTGAGACCCACCAGGCGGGCCACGTGAGCGGTCCGGGGCCGGGCGGCCACGTCCTGCGGGGAGCCGTACTGGGCAACCCGACCCTCGTCCACGACCAGGACCGCGTCCGCCAGGGTCAGGGCGTCGAGGGCGTCGTGGGTGACCAGCAGCGTGACCCCGTCGTACGACGCGAGGTGCCGGGCCAGCTCGATCCGCAGCGCGGTCGCGACACCGACGTCGAGACCTGCGAACGGCTCGTCCAGGAGCAGCAGCGAGGGTGCGGGTGCCAGGGCGCGGGCAATGGCGACACGTTGCGCCTGACCTCCCGACAGCTGAGCGGGCCTGCGGTCGGCGAGGTCGGCGATCCCGAACCGGGCCAGCCAGTCCCGCGCGGTGGCGTCGGACTCGGCCCGCGACGTGCCCCGCGCGCGCAGCCCGAAGGCCACGTTGTCGACGGCGTCCAGGTGGGGGAAGAGCAGCTGGTCCTGGAACACCAGACCGACGTTGCGGTCACGGACCAGTCGGACCGGCCTGGTCCAGCTCCACCCGTCCACCTCGATGGAGCCGGTCATCGGCACCAGCCCGGCCAGCGCCCGCAACAGCGTTGTCTTGCCGGCGCCGTTGGGACCGATCACGGCGACGACGGCGCCCGCGTCGGCGTTGAGCTCCGCGTCGAGCCGGTCGTCGACGTGCACGGTCGCGGACAGGCCGTTCCCGCGGGTGGTCACGGGGTCGTCAGCCATCGGTTGCGCAGCGCAGCGAGGATCGCAATGGAGACGACCAGCAGGATCATGCTCAGGGTGCGGGCCACCTCGGGTCGCGACTGCAGCGTCGTGTAGATCAGCGAAGGCATCGTCTGGGTCGTGCCCGGGTAGTTGCCGGCGAACGTGATGGTGGCGCCGAACTCCCCGAGCGAGCGGGCCCACGCGAGCGCGGCGCCGGCCATCAGCCCGGGCATGGCCAACGGCAGGGTGACTCGGCGGAAGGTTGTCCACCGGGTGGCCCCCAGCGTGGCCGCCACGACGTCGTACCGGTCACCGGACGCGCGCAGCGCCCCCTCGACGCTGAGCACGTAGAACGGCATCGACACGAAGGTGTGCGCGATGACCACGGCCGTCATCGTGTACGGCAGCGTGACGCCCGTCGTGTCGCGCAGGACCGAGCCGATCAGCCCGTTGCGACCCAGGGCCGTGACCAGCGCGACGCCGGCGACCACCGGCGGGAGCACGAGGGGTACGGCGACCGCCGCACGCAGGAGCGAGCGGCCCGGGAAGTCGACCCGGGCGAGCAGCCAGGCGAGCGGAGTGCCCAGCAGCACGCACGCGACGACGGTGATCGCGGACGCGAACGCGGTGATGCCGAGGGCGTCCCGGACCGCCCCGGTCCCGAGCTCGTCCACGAAGTTGCGCCAGGGCGTGTCGAGCACCAGCGTGACCAGCGGGATCACGAGCAGGCCGGCGGCCACGGCTGCGGGGAGCACCAGCGCCAGGGGCGGCCGGCCCAGTGTGCGTGGCACGGTGTCGGTCATGCGGGGTTCACGGCGAACCGAATCCCGCGTCCGACAACACCTGCCGGCCACGGTCAGACAGGACGAGGTCGACGAACTCGTGCGCCAGGCCGGCGTCGCCGGACTGCTTGAGCGCCGCGATGGGGTAGCTGGTGACCTCGTCGGAGGCGTGCGGGATGTCGAAGGTCTGCACGGCGTCGCCGGCGGCAACTGCGTCGGTCGCGTAGACGATGCCCGCGTCCGCCTCACCGCTGGTGACCTTGGCCAACACCGCCTTGACGTCCACGTCGAGGCTGGCCGGATTCGCCGCCACGTCGTTGTCGCCGAGCAGCGCAGCAGCGACCTTGCCGCAGGGCGCGGTGTCGACGCACACGACGTAGGTGACACCGCCGTTGAGGATGGCGTCGAAACCCGTGATCCCGGCCGGGTTGTCCGCGGGGGTCACCAACACCATCGTGTTGGTGGCGAAGGGCTGGGGCTCGCCGTCGAGGGCGGGGCCGGCGCTGTCCATCGTCGACGTGTCGGCGGTCGCCAATACGTCCGCCGGTGCTCCGTCGACGGCCTGCTGGGCCAGGGTCGCCGACGAGTCGAACGCCAGCTTCACGTCCACCCCCGGGTGGTCCTTCTCGAACTGGTCCGCCAGCTCGGTGAAGGTCCCGGTCAACGACGCCGCGGCCAGCACCGTGATCGTGCTGCTGTCGTCGCCACCACCGCACCCGGTCAGCGGCAGGAGCAGCACCAGCGCGGAGAGGGCGGCGTACTTCTCGAGCCGCATCAGGGACGCTCCACGACGACGTTGGTGGACTTGACGGAGGCGATGGCCCGCACGCCCGGCTCGAGGCCGAGCTCGTCGGCCGCCTCCGAGCTCATCAGCGAGACCAGCCGGTAGGGGCCGCAGATCATCTCGACCTGCGCCATGACCGTGTCCTTGGTGACCTTCGTGACGATCCCGGCCAGCCGATTGCGCGCGCTGACCGCCGAGGCCCGGGTGCGCTCCCGGTCGGGATGGTCGGCGAGCGACTCGGCGAGCCGCGCGAGGTCCGCCCCTGCGACCACGGTGCGACCCGCCTCGGTCCGCAACTCGACCCGGCCGGCCTCGGCCCAGCGCCGCAGGGTGTCGTCACTGACTCCGAGCAGACTTGCCGCCTCCGCAATTCGGTAGGTGCTCACGCACACACTATGCCGCAAAAGCGGGAAGTCATGCTCTTGGTTGACGCAGGTGCGGTCGTCAATCGTCGCGGTCGGGTCTCGGTGCGGTCGGATCGGACTGCTCCCGGATCTCCCGGCCGGCCCGGAGGTCCTCGGACTCCTTGCGCTCCGCCTTCTCGATGTTGCGGGTGTCGCGCAGCGGCAGCTGGAGCGTCTCCTCGGCGGGCTGGCCCGACTGGAGCTCACGACCGCGCTCGAGCTCGGAGTCGAGCTCCGCGCCGAACAGCAGGGCAAGGTTGGTCAGCCACAGCCACAGCAGGAACGCGATGACGCCGCCGAGGGTCCCGTAGGTCTTGTCGTACGACGAGAAGTTGGCCACGTAGAAACCGAAGGCCACCGAGACCAGGATCCACGTGACGATCGCCACGACCGCGCCCACGCTCACCCACCGGAAGCGAGGCTGCCGCACGTTCGGCGTCGCGTAGTAGAGCAGCGCCACCGTCAAGACGACCACAGCCAGCAGCACCGGCCACTTGGCGATGTCCCAGATCGTGACGGCGGTCTTCCCGACCCCGAGGGCGTTCCCGACGGACTCGGCGACGGGGCCAGTGACGACCAGGGCCAACAGGGTCGCGGCGGCGAGCACGACCAGCACCACGGTCAGCAGCAGCATCGCGGGGCGGAGCTTCCAGATCGGTCGCCCTTCCCGGATCTCGTAGATGCGGTTCATCGCCCGGCCGAACGCGCCGACGTACCCGCTGGCCGACCACAGGGCGCCCGCGAGCCCGAGCACGAAGGCCAGACCGGAGCCACGGGAGGTGCTGATGTCCAGCAGGGGTCCACGGACGCTGTCCACCATCGAGGAGCCGCCGAGGTCGTCGACGATCCGGAGCAGCGTCTGCACGGACTCGGTGCCCTGCCCCACGAGGCCCAGGAGCGACGTCAGGGCGATGGCGCCCGGGAACAGTGCCAGCACCGAGTAGTAGGTGAGGGCCGCGGCCAGATCCGTGCACTCGTCGTCGGAGAACTCGCGACGGGTCTTCCTGATGACGTAGAACCATGACCGTCTGGTCAGGTCCGACGGTGAGTCGACCTTGGCGTCGTCCTCGGGGTCGGCAGTCGTGCGGGTGCGCTCGTCGTGGCTCGTGTGGCTCATGTCCGAGTGGTATCCACCTGGTACGGGGAGGATGTGGTCGGACCGCGGATTTCACCCGAAGGCGTGGCCCGGAGCGTCGTGGGGGACGTGGTCGAGCGTCACCGTCGCGGCGGACCAGTCGATCTCGGCTCTTGCGGCCGGAGTGATCGCGGTGTGCCGGTGCAGGCCTCGGACGACGGTACGCACCAGCCACGGTCCCTGGTCGCCGCGTCGGTCGTAACCCAGCAAGGTGCCCGGCCGCCCGCGGCCGACGATCAGCGACCGCAGGACCAGGCGTCCGTCGTCCGCGGGCCGGAACCGGACGTCGAGCACCCGGCCCAGCCGGTTTCCATCCGGGTAGACGACCTCCATCGCGGTGAGCTGGCCGAGCCGGTGCCTCTCCCGGTCCTTGCGCAGCACGCCCTCCCGGGCCACCGAGAGGTGCACCGCGCTGTCGAGGCGGTCGACGTCCGTCATGTCGACGCGCCACGGGTGGCTGCGCAGTGGCTCGGCCGGCTTCAATGCTCGCCAGTGGCGGACCGTGGTGTCACCCAGTCGACCCCCCAGCCGGGGGAGGAGGGCGGCGGCTCCGGTCAGGAGGCCCGTGATCTCGAGGCCGTCGGGTCCCTCCGTGAGCTCGACATCGTCGACCTTTCCGACCATCTTGTCGAAGCTGTCGAGAATTTGCCGGTCCAGCAGGTGCAGGGCTCCGTCGATCGCCCCCCCGAGCCGGTCCTCCGGCTCCCTGCTACGGCGCTCGCTCATTGGCCCATCCTCGTCACGATCATCAGGGGGACGGCTACCGCGGCGGCGACACAGATGAGCACCAGGTAGATCGACCCCAGCAGGTTCGCGACGGGGCCGTTGACGTGCTCGCCCAGGTAGTCGGGGTCGTTGGCGACCACCAGGATCGGGAAGTAGGTCAGCGGGAGCGCCACGGCCGAGAAGACGACCGAGAACTCCGTGACCAGGATCGGGTCGACTTTCGCCAGCAGGACGGCCGTGGCGAGCAGCGTGGAGACCATCAGCACCAGGTGGAACGCGGCCGCCTCCGAGGGCCGCACGTACTTGCCCCACTGGGCGCCGAAGTACTGCGCAATGCTGTAGCCCACGCTGAGGCCGGTCTCGCACGCGGCCCCGAACGTCGCCGCGGTGAAGCCCACCAGCGCCACCGCGACCCCGATCTTGCCGAGTGCCACAGCGATGGGGAGCCCGACCTGCCCGAGCGTGTCGACGGTGATCCCGACCGGCCCGAACACCATCGCGGTGCTGCCGGCGATGGCCAGTGAGAGCAGCCCGCCGAGCGGGAACCCGATCAGGACGTTGGCGCGCATCACGGGGATGTCCTCGCGGCTCCAGCCCTCCTCGACTCCCCCCGAGGAGAAGAAGAACACCTCGTACGGCGTCATCGCCGCCCCGAACAGGGCGACGGCGTAGTAGCTGTAGACGGTCCAGGACTCACCACCCGGCTTGTCCGCGGTCGCTGCCTGGTGCGCCAACGCGCCCCAGTCAGGACCGAGCTGCCACAGGGCCACCGCGAACACCACGAGGGCCAGGCCCAGCAGCCCCAGGACGTTCTCGATGGCGCTGAACTTCGCTCGCCACAGCAACAGCCAGACCAACAGGCCCACCAACGGGACGATCAGGAGCTCGTTGACCGACGAGACCAGCTGGAGCGAGAGTGCGACGCCCCCGATCTCGGCGATGAAGGTCAGGAACGTGACACCCATCGACCCCAGGAGGTTGAGCAGGCCGACGCGTGGTCCGAGCCGCTCTCTCACCAGATCGAACGTCGCCCGACCGCTCACCGCGGCGATCCGGCCGGACATCTCCGCGAAGACACAGATGCCCAGCACGCCGACGATGACGACCCACGCGAGGGACATCCCGAAGCGGGCGCCGACCTGCGCGTTGGTCACCAGGTCTCCGATGTCGACGAAGCCGCCGATGGCGGTGAGGATGCCGAGCGCCACCGCCAGGTAGCGCTTCACCGCAGCCGCTTCTGCAACGAGAGCAGGTGGCTGCGGGTCTTGGTGAGCTTGCGCAGGAGGTCGGGGTACTGGGCCGAGTTCTCGCGTACCACGGCGATGCGGATGTCGACGAGCAGGTCCGAGGCATCGGACAGTGCTGTCGTCACCTTGGAGTACTCCGCGTCGTCTCCGACCGGCGGCTGCATGCTCCCGAACTTCTGTGCGGTGAGACCGAGTGTCTCCTCGCTGTCGAGCGCAACCACCTGCTGGTAGTTCTGGGCCAGGTCTCCGCGTTGCTGGAGCCGGAGCACGAGCGAGACCGTCGAGACGTCGCTCACCGCGTCCGACAGCGACTGCTTCGCCTGGTCGGTCCACGTGGCGTGGTCGGGTGACGCCGGCGCACAACCGGCGCCCATGCCCAGCGCGATGGCGAGCCCCACTGCCGGCAGGGCGGACCGGATGGATGCCTGGACGGGAGTCCGCGTTCCGGAGCAGTCGCTCAGGACAGATCCTTCCCCTCGCACGGGCTGCCGATACCCGCGGGGGCCGGTCGGCATGCGGCGTCGGTCACTCACCCTCGCGGGCTGGAATGTGCGGCTTGCTGTCGGGGTACCGCCGGGTCATGACCTCGACTTCTGCAGCCCGGGCGGAGCGGTGCTGACCCCGAAGCCACGCGGACCCCTGAGCGAGTTCGTGTTCGCGGTCCTGCGTGCCGACCTGGACTCCGACCGGGCGACGCCCTGGCCGGCCGCCGAAGGGCATGCGGACGCCGCGATCACGCTCTGGACCCTCTACGAGCTGCACTACCGGGGCTTCGACGACGTCGACGACGGCCTCGAGTGGCACCCGGCCCTGCTGGGCCCGCGCCACGAGCTGGAGGGCGACCTCGAGCGACGGCTCCGGGACCGCTTCCCGGGCCACCAGATCCTCGGCGGCTTCGGCCAGGACTTCTTCGCGTTCGTGGCCGACCACGACGGCCTGTCGCTGGCGGCGCACGTGCAACGGGACGCCGACCGCGACCAGGTGCTCGAGCTGCTCCGTGTGCGGTCCATCTACCACCTCAAGGAGGCCGATCCGACCGCGTGGGTCGTGCCGCGGCTGCCCGTCGCCACGAAGGCGGCCCTGGTGGAGCTGCTGTACGACGAGTACGGCGTCGGCGACCCCAACAGGCTGCACGCCCACCTCTGGGCGCAGGGCATGACGGCGTGCGGGCTGCGGTGCGACTACGGCGCCTACATCGACGAGGTGCCAGCGGAGGTGCTGGAACAGAACAATGCGATGTCCTTGTTCGGCCTGCACCGCCGACTGCGGGGAGCCGCCCTGGGTCACCTGGCCGCCTTCGAGGCGACCAGCTCGATGCCGTCACGCCGGATGGCGCAGGGGCTCGAACGGCTGGGGCTGCCGCGCGAGATCGTCGACTACTACACCGAGCACGTCGCGGCCGACGCCGTACACGAACAGCTGGCGGTCCGCACGATCTGCGGCAGCCTGCTCGAGGCCGAGCCGGGGCTCGCCGACGACGTCTACTTCGGGGCGTTCACGTGCCTCGACCTCGAGAACCGGGTCGCCGGCCGGATGCTCGCGCGGTGGGGCGTGCTCGATTCCGACGAAGGAGCCGTCGCGTGACCGAGCCGAAGGCGTTCGACCATGCCGATGTCGTGCTCTGCCCGGGCGGCCCGATGCTGCTGCGCGGCGATCACCTCGTCGAGGACGCCGACGGCGTCACGCATCGCACCGAGCGTCCCGTCAGCGCGATCTGCCGTTGCCGCAAGTCCGCCAGCGCCCCGTGGTGCGACGGCACCCACAAGCTGCTGCCCCAGAAGCAGCGGCCCTGACCTCAGCGGACCTGGCGGTCGAGTCGCACCACCACGCCCCCGTCGAAGAACCGGATCTCGACGAACCCCAGGTCGCCGTACAGCGCCAGCTCGGCGCGGATGATCTCCGCCTGTTCGACGGTCCCCAGCTGCAGCAGCGTGGACCCGCCCGGGGTCAGGTGGACGGATGCCGCCTCGACGCAGGACCGAGCCACGTCCAAGCCGTCGTAGCCACCGTCGATGGCGTACCGAGGGTCGCTGGGGTGACGGCCGATGTCGGACCTGCGCACCCAGGGTGGGTCGGCGATCACCAGGGCGAATGACTCACCCGGGTCGAGGACCTCATCGATCCGGCCCGCGCGCACCTCGACCAGGTCACCCAGCCCCGCCGAGTCCGCATTGCGGCGCGCGTACTCGCAAGCCACCGGGTTCGCGTCGACGGCCACGAGGGGGCGGGGTTCGGTCGCGATCGCGAGCAGCCCGATCTGGCCGGCCCCGGCGCAGAGCTCGAGAAGCGGGCCGGGCGGCGCCGCCTTCAACAGCTCGGCTGCCCATAGTGACTGCGCGACCGTCCAGGCGCGGGGCTGGAGCACCCGGTCGTCGTAGGCGACCCGGAGGCTGCCGAAGGGCTCGACGGTCCCGGCCTTCATGAGCGACCTTCCGCGAGGTAGGCAAGCCGACGCAGGGCCTCGACGTTGCGCCAGGTCAGCTGAACGTCGCGCACCGGCTTCGGCACGAGGCGACCCGCTCCGGAGACCGCGTCCTCCTCCATCACGATCTCGGTGTCCGGACCGGTGGCCTGGAGGCGCAGCACCACCTCCGCGGTGCCGAACGGACGGGCGTGGGCCCGCAGCCGCAGCATCGAGCCCGGGTGACACTCCACCACCTCGGTCGTGTCGTCGAGGAGCAGCGGCCAGGCGCCGACGGAGTGGTGCAACTGGGCGCCGGCGGCCGGCCACCGGTCGTCCACCTCACGCATCCGGGAGGCGCCGACCACCCAGACCGGGTAGAGCCAGCCGTCGGACAGGACGTCCCAGACCTGGTCCGGAGTCGCGGCCACGGTGCGGGTGTTGATGCTCATAGGGGGTGCGGTACCCCCGCAGGAGCGGTCGGTAACTCACCCCTTCGGCGCCGTTTCACAGATCGCGGCGATAGCCGGTGAACGTGGCGATCACCCGGCACCCCAGTCGCTCGTTGACGGCGATCATGTGGTGGTTCTCGGT